>CAXTSG010000112.1:6149-9594 GCA_964246825.1 uncultured Acidobacteriaceae bacterium | reverse complement strand
CCCCGGCAGCGGCCACGCCGTGCCGCCGAAGGGGGCTTCCTGCCCGCCGATGGTCAGCTGCACGGTGGAGGAAGCCTCCTCCTTGCCGCGCGTACCGGTGACCGTGACCGGGTAGGTGCCCGCGGAGGCGTTGAGCAGGGTGTCGATCGGCAGCGTGTACAGGTTGGGCGGCCCGGCGGGCACCAATTCGCCATACGCGCCCGAGGGCAGCCCGTGCAGCTCGACGCCGACGGCGTTTGCCAACGGCCCTTTGCCGGCGGAGCCGTAGGTATCGACCGCGATGTGGAACTGCGTGCCCTGGCCGGGCCGTACCGTCTTCGCGGGCAGGCCCGTCGTGACGTCAAAGGTGCCTGCCGGGTGGGCGGCCCAGAGGAACGTAGCCGCCGCGCCCGCGGGCAGGGTGTAGCTGGCGGTTTCGCCGCTCCAGTTGAGGCTGAAGGTGCCGGGCGCGGCGGCGCTGTTGAATACGAGCACGGCGATAGAGCCGTCCGGATTTTTGAAGGCAACGTCCTCAATGCTGCCGTGGCCGTAGTCGGTCGAGCTGATGCGGTAGGCACCGGCCTGCACGTACTTCGCAAGGTGGCCGAGCACGTAGTATTCCACGTTGCGGGTCACGGTCGCGGGCGTGGTGCTCGGGTCCACGGTGAGCACGCCGCGGCAGCCCTGGCAGCCGTTCTCGACCGTGGGGCCGCCGGTCGGGTCCAGCGCGAGATTCCACTCCATCACGGTTTTGCCGTAGTTGCGGAGGACGCCGATGACCTGCGTTTCCAGTCCGTTGCCGAGATTTTGGGCGAAGTTTGGGGCGTAGGTGCCGCCGGTGCACTCGGTATAGAAGATCGGCGCGCCGTTGTCGAGGTCGTGGACGGCGTTTTGCCCGTCAGCCACGCTGCCGGCGTAGCAGTGGAAGGAAACCCCGGCCAGATACGGCCGCACAGAGGGATTGCCGAGCAGCAGCTCCGGGTACTTCGGGTTGTCCCAGTTGTGCTCGTAGCCGAGGATGCCGGGGGTGGCGTCGGCGGAGTCGGTATTCTGGTCGGCGAAGTTCCAGCCTTGATTCCTAAGGCGCATTTGCCGAAGCTGCGGGCCTAGATACTGCGAGATAAAGGTTCCCTCGTCGACCGGGTTCATAAAAGTCGTCGGGTAGCCGGTGTTCTCATTCAGCGGTTCGTTCTGCACGGCGACATACTGGATCGGCACGCCGTTCGACTCGTACGCCTGGATGAAATGCGTGAAGTAGTCGGCCAGAGCAGGGAAGTCGGCCGTGTTGACGGTGCCGCCGTTAAGACTGCCGGTGGTCTTCATCCAGGCGGGCGGCGACCACGGCAGAGCAAGCACCTTGATGGCCGGGTTGACGGCGAGCGCCGCCTTGAGGGTCGGCAGGATGTACGCCTGATCGTGGGCGATGGAAAACTGCTGCATGCCGGGGTCGGTCTGGCCGGCGGGCAGGTCGTCGTAGGTGTAGCTGGAAAGCGCGAGATCGGTGGCGCCCATGGGCTGCCGCAGGAAGCTCAGGTGGATGCCGCTCGGGCTGAAAAGATCCTGCATGACGGCGGCGCGCTGCGTCGGGGTCAGCTTGGTCCACACCAGGTAGGCCGCGGAGTCGGTAAAGGAGCCGCCGACGCCTTCAAGCTTCTGGTAGCGTACCGTGTCGTCGATGGCAATGGGCAGGGTTGTGCTCGTGCCCGGCGTAAAGGTGAGGGAAGGCTGCGGCGCGAGCAGCTGCGCGGCGTCCGGCGTGGTTTCGACGACCTGGATGCTTTGCGCCAGTGCGGCGCGCGACACCCGCACGCGCGAGAGAAATCTTGGATCGTTCATTCCATTCCTCGTTTTCGGCACGGCCCGGGTGTGCTGCTCTGCGCCTTCGCCTGCCTATTGGTAGTTTGTGCTACTTGACGGCGATCATCTTGGCTCCGGGGCCGGCCTGCCATACGTAGGTCGCCACGCTGCTTGCCGGCAGGGTCGCCTGGAGCGTTTGGCCCTTCCAGCTTACGGAAAAGAGCTGCGCTTCCGTGCGGTTGTTGACGACGAGCAATGCGACAGAGCGGTCGGGGTTTTCAAACGCGACGCTTTCCAGGCTGTCGCGCCCGGGCGAGGTGGAAGCAATGCGGACTGCGCCCGGACGCACGAAGCGGCTGGCTTGGCCGAGGCCGTAGTAGTCGCCGGTGAAGGTCGAGGTCGCCGGGCTTTGCCGCAGGTCCACGGTTACAAGACCGCGGCAGGTGTCGCAGCCGCCCGAGTGCGGGCTGTGATCGGTATCGAGCGCGATGCCCCACAGCACGACCGACTTAGCCCAGTTCCGGGTGGAGTCGAGCAGCAGGTGCTCGGTCACCATGAGCGGGCTTTCCCGCTGCCAGGTGCCGCCGGAGCACTCGGTAAGCCAGATGCCCTTGTTCGGGAACTGCTCATGAAGGGGAGTCTGCGCGGCGGCCGTGCCGCCGTAGCAGTGCAGCGCCGAGCCGGCGAGAAACGGCGCGGCCGCCGGGTCCTGAAGCTCCTCGGTCGGGTATTCCGTGTGGTTCCAGTTGTGGTCGTAGGCCAGTACCTGGGTCGGGAGCCCTGCGGTTTTGAGCGCCGGGCCGAGATACTGCCCGATAAAGACCTTCTGCTGCGAGGCCGGCATCAGGGTGCCGGGGAAGTCTGTGGTGTCGTGAAGCGGCTCGTTCTGCACCGTGAGATAGCGCACCGGGATGCCGGCTTTCCGGTAAGCTTCCAGTGAATTGACGAGGTAGCGGGCGTAAACCGGCATGGCATCGTCGCGGAGGCCGCCGCCGTCCATGGTGGGTTTGGTTTTCATCCAGCCGGGCGGGCTCCAGGGAGTAGCCATGACGGTGATGGCGGGGTTGAGCCTGAGGGCCTGCTTGAGCAGCGGGAAGACATCGGCTTCATCATGCGCGACGGAAAAGTGCGCCAGCGCGGGGTCCTGCTGGCCGGGAGGCATGTCGTCGAAGCTCGACTCCTCGCGGGACAGATCGCTGGCCCCGATGGGCTGCCGCAGAAAGGAAAGGCCGATGCCCTGCGCGGGGCTGAACAGCTGGGTCATGACCTTGTCGCGCAACTGCGGGGCGAGCTTTTCCTTGAGCAGAAAGGCCGAACCGTCGGTCATGGACGCGCCGAAGCCGTCGATGGTTTGGTAGCGGGTCGCGTCGTCGACCGTAATGGTGAGCGGAGCTGCGCTTCCCGGCGCGGCCGGGGCCGGGGTGAACTGTAGGGAAGGCGCGGGCGCGAGCGCCTGGGAAAGGTCGGCGGTGGTAACAGTGACCTGAACGGATTGCGCGAAGGCCGGCAAGGAGGATAGGAGGGGAAGGGCAAGGAAGGAGCAGAAAGGGAAGAGTTTCATAGCCGGTCCTAAACGGAAGCCTGGAAAAACAGAAGAAGCAGCGGGGGGGGGGGGGGGGGGGCCGCCCCCGGCCCCCGGGGTTGGGGGGGGGGGGGGATGACTGCAAGG
>CAXTSG010000112.1:2722-6139 GCA_964246825.1 uncultured Acidobacteriaceae bacterium | reverse complement strand
ATACTCGACCGCTTCAAAAAACCCCCCCCCCGGGGGGGGGGGGGGCGCGCCCACCCCCGCGGCCCGCCTGTTGTCGGCTGAGGCTAGAAGTAAACCTTGGCCGCCAGCTGGATGACGCGCGGGCCGCCGGGGCCTTGCGGTCCGTAAGCACTGGTCGGGTTGCCGAAGGAGCTGTCCTTGGTCACGGACAAAGGCGTGAAAGTACCGCTCTTGGCGTTGTAAGAAGGCAGCGTTGTGTTGATGCCGTAGTCGTGCCCGTTGAAGTTCGGGTGATTGATGATGTTGAAGAACTCTCCGCGCAGCTGGATGAACCGGCCTTTTTCGGCCGAACCTAACTCGAAGTTCTTAAAGATGGACTGGTCCCACGCCACTAGGTTGCCGTCCCGAATACTGCCCGGAGCGCTCTGGGTTGGGGCGCCGATGGTGGGCAGCAAGGGGTTGCCCTGCCCGTCGAGCCCGAGATAGAACGGCGGGGTTTTGCTGTACTGTGAGCCTCCCGTGAGCTGGTTGGCCGGTGAATATTGAGCATTGCGGACAGGGTAGCCGCTCTGGAGGCTGGTGATACTGGAGAGCTGGTAGCCGTCCGTAAAGTAGCCGACGATGTGAGAGAAATGCAGGTCTTTCGAAAAGTCCGGCAGGCTGTAAACATAGTTGATGGCGGCAACGTTGCGGCGGTCATAGCCCGCGACGCCGTAGCTGTACAGCTTTTCGTTGAACGGATCGACACCGGTTTCATCGGCGGTGGAAGTTGTCATCGCCTTGGACCAGGTGTAAACGCCGCCGAGCGACAAAGTCCGGCTGAAGCGCCGCTGTACGGAGACTTGGAGCGAGTTGTAGTTGGAGGTGCCGTCGAACTTGTAGTAGGAAATCTGCCCGTAGCCCTTGTAGGGCAGCAGGTAGTTTTGCGTGTACGCATGCTGGCCGCTGAACTTGTAGCCGGCAGCGGCGTACTCGGGCGGCAGGTTCGGTTCCACCGCCGGGACCACGCCGCCCGCGAACTGCGAAGGATCCTGAGCGGCTGCCTGAAAGGTCGTGCCGTAAGGCAGGGCATTGGCATCGCGCAGCGTAACCTGATGACGTCCCAAGGTGCTGACGTAGGCTACGTCCAGCGTAGTGCCGGGCAGCAGCTCGCGCTGGATGCCGAGGCTGTAGCTGTAAACCACCGGAACCTGCCCGCTGCGGTCAGCGCCGAGAATGTTAGAAAGCACGCCGGCGGCATTGGGAGCGGTTGTTGTCAGGTTCGGCAGCGTGCTATTGGAAACGCTGGGCTGAAGGACGTTTGCAGGATTATTGAAGACGGTGTTGAAGACCAGGTTGCCTTGTTCGCGGTCGTGCGAGGTGCCGAATCCACCGCGAAGCACACCCTTGTGGTCGCCGAAGATGTCATAGGCAAAGCCGAAGCGCGGCTCCGGCATGATGCCCTGGCTGTCCCAGCCGCCCTTCGGCAGGGTGCCGTTCGCGGAGAACTGCATGCCGTCGAGCTGGTTGCCGGAGTTGGCGACAGGGTTGCCGCCGGTATTGACCTGAACCGCTGTTGCCGGGTTGTAGGCAGCGGGCGAGAACAGAGCAATCTGGTTGTTGGCATCATATTGCGGAGGGATGTAGACGAAGCGAACGCCGTAATCGAGCGTAAGCCGGGGCGAAAGCTGCCAAGTGTCCTGCGCGTAGAACTCCACCTGGTTGTAGCGGAAAAAGCCGAGCGGCCGTGAGCTGGATTGATCGAAGCTGGTGAAGTAGCCCAGCAGTGCGCTGGCGAGCGGCGAGCCGTCGTGCGTGTTGGAGACGCCCTGCACGCAGCCCTCGGCACTGGTGGAGCAGGCGTTGAAGCCGAACTGCCCGTTCAGGTTGCCGTAGGCAATCTGATCCTTGCGCTGCCGCTCATAGAAAGCGCCGAACTTCAAGGTATGGGCATGGAGCGTCCAGGTCAGGTTGTCGTTCGCCGTGATGTTGGTGGCTGCCTGATGCCAGGGCGTGGCGCCGAGGTAGGTGGATGGGAAAGTGAGGCCGTTGCCGGTAAAGTTGATGTCCGGGATAGAGGTAGTCGGCGTGACCGGATACAGCAGGGGCAGGTTGATGTTGTTGGCACCGACCGTGATGTTGCCGTTGACCCCTTGGATGATGGAACTGTACACGCTTGGCCCCGCGGTCAATTCATTGACAACAGTGGGCGAGAAGACACTGGTAAGGTCGCCCGAAAGGGTGTAGCCGGGTGAGTTATTGGAGCAGCCGCCCGGAATCTGCAGGTCGCCCGCGCAGAATAACCCTCCGCCGAAAGAGCCTACCGGCCCTACGATCGTGTCGCGATTGCCGACGTAGCGGAGGAAAAGGCGCTCATTTTTGGAGATTTGGTAGTCCAGGCGCGCGATGTACTCGGTGCGCGGATGCTGGTAAGAGAGATTGTCCTGGCGGTTGTAGGTGCCTTCCCCTGCCACGTTCGGCAGCGGGTAAAGATTGAGAACCTTTTGGATCTGGGCAAAGTTCGCCGCCTGAGCTCCTGTAAGGTTCGCCGCCGTGATTTGATTGTTCGGGATGGCCGCCCGGGTTACGGGATCGTAGATCGTAACGGCTTGGTTGTTGCTGTCCACGCTTTGTGAAAAGTCGCCGTTGCGCTCAAGCGCGGTGGGCGTTTGATACTTCACGATCGCACCAGGGATCAGCTGGCGGTAGTTCTCGTTTGAGAAGAAGAAAAATAGCTTGTCCTTCTTGATGGGGCCGCCGATCTGGCCGCCGATGGTGTTGAAGCGGAAAAGCTGCTTTGCGGCTCCATTGTGGTTGCTGACCCAATCATTGGCATCCATACCCTCGTTGCGATGGAAGAGGTGTACGTTGCCGTGAAAGGTGTTATCGCCGCCGCGTGAGGTAACGATGATGGAGCCGCCGCCGGCCTTGCCGAACTGGGCCTGGAAGTTTGAGGTGAGTACCTTGACTTCAGCAATGGCATCCGTATTGATGGTCACCTGGGTGCCGTCGTTGTTCCCTGAGTCGACGTTGGAGGCACCGTCAATCGTGAAGTCGTGCTGATTTTGACGAGTGCCGTTGATGGAGTAGCTGGCAAGACCGCCCGTTTGATTCGTGGCAAAGCTGCCCGAGCCGTCTACGCCGGGAATGACGCGAAGAATATCAAGAACATTGCGTCCATTTAACGCAATGTCGTTCATCTGCTTGCCCGTAATCAGGTCGGAACGCTCGCCGGACTCGGTCTGGAGCTGCTGCTCGCCGGTATCGGCGGCTACCGTAACCGAGGTGGTTGCCGAGCCGACCGCGAGGTTGAACGTCCCGGCGTTCAGGTTGTCGGCCGAGTTCAGGATGATGTTGTCTTTGTTGAGGGCCTCAAAGCCGGGAGCCTGGATGTCGATGCGGTAAGTGCCGATCGGGAGGTTCGGAAGGGAGAATGTCCCGTTTTTGCCGGTGACCACG
>CAXTSG010000112.1:0-2712 GCA_964246825.1 uncultured Acidobacteriaceae bacterium | reverse complement strand
GATATTTGCTGCTGTCGCCGTAACAGTTGCACCCGAAACCACGGCTCCGGACGTATCCTGAACAGAGCCGAAGATGGTGCCGGAGGTGACTTGGGCGGAAACCGAGGCCGTGCCGCAAAGCAGGCCGAGCAGCGCCGCCGAACCGCCAAGGCGCGCGCTCCGGAAAAGGGCGGCTTGCGATAAAGGACCAAGGTGGGGACGGAATGTCTGTTCCCGCGATGTAAGGCGCGTGTTTGAACTTTGTTTGAGCTTGAACAAGGAAAAGCCTCCTTCAGAAACTGGCTGACCTTACGGAATGAACAAGACGTTAATCCCGATGCAGGTCTGAGGTTTTGCTGAGGGAGTGCTGAGGATGTAGAAGCGAGAGGCAACTGTATGACAAGTATGGCTGTTACCGCGGAACCGGGGAAGCAGGATCGGACTGAGCCGTTCCTTATCGGGGATTGGCTGGTCGATCCCGGCCTGAATGCCCTTTCCAGGGAAGGCTTGGAACAACGGGTCGAGCCCAAGGTGATGAAGGTACTGTTAACCCTTGCGGCCGACCCGCAGCACGTCATCCCGAAGGAGAAACTGATTTCCGCTGTCTGGTCCGATACCTTTGTCAGCGACGACGTGCTGACGCGGTGTATTTCCATCCTGAGGCGCATTACCGGGGATGATGCCCACGCGCCGCGCTATATTCAGACGGTACCCAGGGTCGGTTACCGGCTGGTAGCGCCGGTGCGGGACCTGGTTGCGGAGAAGACTCCTGTTCCGTCCTACGCCGTACCCATGCCGGTGCCGTTGGTGCCCCTGGAAGTGCCGGAAACGCTCCCGGCACCGGTACCGGCTCAGGTGACCGCGCCGCGCCGACGCTTTGCCGGTGTTCGTGCGATTGCGGCCGGTGTTGCAGCCCTTGCGTGTTTGATCTGGGGCGTGATTCAATTCCGGCCGCGTCACAGCCCGGAGCGCACATTTCGCACGCTGCCATTTACCTTTGCGGCCGGCGAGCAGGTGCAGCCGGTGTTTGCCCCGGGCGGGCGTCGCGTGGCTTTTGTAGAGATTCCCGAGGAGGGCGGCTCGCGCCGTATCTATATAAAGGATGTGGGCGGCGACGCGAGCTTTCCGTTAACGCCGCAGTCCGACCAGGATGCCGGCGGCCGCTCCCACTCCTCGGAGGAGCAGTTCAGCCCGGCCTGGTCGCCGGACGAGCGTTCCGTTGCTTACCTGGCGCTGACCGCGAGCGGGCCCGGTCTTTTTCTGGCTTCAGCGGAAGCCGCAGGCACTGGGAAGCCGGCAGCCCGTCAGCTCTACACCCTACAGGAGCCGAGCCACTGGGAGCAGGGGGCGCTTTCCTGGTCGCCGGACGGCCGCTATCTTATCTTTCCCGACCATATCGGCAGTTCGCCGAACTCCTCTATTCTCCAACTGGAGCTTGCGACCAGTCATGTTCAACCCCTGACCGCGCCTCCCACGGGCTGGGAGGGCGATCTGACGCCCGCTTACTCGCCCGATGGAAGGCGGATCGCGTTCACACGGGCGAGTGAAACGGCGGTTCGGGATATTTTCTGGATCAGCCTTCCGGACCGCGGGCTGCACCAGCTCACGCACGACCGCATGAATATCGACAGTCTTGCCTGGAGCGCCGACGGCAAATCCATCGTTTTTTCATCCAATCGCGGAGGCAAGTTCGCGTTGTGGAGCATGGCATTGAACGGCAAGGAGCCGGAGCGGCTTCCGATCGGTACGGAGGATGCCGTGGAGCCCTCGGTCGGCAGCCAGCCGGGGCAGCTTGCCTACGCACAGGGCTCCGCCATTTGGAGCATTGCGCGCGTGGGCGGCTCCCCGGGTGCCTCGGTACCGGTGCTTTCTTCCACGCAGCAGGATTCCGCGCCTTCGCTTTCGCCGGACGGCGGGCGGTTTGCCATTCAGTCGCTTCGCTCCGGGTCGCAGCAGATCTGGGCGGCTTCCCTTGACGGCCGGCACATGCAGCAGATTACCTCCATGGCGGGTCCGCTGACCGGGAGCCCTGCCTGGTCGAACCGGGGCGACCGCATCCTGTTCGATTCGCGGCCGGACGGACATTCTCATATCTTTGTGGTCGCCGCATCCGGCGGGAAGCCCCGCCAGCTTACTTTTGGGGCGGCCAATGACATCGTGCCCCGCTGGTCGCACGACGACCAGGCGGTGTACTTTCGCTCGAACCGCGGCGGCCGGTGGCAGCTGTGGAGGCTGAACGCCGCCGGCGGGGAGCCGCAGCCGGTGACGTTGGGCGATGGAATGGAGCCGCAGGAGTCCGCGGACGGGCGCTGGCTGTATTACACCCGGGGGGATGCCGACGGCATCTGGCGGTCCTCGATCGGCCCAGGCACCCGCGAGCAGATTCAGGATGAGCCGGTGCTGGACCAGCCGAGCGCCAACTACTGGGGCTACTGGCAGCTTACCCCGCGCGGCATCGACTACCTGGACCTGAAGCATGGACAGGCCGCGATCCGCTTTTTCGATTTCGCGACCAAGGGGCGCTCCACCGTCGCCCCCCTTGCCGCGCCGCCGCCGGTGTATGCCGGTCTTTCCGCCACAAACAATGGGTCCACGGTGCTGTTGACGGAAGAACGGGAAGCCGGGCGGCACATTACGCTGGTGGAGGCTGAGCATTGATGGCGGCTTTATGGGAAAGTGGCAAAGTCTGGTAGACTTTGGAAATTACAGCATGCGGGTCGTCGGCGGATGTTG
>CAXTSG010000111.1:8690-9751 GCA_964246825.1 uncultured Acidobacteriaceae bacterium | reverse complement strand
ATGTCGAGGAGCTTGCCTTCGCCAACTTCCGCCCCGACCCGAACAGCGACAGCTCCAAGATTGTCGGCGTGGCGCAGGGGCAATTTTCCATGCCGGATATTCTGGCCGACTTTCGCAAACGTAAGGTCAAGCCGCAGCTGCTGCGCACTAATAGGATGTATCCCATGGGCAGCGGCATGCTGGTCAGCTTCGTGAATCCCACGACCATGGTTTTCGGTGCTTCGGACGCGATCAAGTATGCCCTGAACGCGCGCGACGGCTTCAGCCCCAACATGCTCTCCAATCAGCCCCTGATGCAGCAGATGGGCCTGGTGGACTCGGAAGCGCTGTGGAGCCTGCTTGACGGCAAAGGCACGCAGGAGATGATGCGCAGCGTCATGGGCCAGGCCTCGCAGCTGGCCGACTACGACACTGTGCGCAAGCGGCTCATCAGCTCGCGCTACAGCATGAACTTCGATAACGGCGTCAAGTTCAACCTCGCGGTCGTCACGCCGGACACCTTCACGGCAGCCACCATGTCCAGCATGATGAATGCCGCCGCCATGTTCGAGAAAGTAAGCGGCACCGCGGTGGAAAAGCAGGCGATTGACAACACCGCCATCACCTCAAACGCAGGCACGCTGACCGTAAACTTCAACGCTTCCGACAGCCAGTTTGCGACGCTGCTGAAGTCTTCGCTGTTCCAGAGTGTTGTGCACTAAAGCAGGCTAGAGGGTAGAGGGTCAAGGGTAGGTAAGAAGCACTTTTCATCCTTGACCCTCCACCCTTAACCCTTTCTCTCTAAAATCCTCGCCGTCAGCACCACCCCGCTTTCGTTATTGTGCAGCGTCATGGGAAAGGCGAGCACGTTCCACACCCATTCCTCGCCCTTGCGCGGCAGGTTGAGCAGGCCCCGATAGGTGCGGTCGATGTAGGTTTCGCGGGTTGCGGCTACCGTGGCGATGATCTCGCGCCAGTCCGGTGCCAGCTCCGGCATTTCGTAGAACATGTTTCTGCCGCGGAACCACTCGCGCGGGCGTTCCAGCAGGGGCCGATCGACTTCGTGCAGAAGGTCCGCCTTC
>CAXTSG010000111.1:2017-8680 GCA_964246825.1 uncultured Acidobacteriaceae bacterium | reverse complement strand
TTCACATACTGCCAATTGCCGCGGCCGTCCAGCACTTCCAGAACGACCTCATCGCCCATGGCCATGTTGATGCGCGAATAGAAAAAGTCGCGCGCATCCACCATGACCGGCGCACCCTTGCGTTTGGCGCGAAAGGAGCGCAGCGCCGCCACCAGGTCATCGACCGAGCTGTAGCCCTTGAGCAGGTGCATGTCTTCAGGGCCGCCGAAGCGCCGCTCCAGCGTGGCTGACAAGATAATGATCGGCACCTCCGGGCGCTGCGCCCGGAGCTTGGCCGCCACCTCCGTGCCGAACTGCCCGGCACCCAGGTGATAGTCGAGCACGGCGATATCGATGGAGTGCAGCAGTTCAAATGCTTCGTCTACCGTCGATGCCGTTTCGGTTTGGTACCCGTGCTTGTGGAGAATCGTGGCGCGCAGCAGCAGATTTTCCACCTGGTCATCTAAAAGGAGCACGCGGATCGGCACGTCTTCCGCCGAGGCAAGCAGGTCTGCCAATTCCTCATCTGTGGGTTCAGCCATGACGAGGGTAGATGGTGCGCATGCTCCATGCGGATGCAAGCACGGCGCGTCTTTACGAGCCGCCCGACCCCAGGGAGCGTTCCAGCCTTCCAAGGCGGCGCAGTATCTCGGGCAGCCGAAGAAACGCGGCCGAGGCCCGCAACCATTGCCGGTTGGGGATTGCTGGGTAGCCGCTCACAATCTCCTTCGGCGGCACGTCGTTCGGGATGCCGCTTTGAGCCGTGGCGACCGCGCCGTCGCCGACCGTCAGGTGGCCGGCTACGCCCACCTGGCCGGCCAGGATGACTTCCCGTCCGATACGGCTGGAGCCGGCAAGCCCTACCTGCGCGCACAGCAGCGTGTGTTCTCCCACGTTGGAGCCGTGGCCGACCTGTACCAGGTTGTCCAGCTTCGCCCCTGAGGCCACTGTTGTTTCACCGACGCTGGCGCGGTCGATGCAGCTGTTTGCCTGTACTTCAACCCTGTTGCCGAGCACGACGCGGCCGCTTTGCGGGATCTTGTGCCAGCTGCCGTCGGCGTTTTTAGCGAAGCCGAAGCCGTCCGCCCCGATGACTGCTCCATTGCCGAGCGTAACGTCGTCGCCCAGAATGCAATTTTCCCGCACTACCGCGTGCGCGTGCGCGAACAAGCGCTGCCCGGCGCGCACCCCCGCGTACAGGACGGCATGCCCGAGCAGCACGCTTCCCGCGCCGACGCGGACGCCCGGGCCGATCACGACATAGGGTCCTACGTGGCAATCGGGGCCCAGCTCCGCGGATGCATCCACTACCGCCGTCGGATGGATTCCGGGGGCATACACCGGGCCCCGGTAGAACATTTCCAATGCCCTGGCAAAAGCCAGATAAGGATTTTCCACGCGGAGTGTCGGCGCGGGCAGGGCAGGGAAGTCCGGCTCAACCAGAACGGCTGCCGCGCGCGTGGTGCGTGCCGCCGCCGCATACCGGGGATTGGCGACAAAGCTGACCTCGCCCGGCCCGGCATGTTCCAGGGCAGCCACTCCGGTGATAGGAGCGGAGCCCGGCAAGGCCGCGCCCTCGGCACCGGGGCGCAGCTCGGCGCCGAGCGCCAGCGCCAGCGTTTGGAGATCCATAGGCGCATTGTATGCGCTGCGCGGGCTGTGTTCCGGGCAGGAAAAGGCACATAGATGCACCCATCGACGGCGATCCGGGAGTCTCGGCTATCCAGCGTCACGAGCTTCTGTTACTATCACGCTTTGCTTCCTTCGGCCCAGCCGTACACAGCTCAGGGCACGCATTGCCCTGTGCCGTTTCAGCAGGTCCCCGGATGGAAATCCTTGTTGGTTATCTGGACGCATGCCCGAATATACCTACCTGCTCGATACCCGCCTGAGCGAGGCCCAGCGAAACGCCCTAGCGCAGGTCCGCGATGCAGCCCGAAGCTCCGGGATGACCGTCTTTTTAGCAGGCGGCGCGGTCCGTGACCTTACTACCGGCTCTTCCGTGCGCGACCTGGACTTTTCTGTCCAGGGCAATGCCCTGGATCTTGAACGGGCCATCACCGAGCGCGGCGGCGTCCTTTGGGGCCGGCACGAGGCTTCCCGGACGCTGTTCTTCTGGTTTCCCGGCTCGGTCCGCGTGGAAGTGGCCGCCACTCGTTCGGAAAGCTTTCCCAAGCCGGGGCAGCCGCGATACAGCTGGAGCGGCATCGTCGATGACCTCCATCGGCGCGACTTTACCGCGAACGCCATGGCGCTTTCGCTTAACGAAGGCTCCTACGGGCTGCTGCTCGACCCGTTGAACGGCGTGGCCGACATTGAGGCACGGCAGCTGCGCCTGGTCAGCAACTACGGATTCCTTGAGGACCCTTCCCGGCTGGTCCGGGCCATTCGCCTCAGCCATCGTTTGGGCTGGTCCCTAGAGGAAAAAACCCGGACCCGCTACGAGAACGCGAAGGAAGCGGACAATTTCGAGGTAGTTTCCCCCTTTCTGCGCGGCTATGAATTGGAAGAAATCGCCTCCGAAGAAGATGCACTTCCGGTGCTGCGGCAGCTGGAGGCCGAGGGTTGGATGAGCAAGCTGGGTGCCGCCTGGACAAGCGACAAGGCAGACACGGCGGCGCTTGAAAATCTCCACCGCAATCGGATTCAGCTGCTGCTGCAAGGGGTTACGGCGGACCTGACGGCGGCGCACCTGGAAGTGCTGACCGCCGGCATGACCGCGGGCGACCGGGAAGCATTGACGGCGGTGCTCCCGCGCCCGGGCCTCCAGGCTCAATGGAAAGGCTTGGATGCGGCGGCAAAAGAGTTTGCGCGCAAGCTCACGAGCAAGGAGGCTGCCGCTCCCTCGGCATCCTGGAAGCTCTTCCATTCAGAGCCGGGCGAGGCCATCCTGTGGCTGGCGCACACACGGAAAAATGCGGCAGTCGAACAAAAGTTCAAGAACTTCTTTACGGTATGGCCGGAAGCGGCAAAGAAGGTGCCCGTCGCCCTGATGCTGGAAATGCGCATTACTCCGGAGCTGCCGATTTACGGCGAGCTGCTCCACGAGTTGTTTCTCCAGCAAATTGACGGCAAGCTCGATACCGATGAGCAGATGCGGGCTTTTCTGGAAGCCTATTCGCCGCCCGCGCCGCCGCCGCCTGTTACCCTGCGCCGCTCCCGGAGCAAAAAAGGAGACGGCAAGAGCAAGCGCAAAGGGGCCGCGCGTGATGCGGATGACGACGAGGATGAAACAAGCACCGCGCGCGCGGATGACGATGAAGATGAAGACGAGGAAGACGCGCCCGGCGGTCTTGACCTCGTTCCGGACGGCGACGATCTGAGCGAGGATGAGGACGAGGACGACGAAGAGGAAAAGGAACTGGAAGAGCAGCCGGGCAGTCTTTCCATTGCGCTGGGAGGAAAACTCAACCTAGACAAAGTTGACTTGGAGAAGGTCGACCTGCCCGCTGTATTGGGCCGCATCATCGGAGAGGATGCGGATCTGGAAGAAGTGGAAGAGCCGGAGGCGGGTACCGAGATCAGCGTCGAGGAAGATGAGGCTGAGCTACCGAGCCCGTCGGTTCCAGCCGCTGCCCCGCCTGCAAAGCCTGCTGCTCCTGCAAAGGCGTCCAAGGATGTGCGCCGCGGCGGGGTAGGCGTGCCGCCGGCCGTCACAGAAACAGCGGAAACTTTGCCGAAAATACCGACGGCAAAGCCCGCAGTCGCCGAAAGCAAAAAGGCGGAAGCAAATCCCCCGGCCGCCAAGCGCCCCGCGCCGGCAGCGGAAAAAGCCGGGGCGAAAGGCACGGCAGCTTCCGCGAAAAAAGCCGCCGCGCCTCCGAAGGTTACTGCCGCCGCGAAGCCGCCAGCAAAGAAAGTCGCTGCTCCGGTAAAGGTTTCCGCTCCGACAAAAGCTTCCGCAAAGAAAAGCCCGCCGCCCGTGAAAAAAGCAGCCCCGGCGGCAAAGAAAGCCGCCCCGGTGCAAACAAAAGCTGTTCCGGGGAAGGGGAAGCCAGCCGCCGGGAAAGCACCGGCCAAAAGCACTCCGAAACCGGCGAGGAAGCGATAGCCCTCGCCGGTTTGCAGGCGCGGCTCCGCGCGAGCTTTAGCCGTCGGCCAGCAGCATCCGCAAATCGCGGAGGTTGTTGCCTGTCGGCCCGGTCACGACGGCGTCGCCGAGCGCGGTAAAAAGCGGACAGCTGTTAAATGCGGCCAGCGATTGTTCCGGCGAGAAGGAAAATCGCCGCGCACGCTCCGCCGTGGTCGGGTCGGCGACGGCACCGGCGGCCGCGCTGTTTCCGTCGCTGCCGTCAGAGCCCGCGCTCAGCACAATCATTGTGTCGGGCGCGCCGTCGAGCCGCAGCGCGGTCTCCAGCGCAAAGTGCTGATTGCGTCCGCCGCAGCCGTGCCGAGCCGCTTCCACGGCAACCGTTACTTCGCCGCCTGACAGCAGGCATACTTTGCCCCACTCGGAGCGCAAAGCGCAAAACCGATTCAGGAGGTAAGCCGAGGCATCCGCGGACGTCCAATTGTCACAGGTATTGTCAATCACTACCTTATATCCGAGCGCGCGGGCGCCGTCCCGTGCCGCGTTCAGCAGGTCGTGATTGGACAGCAGAACATCGACCTGGCTATGCTGCGGCGGCCGCACCTCGGTAGGCTGTGGAGCCCGGCTTTCAAGAGCCTGAAAGTAAGCCCGAACCGTGGCCGGAAAACGGGGCAGCAGATTCCAACGCGCAAGAACCTCCCGGCAGTCGGCCCATGTGGAAGCATCCGGAAGCGTCGGCGACGAGGCAACCACGCCGAGATCCCGCAGGGGAACATCGGCCACCAGAAGCGTAAGTTTTTGCGCGTCGGGCACGGCGTCCGCCAGGCGTCCGCCCTTGATTGCCGAAAAGTGCTTGCGAACCATGTTGATCTCTGCAATGGTCGCGCCTGAAAGCACCAGCGTCTCATAGAAAGCGCGCAAATCGTCCAGCGGGATGGAGCGGTCGCGTGGCAGCTCCAAAAGAGAAGAGCCGCCGCCGGATACCAAAAAAAAGATCATGGTGTCGTGGTCGGCGCGATGAAGAAGGTCAAGCGCGGCTTTTGCCGCTTCCAGTGAGTCCTCGTTGGGAAGGGGATGCCCTGCCTGGAAGTAGCGAACATGGCGGTGCCGCTTGAGCGGAGCTTCCGGCGAAGCACACACGCCGTCCACGCGCAGCTTGGGAGGGAGCCGCGGGGTAAGCGCATCCAGCATGGGGATGGCGGCTTTTCCGAAAGCGATGACCTGCACCCTGCGAATTGCTGCAAGCGACTGCTCCACCGGAGGCAGCACAGGGGAGGCAAAGCGACGCAGCAGGTTGCCTTCAAACCGAAGATGCCGCGCAAAAGCGCGGTCCATGTCGCAGCCCGCCAAAGCCTCGGAAAAGATCTTCAAAGCATCGGCGCGCAGCCCGGAAAGCCGGTCTTCCGCGGTCGGCATTACGCGCTCTCCTCGCGCAGGGCGTCCGGCGTCAGCAAGGGGAGGAAATGCGCCTGGAGCCAGGCTCGCAGCGCCGCCTGCATCAGGTTGAGTTTGCCGGTAAAGAAGTGGTCCGCGCCGGTAATCCAAACCGTCTGCTTCGGTTCGGCGGCGGCGTCCAGTGCTTCATCCACGCGGGCCATGGGTCCGAACTCATCCGCCGAGCCGCTGACAAACAGCTTCGGCACGGCGCACCCGCGCAGGAACTCATAGGTGTACACGCGATCTCCCGCCATGATGGGCGTCCCGAGTGAAACCAATCCGGCTACCCTACGGTCGCGGCAGCCGGCACGCAGCGCGGTATGCGCGCCGAAGGAAAATCCGACAGCAAGCACCGGCAGCCGATAAGCCGCGCTCATCCACGTTACCGCGGCAAGAACATCTTCCTGCTCCCCCAGGCCGAAATCGTGCTCCCCTTCGCTGCGGCCCGCTCCGCGAAAGTTAAAGCGCAGCACGGGGAGCCCGACATCCGTAAAAGTTTTCATCGCATGGTACACAACCTTGTTGTGCAGGGTGCCCCCGAACAGCGGGTGCGGGTGGCACAGCACCACGGCGAGCGGGACAGTCCCGGACGGCCTGCCCGGGTTCAGCAGCGCTTCCAGGTGGCCTGCCGGACCCCGGAGGTCCTCAATCGTTTGTACTCCGCCCTCGCGCGGTTCCTTGCGCCCTTCCGACATCATCACCTCTACATTGTAGAGCTTCGGATTTCAGAGAGACCCTGGGGTATGCTGGGGGCGTGAACGAGCCTGAGCAAAAAGAAGCAATCCGGCTGCTTCGCCGGCTGATGGATATCGACTCCACCACCTACCGGGAAGGCCCTGCTGGTATCTTCCTGGCGGAGCACCTCCGTGCGCGCGGCTGGGAAGTAGAAACCACGGCGGTGCCGCAGCCGGCCAATTCCCACCACTCCGGTGAGCGCTGGAATGTTTACGCCTCCGCGGGAGCAGCCGACCCATTTGTGGTGTTCTCCACGCATCTCGACACCGTGCCTCCATGGATCCCAAGCAGCGAGGACGAGCACTGCGTTTACGGCCGAGGCGCCTGCGATGCAAAAGGCATCGTGGTCGCCATGATCCTGGCCGCGGAGCAGCTGCGTGAGCGGGCGATGCCGGTTGCGCTGCTCTTTGTTGTCGGCGAAGAGCGGGATTCCGCCGGGGCGAAAGTCGCAAACCTCCAACCGAAGGGCAGCCGCTTTCTCA
>CAXTSG010000111.1:943-2007 GCA_964246825.1 uncultured Acidobacteriaceae bacterium | reverse complement strand
CATCAACGGAGAACCGACCGAGAACCGGCTTGCGCTGGCCTCGAAAGGCGCGCTGCGCGCTTCCGTGACAGCTACCGGCACCATGGGCCACTCGGCCTACCCGGAGCTGGGCGAAAGCGCTGTCCACAAGCTGGTGCAGGCGCTGGAGGCCATGCTGCGCGCGCCGCTGCCGCGGCTCGCCGACGTGGGACCGAGCACGCTGAACATCGGCCTGCTGGAAGGCGGCCATGCGCCGAACGTCATCGCCGATCGTGCTTCGGCACAAGTTCTGGTGCGCCTGGTCGGCCCTTCGGAGGAGACGCGGGCCATTCTTGCCGCCGCCGCCGCGCCCTACGCTAAGGTGGATTATGTGCTGGAGATCCCCTTTGTACGTCTTCGCGCGATCGATGGACTCCCGACCATGATCGCCTCCTTCACCACGGACATCCCGGCGCTTGGGGCATGGGGCGAACCGCTGCTGCTCGGGCCCGGGTCGATCCACGTAGCGCACACGCCGGGCGAGTACATCCGCAAAGGAGAGCTTTGGGATGCGGTGGCCTTGTACGTGCGTACAGCGGAGCAGCTTTGGGAGCGCGAGCAGGGGAGAGACACGGCGGTTTAGAAAAGGCAGCCGAGCGCTTCCCCCTCTACGGCCGCGAGAAATAGCCGCAACGCTTCGATTTTAGGCGCGGCGAGCGCCCGCGTGGTGGGCAGCCGAATGTTATCCGGCAGCTCGCGCAGGGACCGCTCGAGAAAGGCGACCACGCTGGAAAAGTTCTCGTAGCGTGTATCGCGGCCGGTTTTAGCCGCCGCGCGGAGCACCGCAATGGCTCCCAGCTGCTCAAGAATGTCGGCATCCCGCAAAATGACGCCTTCCAGGCTGCGCGGTACGTCGCGGGGCTGGTGCGTTTCGATGGTATCGAGAACAGCCGCGACCTTGTTCGCGGGAAAGCCGACCCGGTTTAGAAAATCCGGCGCATGGTCCACGGCGTATTGAATATGATCCCACCGAACAAGGAGCTCAAGGTTTTCCGGCCGGTGTCCGATAAAGACACCAAGATCGTGAAGGAAGGCCGCCGCGAAAA
>CAXTSG010000111.1:0-933 GCA_964246825.1 uncultured Acidobacteriaceae bacterium | reverse complement strand
GAAAACAACGTCGTCATCGTAAGAGAGTCCCTCGCCCACAAGCCTGGTCAGGGCGTAAAGGCGGGGTTGGTGGCCATACTTGTCCATCGGCCGGGCATGCTCTTGAAGCAGGGCGTCCAACTGTCGGCGAAAGGGAGCGGAAGCAGTGTTCATGATGGGGTGGGAGCTCGGGAAGCGGAAAACCGAAGCAACAGCAGAATAGCTGTTTCACTCTCGTCGGCTGCGTTGCAGTCTATGCGGCTTGAAAAGATCAGAAGATTTCGTCTGGTGAATTACAATAGGGGACGCGCTTTTAAGGTGGAATGTTCGGGAAAGGGCGAGTACCCTTCGTAAGCAAGGAAAAACAGAAATTCAAGTCAGAACAGGGAAGATCAGTTAAAGTCAAAGTGGATACAGAGCGGCTTGAACCGCCTGAGCTTGTACCGCGTCTTGGCAAACCCATTGAGCTTCCCCCTTTTTTCCCGGTTTCTTGCCCGCGCAGCCGTTATGGGTAGAGTGTTTGACCGATTCAGGAACGTACGTCAAGGGTGTTGGACACGATGGGCAGCTCAGAATTCGTTCGGCGAGGCACAATCAGGGAACCGCGCTCCTCGCCGGGCATGGTGCACGCCTTGAGTCGAACAAGAAGCCACGCCAGCCCCGCCTTTGCCGCCGCGGCTCTGATGATGTTCAACGATATGCTGGTCACCCTCGGGGCATTTGGCTTCGCGGTTTTTGTTCATTCCCTTTTTTTGACCCGTCTTCCCCAGTACCCCGGCTTCACCATCACGATTACGCCGTCCCCTCAGGACCTCTGGTACTTACTTGGCTTCCTGCTGGTGCTCCTGTTTGTTCTGCGCCGCTACGGCTTGTACAACGGCGTACCCGACCGCAGCGGCGCCCACGAGCAGCGCCTGATTGTGCAGGCTTGCCTTACGGCCGGCGTGCTGCTGT
>CAXTSG010000110.1:717-9899 GCA_964246825.1 uncultured Acidobacteriaceae bacterium | reverse complement strand
GCTGTATGGAGTAGCGATACTGCCGGTTGAGCAGCGCATCCGCGTCCACGGTACGGTCCGGCTGCCAGCCTGCGACAGTCCCCCGCGGCTGGAGCCGCTCCGGCACCTCCAGGGTTTGCTCCATCGGCTGCGGCACGCCGGCCTCCGCCTGCTTGCTGCCTTCCGCGCGCTCTCCGGGGGTAAGGACCCGCTCCCGCTCCAGGCGAACCAGCAGGTGCGCCTTCCCGGCGGCCTCGTTCGAGGGCACGGGCGGTGCCTGCCAGGAAACCTCAATCCCTTTTTGGCTTACAGCAGCTTGAGCATGGGTCACCTCGGGCGGCGCTGCCCCGCTTGCGGCGAAAGCCGGGTTTGAGGTTCCGGCGCTTCGGCGCGACCGGTTTTCCAAACGCACCTCATACCGCAAAAGACGCGGCGCTCCGGCGCACAGCTCCGGCGGCAGGGCATCTTCCGCCGTGGCCCCGGCCGCGGGCAGCAGCAGCCGCCGCCCCACCTCCAGGCATGACCCCTTGCCGATGGCACGGCAAATCCGTACCCGTTGATCGCCCTTCAGCAGCAGGCGGTCCGTGGTGCGGCGCGGCATGGTCCAGTGGAGGGTAACTACATTGCCGGTCCGCTCGGCATGGAGATCCGCCACCGCCTCGGGCAGCATCAGCGAAGGAGGCAGAGGAGAACCCGGATTGCCGCAGGCGCAAAGAAGTAGACCGGCAAACATCATCGCCGCAGGGCGAATGGACACCATGGCATGCCCAGCCTAGCAGAGCAGCCCCATGCCGCTTGCGGCCATGCGGCTCCGTTCATGGAACCCGCGAAGGAAACAGCTCGGAACAGCCGTCGCCAAACGAAGCGTCTAAGCTGCCCCTCCGGCGCCAAGCAGGCTTTGAAGTGCGCCGCCGATTTCAGGCGTCGCAAATGCAAAGCCGCTTTCCTGGAGCCTTTCCGGCACGACGCGGCAGCTGGTTAGCAGCGTTTCATCCGCCATCTGCCCGAAAGCAGCCCGCAGGGCAAAGGCCGGTGCCGGCAGAATCGCGGGCCGGTGCAGCGCCGCTCCCAGGGCCCGGGTAAACTCGGCGTTTCGCACCGGCGCGGGTGCAACCACGTTGTAGGGTCCGCTTGCCCCCTCATCCGCCATGATGTGAAACACCGCTTCGAGAAGGTCCTTCAGCGTGATCCAACTCATCCACTGCCGGCCGCCGCCCAGCTTGCCGCCGAGCCCCAGTCGGAACAAAGGCAGCATCTGCCGCAGCGCCCCGCCGAAAGGCGTGAGCACCACGCCGAAGCGCAGGTGCGCCACGCGTATCCCGGCTGAAACCGCCGGCGCGGTCGCGCCTTCCCAGGTCCGGCACACCTCGCTCAGAAAGCCGGGCCCTGAAGAGGACTGCTCGGTAAGTACCTCATCTCCCCGCGAACCGTAGAAGCCCGTCGCCGATGCGGAAAGCAGCACCCGCGGAGGATGCTTGAGCCGGGCCAGCGCCAGGGCAAGCGCCCCCGTGGGCTGCGAGCGGCTGTTCGAGATCAGCTTCTTGTAATCCGCGCTCCAGCGTTTGGCACTGATGTTGGCGCCGGCAAGGTGTACCACGGCATCAAATCCCTCCAGGCGTCCGAGATCCGCAAACGGCTGCGTCGCTTCCGGCTCCCACAGGATTGTGTCAGCCCCGGCCGGGGCTGCTTCCGCGGCATTGCCGCGCACGGGCCGCTGTATCGGGACGGCTTCCATGCCGCGCGCCTGCGCGGCCGCACGCAGCGCGTGGCCGATCATGCCGTTAGCCCCGGTAATCAGGATGCGTTGGGGATTCCGGTGGGTAGAGGGACGCTTTTCGGCAACTTCCGGCTGCATAGTGTTTCCTCACGGTAGAGCACAACGGTTGGGACGTGGCGGCGCGGAGATAGAGTTCAAGTATCAGAAAAGCTGTCTGCAACAGAATGCCGAACAATCCTATTGCAGGAATCTTTCGCAGGACGATATTGCTTGCCGCGCTTCTAACCTAAATGGGATGTAGGTAAATTGTTTACCTGCTGAGGCAGCTCTTACATCCTTCTAACCTTAAGGCGGATAGCGAGAGAAGAAAGCAAAAACTCACTATTTTCAACATCATAAACACACCGGGAAGCATCTTATGGAGAAGAAAGCAAAGCCAGTTTGGTCCGGGAGGACCTATACAAATGTCAGGGAGCAAGGGAAAGTCTGAGATGCCCGAGCAGGAGCCGTCAGTTGTAGCCGCAGGTGCCGTTATTGAAGAAAAGAGTTCCATCGATCAAGCCAGCGCCGAAGCATTTATTGCTGAAAAACGCATCGGCGAGCGGATCAAACGGCTGCGCTTGAAGAAGTCCATGGGCCTGGTGGAGCTCGGCCGGCAGACAGGCCTTTCGGCTAGCTTCCTTTCGCAGCTGGAAACAGGCCGGGTCGTGCCGACGCTGCGCAATCTGGCCCGTGTCGCTATCGTGTTCAGCAAAGATCTGAACTACTTCTTTGAGGCCGAGCCGCAGCCCATGTTCCGCATTCACCGCAAAAAGGAGCGTATGCGCCTGCCGCAAAGCGGTGTGGAAGATCCTTCCTACTACTTTGAATCGCTGGGCTACATGGTGCCGGACCGGCAGCTGGACCCGTACATTGCCGAGTTCCTGCCCCTCCGCAAGGCCAGCGATGTTCGTCCGCATGTGCATCCCGGCTTTGAGTTCCTTTACGTGCTGGAGGGCGAGCTGGAAGTGCGCCATGCGGACAAGATCCACATCGTGGAGCCGGGAGACGGCGTTTACTTCGATGCCAGCACTCCGCACTCCTACCGCTGCAACGGCGTCACACCGGCGCAGGTCATCATCGTCACCATGCACCAGCAGCAGGCGCAGCAGGCACAAAATACCCTGCGGCCCATGGTTACAGGTCGGCCGGGTGCCTCGCCCCTGAGCACCGGTATCAACAGCAGCCTGCGTCCTTCAGCCCCGGCGCAGTCTCCGGTTCAGGCACCGCGGCAGAACGCTTCCCTGTAATCCGGCGGCTTCTCCCAAGGCAGCGGCTTTCAGCCGCTGCCTTTTCCATGTCCGGCTCCCTACTTCGGATCGGTACACTGTGGTTCATAGAACCTTCTCTGTTTCGGAGCCCCATTGCGACTGCCCTGTTCCTTTCTTGCCCTGCCTTTCACCTTTATGCTCTGCTGCGCGGCCGCGGCGCAAACTCCCTGGACCGTACGCGACATCTGGGCCCCTGCCTCTTCGGGCAACCCGGAACCGTCTGAAACGCAGTGGTCTCCGGACGGAAGCCGCCTCGGTTTCCGCTCGGGCGACGGTTCGCTGACAGTGCAGGAAGAGACCGGAAAGCATACGGTTTTGACCGCCGGCGGCAAATTGAGCGTCGTGGCGCGCCGTCCGCTCAGCGAGAAGGACCGTGACCATCGGGCGCGGTACAGCCAAAAAGGCTACTTCTGGTCGCCGGACGGGAAGGAAATCCTGTTCGATGAAGACGGCACGTTGTGGCTCGACGAGCTTGCCGCCGGCAAGGTACGGCAGATCGGCGACACCGGGCAGGGCTCGGGCGACGACGTGAAGTTTTCCCCAAACGGCGAGCTCATCTCCTACGTCCATAACCACAATCTGTATGCTCTGCGGCCGGGCTCTTCGCCGGTGCCCCTGACCTCCACTGCCGACCCCAACCTGCTGAACGGCGAAGTGGACTGGGTGTACCTGGAGGAACTGAAGGTACGCACCAACTACTCCTGGTCGCCCGACTCCACCCGTCTTGCCTATGTCCAGATGGATGAAACCAAGGTGCCAACCTACCCCCTTGCCGACTGGGTCCCGACGCACACGGTTGTGGACGAGCAAAAGTATCCGCAGGCCGGTGACCCGAACCCCGCGGTACGCGTCGGCATCGTCGCCGCAGCCGGCGGCCCGACCCGCTGGATCGACCTGCCGGAGGTGCGCCCCAACGAGGACTACATCCCCCGCTCCGGCTGGGTCGACGCCCGCACTGTCTGGGTAGAAACACTGCGGCGCGACCACAAGCACCTGGACATCTGGTTTGCCGACGCGGCGACCGGCCAGGCGCACCGCGCGCTGGCGCTCACTGACGATAAGTTTTTCGATGAAAACTACGATGTCGCTTTTCTTCCCTCGGGCGAGATGCTGCTGCGCTCCTGGCGCTCCGGCCACACCCACATCGACCGTTACACCTCCACTCCCGCGGGCGAGCTGAAGCGGGCCGCGGCGCTGGAAACAGGCGACTACGAGGTCAGCGACATCCTTTCCGTAGTGCCGGGCGCGGGCACGGCTACCGTCTACTACGCAAGCAATGAGGGCGAGCCGCTCGGGCAGCAGGTCTGGGCTGTCGGGCTGGACGGCTCGGGCAAGCACCGCGTCACCGACGGCGCGGGCGTCCATAAAACCGTTTTCGCGGAAGGGTACGCGAACTTTACCGACTCCTACTCCAGCCTCGGGACCGCGCCCGTGCTCAACCTGTGTACCGCGCAGCAAACCGCCGCATGCAGCGGTTTGTGGAAGAGCACGCCGCCCGCCGGGCATACCGTGCGGACGCCGGAATTACTGACCCTAGAAGCCGCCGACGGCAAAACCACCCTCTACGCTACCCTGCTGCTGCCCGCGCAGCCCGCGGGCTCGGCAAGCATCCCGCTCATCACCAACCCCTACGGCGGCCCGGGTACGTCCACGGTCCGCAACAGCTGGGGCGGTCAAAGTTTCTATTTCGACCAGCTTCTTGCCGAGCACGGCTTTGCCGTGCTCCATGTCGATAACCAAGGCATGGGCGGGCGCGGGCGCGAATTTGAACAGGCCGCCTACCGCGACTTCGGCAAAGTGCAGCTGGCCGACCAGCTGGCGGCGCTGGATCAGGTATTGGCGAAGTACCCGCAACTGGACGGGCAGCGCCTGGGCTGGTGGGGCTGGAGCTGGGGCGGCACCTTCACCCTCAACGCCCTGACCCACTCCGGACGCTTTCGCGCTGGTATTTCCGTCGCTCCCGTAACTGATTTCCGCGACTACGACTCCATCTACACGGAGCGCTACCTGGGGCTCCCCGCCGAGGAGCGCGCCGTGTACGACGCGGCCGCGGTGCAGCCGACGGCAGCAAACCTGCAAGGGCATCTGCTGATCGCGCACGGCACCGGCGACGACAATGTTCACGTCGAAAACACGGTGCAATTCGTGCAGAAGCTGATCGACGCGGACAAGCCCTACGACCTACAGCTGTACCCGCGCAAAACCCATTCCATCGCCGGCAAGGAAGCGCGAACACAGCTTTACGATCGCATCCTGGCGCATTGGGAGCTGTACCTGAAGCCGCCTGTCGGGTCCGTAGCCGCACGGTGAAGCGCATCGGCCGCATCCGGGAGCTGTGGCGCTACCCGGTCAAAAGTATGGGCGGCGAGCAGCTCGCCTCGGTCGAACTCTTGCCCTACGGCATCGCGGGCGATCGGCTGCTCGCGCTTGAAAGCGCGGCCACGCCGATCGGCAAGCCGCTGCTGGCCGGTGCCGAGCGCACCGCTGTCCTGCTGTGCCGTGCCCGGCTTCGCGGCGGCGCGGGGCCGGAGCACTTTGCCGCGGGAGACAGGCTTGCCCCGTTGATCGAGATCCTCCTGCCCGGCAGCGCGGATGCCTTTGGAGCAGCCGATCCGGCCCTCATCCCAGCGCTGCAACGGTATCTTCGCGCCGATTACCCACTGTGGCTCAAGAGCAGCACGGAGCCCATGACCGACTGCCGGCCGCTCGCGCTGTTGTCCATCCAAACGGTCGAGCAGCTTTCCGTGGAGCTTGGCACCGCTCTTGACGCGCAGCGCTTCCGCGCTAACATCCTTCTCGATCTTGAGGGTAGGCAGGGCGGCTTTCCCGAGGATTTCCTGGTGGGCCGTCGCATCCGGCTTGGGTCTGCCGCAACACTTCTCGTTAAGGAGCGCGACCCGCGCTGCCGCATCATCACGCTCGACCCCCAAACGGGAGAAGCCATGCCGGCCCTGATGCGCCACGTTGCCCGTCGGCACGAAGGCAAGGTCGGCATCTATGCGGTTACGGCAGCGCCCGGGCCGCTTGCAGCAGGCGACCCTGTGTATCTGCTTGAGTAGGGCTTCAGCCGGCAGGCGTCGCATGCGCCAGCGGATTTTCGCTGATCGGGGCAAAGGTTCCGGCCTCCGCATCGTAGGCGCTCACGCATCCATCGGCAATCTCATACACCCACCCATGCAGCCGCAGCTGCTTCTTAGCAAGTGCCGAGGCCACCGCGGGGTGCGTCATAATGTTGTCAAGCTGGCACAGCACGTTCTCTCGAATCAAAGCCGTCAGCCGCTGCTCCGGGGTGCTTTCCGCATGCTCCCGCAGCACGGTGTCGCGCGCCGCATCGGCATAGTGCAGCCAGCGGGCGACGGCGGGCAGCTGCTCCAATTCCCCGCCGTCGCGAAGAATCGCCGTCATGGCGCCGCAGCCGGAGTGGCCGCAGACAATCAGGTCGGGTACGCCGAGCACGGCGACCGCATACTCGATGCTTGCCGTCACCCCGCCCGGCATCGGCGAGTGCGGCGGCACGATATTGCCCGCGTTGCGCACCACAAACAGCTCGCCCGGCCCCTGCTGCGTCAGCACTTCCGGCACGATGCGCGAGTCGGCGCAGCCGATAAACATGGCCGCGGGCGACTGCCCGAGAGAAAGCTCCTGAAACAGCGCTTCGCTCCGAGGATGGACCTCGCGCTGAAAGCGCAAAACGCCGTCAATGATATGTTCCATGAGCCCAACTTACCTTACTTCGGCTGAGAAGGCGGCGCGGCCGGAGCCTGGGGTGCCTCTGGCTTATCCTTTTCTACCTCCTGCCCGTTGAACGTGATCTTGACCGACGAGCCGAAGCGCTTGTATTTCGAGTACTTCACGATGTACCGGATATGGACGTCCTGACTGCCGTAGCCCTGCCCTCCCGGAAAGTGCAGCACGCCGTCAGCCTTGGTATAGACCGGGAACCAGTATTTGCCGTCGATCTGATCGCGAAATGTCGCAAACGGCGGCGAAAGGTCTTCATGGCCCTTCCGCACATCGTCCGGAACAATCTTGCCGTTAGTAACAACGATCTGGAAGTCGTGCTGGTCGATCCAGATGCGCCCCTGAAAGTACCGCTTGTTCTTCTCGATCACCTTCGGCTTCACATCGAACACAAAGCAGTTCACCTCATCGACCGCCTGCTTGCCTATGTAGATTAGGTTGTACTGCCCCGCATCCTCCTTGGTGAGCACAAATGGGAGGCGATGCTCAATATCCTCAAAGTCGGCGGGCGACATCATGACGCGCTCCAGCGAGGTTGCCGGCGCTTCCACCACATGCTCGTACAGCTTGCCGTCCGGGTCCACGCTGATGTCGGTGACCTGGTAGTACTCGCCGTCTACCTTTTTGGTGTCGTCGTCGATCGTATCCACGCGGACGCTGCGCTCGTAGGTGTAGCTCGTCAGGGCGGCGCGAAACTCGGACTCCCGCTCCGTGAAGCGATCGATGATCTGCTGCGGTGGAATTGAGGACTGCGTCAGGTCGAGCTTGCCGAAGCCCGAGTCGAGCGCCATGGGCGTAAAGGAAACCTGCGCGCCGGCCGCGGAAGCAGCAAACAGGCCGGCGAACAGCATGGGAAGGCAGCGCTTGAGCAGAAACACGGGGAACTCCAGGCTCTTTAGACGCTTCGGCACGCCTGAAGTTCCTCCTTTTGCTTCAGAAACCGGCATCGATTCAGGGCTGCCGGCCAATGCCGATCCCGGCCATCTGCCGGGAAAGAGCAGGCAGAATCGCCTCACTCGCGCTGGACAGGCCCAGGTTTGTGTTGAGCCCGAAGTACGGATCCTGCGCCGCTACCGCCGACACGTTAACCGGCGCAATCGTCGTCCCAAGAGCTGTATTAGACGCGGCGATGAACTGATTGGCAAGCAGCGCATAGCCGGTGTTTGTCGGGTGGATGCCGTCCAGCCCGAAAAGCCCGCCCAGGAACTGCGTGGACGCCGCATACCCATTGATGGTGATGCCGCCGGTCGCAAGCGAGCCGATGTAGCCGTGGACATCGACCACGGTACCGCCCACCGCGGACACCTGCTGCGCAATGATCTGGTTGTAGCTGTTGATGGTGCCCTGCGCCGTCGCGACCTCGGCCGCGGTCAGCACATCGCTGCCCGGCAGCGGCGCGGGTACTTGGAGCGCCTCAATCTGCTTCAACTCGGCTTGGACGTCCTCCAGCCCATGCGTGTTGATCAGGTCCCCGGGCCCAATCCCGAGCGCGGCCTGGAACAAAGCCGCCGGCAGCCCGGTTGTGGAAGCCAGCAGCCCGAGCAGCTCCGAGGCGGGAGTCATATAAGGGATCTGCGTAATATCCGGCACATTTGCCACCACAAGACGCGCCCTTGCCTTGGGCGGCAGCTCCTGAAGCAGCTGGGTCAACTCACTCGCGAACGTGCTCACCGGCGTCATCTTGGATGGGTCTCCGGTGGCATCGGCGGGAAGCGCGTCATCCCCACCGATCCATAGATAGATCAAGGTAGGCTGCCGCGCAACCGCCTGCTCCACCTGCGTACCCATGACACCCGCCGGGTATCCGAGGACATAGTCGGCCATCTGCTCATCGCCGGTTGTGGGTGAAGCTACGGGGCCGGTGTTCAGCAGGTCGTAGAGCTTGTGGCCGGGAACCGCGAAGTCATTGATTTGGGCGTTGGGATTGTCGCGGCCCGTGGTGATGCCGGGCTCCTGCTGCACAACCGGCGGTATGCCTGCGCTCACCAGGTTGTACACAGCCGGAAACCCGGGCGCGCCCATCAGCGGCAGCGTCAAATGGAAGCCCGCCTGCGCGGCCAGGAGCGAAGCCCAGCCGTGGGGCTGCTGCGTATCCAGCAGCGAGCCGTTCTGGAAACCGGCGGAAAGCGAATCTCCCAGAACAACAACCCTGCTGAAGGGGCTAACAGCCGGCGGGGTCGGCGCGGAGATGGGAGGAGGCGCGGCCGCATTGGCGGAACTGCCGCAGCCGGAAATAAGGAAAGCTGTCGGCGCAAGCAGCAGCGCGGCACAGGCGGGACGATGCAACATGAGGAATCCTCGAACGACGGGGGAGTGGAGACACCGTGCGATGCCGAGAAAGCAGCATCCGCACGAACCATGGTAAAACGCCGTGAAACCGCTCCCTCCTCCATGCGGGATCAGGCAGATCGTTGACGGCTTTCGCCGTTTGGATC
>CAXTSG010000110.1:0-707 GCA_964246825.1 uncultured Acidobacteriaceae bacterium | reverse complement strand
CCTGCGTTGGGCAGATGGAGTGGGACTGAACTTGCGGTAAGTGCTTCAACGTAGCATGGCTTTTCCATCGGTGCGCCGCAAAAAGAAGACTGAGATCTATCGGAAGTACCGCGACGAAAGTGGTAGACACAACGCTTCCGCGGGTAACAATAGGAGAAGCGATGAGCTGGAAAGCGCCCAAAATCCGAGAGCCGCTTGAAGAAGCAGCCCTGTACGAGTACGCCCTGGGCGCGCTGGGGCGGCGCATGCGCACAACGGCCGAGCTGCGCCGCCTGATGCGCGCGCGCGTGGAAAAAGGTGAAACCGGCGAGAGCAAAATGGATGCCGTGGTCGCCCGGCTGCAGGCCGCGCGCTACCTGGACGACCGGAGCTTTGCCGTGGATTACACGCGGCTTCGGCAGGAAGGCGCGAAGTTCGGCCGCCGCCGCGTGCAGCAGGACCTCCAGCGCAAAGGCGTGGACGGCGAGGTAGTCGCACAAACGCTCGAAACCGCCTACGAAAACGTGGATGAAGAAGGGTTGGCGCGGCAGTTCCTGGAACGCAAGCGCATGAAGCAGCCCACCAATGAGAAAGAGTCGGCGCGCACGGTGCGGCGGCTCGTGGCGGCAGGCTTTTCGCTGCCTGCCGTCTACAAGGTACGGCGAAAGTGGGGCGTGGACGACGCCGCCCGGGGTGAGGTCGAGGAAGCTTACCTGGGTGGCGCCTGT
>CAXTSG010000109.1:2015-9978 GCA_964246825.1 uncultured Acidobacteriaceae bacterium | reverse complement strand
TAATAAGGCCGACTACCGGCTGCTTGCCAACACGGTCGCGCACCAGTGGTGGGGCTCCGAGCTGAGCCCGGCCACCCTGAATGACACCTGGATCACGAACGGCATGGCCCGCTACGGCGAGCTGCTGTTTTTGGAAGACCTGAACGGCAAGTCGGCGCTGCAAAGCGCCGTGCTCGACGTGTCGGCCGGGGCGCTGGCCTACGACACCATCCCGCTTGCGACCGTGAGCCGCCTGCCGGTATTTTCCCCTGAGTTCCAATCGATGACGCTTGAAAAAGGCGCCATGGTCTTTCACATGCTCCGCTGGGAAGTCGGCGACGACAGCTTTCTCAAGATTATGAAGGGCGCGCTTTCACAGTACGCCGACAAGGGCGTGACCACCTCGCAGTTTGAGAAGCTATCCGAGGCTGAGTCGCAGCAGCAGCTCACGGCTTTCTTTTCCGAGTGGCTCGACGGCACCGGCGCGCCGCAGTTCGTGGATAAATACGCGGTTTACCGGCTCGGCAACGACAAGGGTTTCCGCACCATCGGCTCCGTCACGCAGGATCTTGACCTATTCAACATGCCGATCGACCTGCGCGTGGAAACCGAAGGCAAAACCGAGAACAAGCGCGTCGACGTGGAAGGAACCAGCTCGCAGTATGTGGTCGATACCTTTGGCGCGCCGCGCCATATTCAGGTCGACCCCGACAACTGGATTCTGAAGAACTCGCCCGACATGCAGGTGCGCATCGCCATCCTGAAAGGGCAGCAGCTGGTGGGCCAAGGCGACCTGACCGCCGCGCTCGGCGAGTACCAGAAGGCGCTTGCGGCCAACTCCGCCAGCTCGCTCGCCAACTACCGAATCGGTGAGCTCCTGTTTACCCAGCACAACTACCAGTCCGCCGCCAACAGTTACCGCGACGCCCTGCGCGGCGACGCCGAGCCGGCCTGGACCCAGGTTTGGAGCCATATCGCGCTCGGCAAAATCTTCGACGTAACCGGACAGCGGGACCGCGCCGTGAACGAGTATCGCCAGGCCGTGCAGACGAACGACAACACGCAGGGAGCCTTGAACGAGGCCCGGGCGTATCTAAAAACGGCGTACAAGCGGCCGGATTCGGAGTAGGTTCAGGGCAGGGAATGCATATCCTCGGCAGTCGCAATCACGACCCCGACTGCCTGAAAAAAGCACCGGGCGCGCTCCAGGGTCGCCGGTAAACACACGGGCGCATGGCTGAGAGTAATCGTCAGCGGAACACCGGATAAAAATCGCACCCCGAAACACTGCCCCGGCCGGTAGGTGCACGAAGCGAGATCAGCAATACTGAGGGTCTCCGTCGGCGTGGCGAACAGAGTATGCGGCGGGGCCATGCGGTCCAGCAGACTCAGGATTTCAAGTTTTGATTCAAGCTCGTCCGGGACTGTGTCAATGACCAGGTCGGCATCGCGGACTGCGTCTTCGATACTTGTCGCATAGCGCAGCCCTAGAATTTTCGGCGCGCTTCCAAGCATCGCGGCTGCCCAGCGCAGATTGCCGGGCAGCACATCTTCCAGCACCGTCAGGAAGCCGGCGCGCGCTGAAAGCAGTGCAAGCTCCGGACCGGAAGGCCGCCCACTCAACCCGGCTCCGATGACGGCGACTTTGCGAATGGGCGGTATGGTGCGGGAAATGTCACCCATAGTACCGGCCTCGCGATCAGTTGCAATCGCGGTATTACAGCGGCTTCTGCGTGGTCAGCGTGGTCACTACGGTATCCACGCTCGGCTCGGACTTCTGGAGGTATTCGCTGACGCGGACGCGCTCTTCCTGCGTGAGGCTCGGCGAAAGCGCGAGGATGCGGCGAAGCGTGGTGGAAACGTCGTCAACATAGTTCATTAAGCGAATGGCTTCGCCGGTAAGTGGCATGGGGCTCCTGGTGGCAGTGCTGGTGGTGTGTGCCGCTACCCCAGTATAGATGCCGACGGCGGCAGCGGCATCCAACTGCAGCAAAGGGCCGCGCCCTAAAAATCAGCGCGCGGCCCCAAAGAAACGCCGGCACAACCCAGGCAAAGGACCTGAACCCCTCCCGTATGAGCGATTGCCTCCAGACTGTTCTCGACACCGAAGCCCGCACTCCCGCCTCCACCTATCGCCTGCAAATGCACGAGAAGTTCACTTTTGAAGACGCGCAGGCGATTCTGCCGTACCTCAAGAAGCTGGGCATCGGCGATGTGTACTTTTCGCCTATCTTTGAGGCGCGGCCGCACTCCATGCACGGCTACGACGTGGCCCGGCACGACTGCCTGAATCCGGAACTGGGCGGCGAAGCAAAGTTCGCGCCTTTTACCGCGGCGCTGCGCGAGCACGGCATGGGCCTGCTGCTCGATACGGTGCCGAACCACATGGGCGTCGGAAACCAGTCGGTGTGGTGGCAGGATGTGCTTGAAAACGGGCGCGCGTCCGAGTTTTCCGGCTTCTTCGACATTGATTGGGAACCGCTCAAGCCCGATATGCAAAACCGTCTGCTGCTGCCGATCCTGGGCTGCCAGTACGGCGAGGCGCTCGAATCCAGGCAAATCCAGGTGCGCTTTGAAGAAGGCCGCGCGCTCATCGCCTACTACGACCACCTGATGCCGATCGCCCCGCGGCCCTTCGCCATGATCTTTCCGCGCGAGCGCGACGAGGAGTTCGGCGTACCGCCCGAGTTCCGCGCCTTGCTGGACGAACTGGCGCAGCTGCCGATCCACGAAAGCACGGCAAAAGAAGCCGTGGACAGCAGGCGCGCAAGGCTTCGCGATCTGAAGCCGCGACTGACGGAAGCACTGCGCGACCCGACATTGCAGCCGGTGCTTGCGGCGGCCGCCGAGGCGATCAATGGGGAGGAAGGCGAGCCTCGCTCCCTTGACGCGCTGCACGAGCTGCTGGAAGCGCAGCCTTATCGTTTGGCGTTTTGGCGCACCTCCAGCGAACAAATCAACTACCGCCGCTTTTTCGACGTGAATGACCTGGTCGGGCTCCGCATGGAGAACCCTGAAGTCTTCGCCGCGACGCACACGCTCATCCGTAAGCTGCTGGCTTCAGGCGAGGTAACCGGACTGCGCATCGACCACTGCGACGGCATGTTTAACCCGCGCGTCTATCTGGAGCGGCTGCAAAAGCTTTTTGTCGCCGCGCAGTGCAAGGGGCCGGTAAAGGACGACGCGGAAGCCACCGAAGTCGGCATCGAGCGAAGCGTGCTGGATGCCACGCGCGACCTGGATTGGACGCACGCGAAGCTGCCGCTTTACTGCGTGGTTGAGAAGATTTTGGAGCCCGGCGAGGTGCTGCCGCGTACCTGGGCCGTGCAGGGTACTTCCGGCTACGACTTTGTCCATTTCGCCAATCAATTCTTTATTCAGCCGAAAAACAAAAGCCGCTTCGACTCGATCTACTCCGACTTCATCGGCGGCCGCGTCAGCCCGACGCAGATTGTCTACGAAGCCAAGCGGAGCGTCATGCTGAGCTCGCTTTCCAGCGAAACGCACGTGCTCGGCAATCTTTTGTCACAGCTGGCGCGCGGCGATCGGCGCGTCCGCGACTTCACGGACAACCTGCTCGAAACCGTGATTCGAGAGACCATCGCCTGCTTCCCCATCTACCGCACCTATATCGACGAGCGCGGCGAATACTCCGAGGCCGACACCAAAACGATTCGCACTGCAATCCGGCTTGCCAGACGCCGCAACCCGTCCATTGATGCCTCGGCGTTTGACTATTTGCAGCGCGTGCTCCTGCTGGAGCAGCACGGCGAAAGCGACGGTGAACGGGATGAGCAGCAGCTTTACTTCGCGCTCAAGTTCCAGCAGCTGACCGGGCCCGTCATGGCCAAGGGTGTCGAGGACACGAGCTTCTATGTGTACTTCCGCTTTCTCTCCTCAAACGAAGTGGGCTCGGCCATGGATGCCTTCGGACTGCGGCCCGAGATCCTGCACAAAGCCAATGCGGAGCGGCTGACCCACACGCCGCATGCCTTGCTGACCACCTCCACCCACGACACCAAACGCAGCGAAGACGTGCGCAACCGACTGAACGTTTTATCTGAAATGCCGGACAGCTGGGCCGCGCGGATCGCGCGCTGGGCGGAAACAAACGCGGCGCACAAAACCACGCTGGAGGACGGCGCGGTCGCGCCCGACGCGAACGAGGAGTACCTGATTTACCAAACGATTGTGGGCGCGTGGCCCTGGGCGGATGCCGACAAGCAGCAGTTTGCCGGGCGCGTCAAGGAGTACCTGGCCAAGGCCCTGAGCGAGGGCAAGGTCAATGTTAGCTGGATCAACCCTCGCCCGGAATATACAGAAGCCGTTCAATTGTTTGTGGACCGGCTGCTGACCTCAGCCGATGGAGTGCCCACTCCCTTCGTCACAGAGCTTGAAGCGATGCTCGCCTCGGTACGGCTGCACGGCGCGGTCAACTCGCTGGCGCAGCTGGTGCTCAAGGCAACCTCGCCCGGCGTCCCGGACTTTTACCAGGGCACGGACCTGTGGGACCTGAGCCTGGTAGACCCGGACAATCGCCGCCCTGTGAACTATGAACACCGGACGAATGTTCTGAATGCCCTTGCCGGGCAATCGCCTGCCGAAGCTGCGCGCGACGTGCTCGCTTCTCTAGAGGACGGGCGAGTGAAGCTGTTCACGATGCAGCGGACGCTTGCGGTTCGCAACGCCCACGGCGAACTATTTAAGGACGGAGCCTACACGCCGCTCGAAGTCAGCGACCCGGACCACGCATTTGCCTTTCTGCGCGGCGAAGATGTTCTGGTCGTCATCCCGCGCTTCACGCACACGCTGGTCGAGGGCCGTTCGGAGATCCCTTTGGGCTCGGCGTGGGCCGGCCATGAGGTGACCCTGCCGGAGGAGGCCGGTACCAAGTGGGTTCATGCGCTGACCGGCAAGGAAATAAATGCCGAAGAGAATGTGCTTTCGCTCGACGAGGTGTTCGCGGACTTTCCAGTAGCCGTGCTCACGCGCAGGAACTGATGGAGCGGAAGGGAACAGGCGCTTCTTAGCCTGTTCCCTTCCGCCACTAAGCGGCAGAGACTTTGGCGGGTTCTTGCATTGGCTTTTAAATTTCCTGCTGCGCTTCGATCGTGCGGTCGGCAACATCGGCAATCGCACGCAGCTTCTCCGCGATTTCCGCTGTCAGCGCATTTTGTTCGTAGCGCCAGCTCCAGTTCCCTGTTGCCGCTGATGGTACATTCATGCGGCCTTCCGAACCGGTGCCGATTACGTCCTGCACGGGAAACAGGCATAGGTCGGCAACCGAGGTCGAGGCCGCGCGAATCATCGCCCACACCGGACCGTCCTCGGCCGGGCGCAGGTAAGTCGCAACCGCCTCGCGCTCTTCCGCCGTGGCCCCGTTCTGCCACCAGCCCAGGGTCGTGTCATTGTCATGCGTCCCGGTGTACACCACCGTGTTCGGCTCAAAGCGGTGCGGCAGATAAGGGTGTGCGCCGCGGTTGCCGAAGCCGAATTGCAGAATGCGCATGCCCGGCAGCCCGAAGTCGGACCGCAGCGCATCGACCTCCGGCGTAATCACGCCCAGATCTTCCGCGACAAACGGCAGCCTGCCTAGCTCTTCCTGCAATTTGGCGAAAAGCGCGTGTCCGGGAGCCTTGACCCAGGTTCCGTTGACAGCCGTTTCTTCCTCGTAAGGAATCGCCCAGAAAGCCTCAAACCCTCGAAAGTGGTCCAGACGGATGATGTCGAACAGCTCATTCGCCCGGCGCATCCGCTCCACCCACCAGCCGAAGCCCTGCTCAGCCAGAACATCCCAGCGGTACAGCGGATTGCCCCAGCGCTGCCCGGTTTCGCTGAAGTAGTCGGGCGGCACGCCGGCCACACGGATCGGCGTCCGGTCAGGCTGAAGCTCGAACAGCTCCGGATGAGTCCATACATCGGCCGAATCGAACGAGACAAAGATTGCCACATCGCCCATCAACTGGATGCCGCGCTCGCGGCAGTAATCATGGAGGTGCAGCCATTGCTCGTCGAAAGCAAACTGGATTACTTTCTCGACCGCAAGCGCCGCGGCCTGCTCCTGCCGGAACTGCTCCATGGCTGCCGGCTCACGCTCGGCTAGGGGCCGCGGCCACTCCGTCCACAGCGCGTCGCCGTGCATGCGCCGCAGCACCGTAAACGCGGCATAGTCGTCCAGCCACGAGGCTTTGTCGCGGCAAAACTTTTCAAAGCGCGCCTTCAGCTCCGGCGCGGGCTTGGCAAGAAAGTGGGCAGCGGCCGCCTGGAGCAGCGGCAGCTTGCGCGCAACCACCGCATCAAAGTCGACCGGCCCCGCGCCCGGCAGCTGCGCATCGGCAATCTGCTCCGCCGTAAGCCAGCCCCAGTCCCGCAGCACCTCCAGCGATACCAGAAGGGGGTTGACCGCCATGGCCGAAAGCGCCGCATACGGCGAGTTGCCGTAGCCGACAGGCGAAAGCGGCAGCATCTGCCATACGCGCTGGCCCGCGCTTTGAAGAAAATTCGCAAAGTCGTAAGCAGCCGGGCCGAGATCGCCGATACCGCCGGAAGAAGGAAGCGAGGAAAGATGGAGCAGCAGCCCGGAGGCGCGATCGAAGGGCATGGGTGTCCAGTCGGCAGGCTTAAAAAGGCCCGCCGCTAGGGAAGATTCCCTTTGCGGCGGGCCCGTTGCCTCTTGCGGCTTACTCCGGTTGAGGGCTCTAGTTGCCCTGCTGCCCGGGCAGCTGCGGCATGGTTTGCGCCTGCTTGCTTACCGTAATGCGCTTTTCTTTCTGATACTGCTCCGTGATATTGCTGACAAACACGGCAAAGGCTTCCTCGCGGTTGCGGTCCAGCAGCGCCTCCTTGGCCTGCGGCAGGTGCGCCGCCACATCCGCGTCGGGCGGCAGCTGCTTATCATCCAGCCGCGCCACCACGCCGGTGCGCTCCGCGCGCAGCGGCCCGCTCATCTGCCCCGGGCTCAGGGTAAATAGCTGCGGAGCCGCGGTGGCCAGCGCGCCCAGGTCCGGCACCTGCGCGTCATGGCCCACCAGGTCGCTCGTTTTCACGGTCGCGCCCATCTCCTGCGCGGCTTTCAGGAGGTCATGCTCCGCATGAGCCTTGTCGGCCAGCTGGGTCGTCTTCTGCTCCAGCAGCACCGGCACCTGCTGGGTGCGATAGTCAGACAGGATGTGATCGCGATAAGCTGCAAACTCCGGCGCATGCGCCGCATGCACGTCCTGCGCCTGGTACACGGCAAAGCCGTCGCCGGTATTCACGGCTGCCGGCGCGGCACCCTTGGCCGCGCCGAAAGCGGCGGTCAACAGTTTGGAAGAGTCGGCGATGCCCGGCACCGTACCGTCCTGCTGCACGTAGTCCGTTGTTTGCACCGGGAGATGGTGCGCGGCCGCGGTCGCGGCCAGGCCGCTTTTCTTCGCTTCCGCGGCAAGCTGGTTCGCAAACGACTGCTCGGCAGCCTGCTCCTTCTGCTGCGTCAGGGCCGCCAGGATTTGCGGCTTCACCTCGGCAAAGGGGCGCGTGTGCGCTTCCTGCTTTTCCTCGCTCTGAATGATGTGATACCCGAACTGCGTCTTCACCAGGTCCGAGGTCTGCCCCGGCTGGAGGGTAAAAGCAGCCTGCTCAAAGGCCGGCACCGTCACGCCCTTCTTGATAAAGCCGAGCTCGCCGCCGCCGGCCTTCGAGCCCGGGTCGTCCGAGTTTTTCCTGGCGAGATCGGCAAAATCACCGCCCTTGTGCAGCTGGTCAAGAATGCCCTGCGCCTTCGCCTTGACCGCCGCGTCGTCCGCCGCGCCGGTGCTCTTGATCAGAATGTGGCGCACCTTCACCTGGTCATCCACCTTGTAGTCCGCGCCGTGGGCGTTGTAGTACGCCTGCTCCTCGGCATCGGTCACCTGGGAGACGCCTCCCGGCAGGTTGGCGGCCGTAAAGGTCAGGTACTGGAGCTTGCGCGTTTCCGGGATGGCGTTGGCATAAAGCACGCTATGCG
>CAXTSG010000109.1:0-2005 GCA_964246825.1 uncultured Acidobacteriaceae bacterium | reverse complement strand
GTTCTGGAGCTCCGTATCGCTTGGATTGATGCTCTTCGCCAGCTCGTCCGAGTTCAGCACGGCATAGGTGAACTTGATCTTGGTCGCCCCGTCGATGTAGTTCGAGCGCACCTCGCGGTCAGACACAGCCACGCCGCCGGTGATCAGGTCGCGCAGCCGCGCTTCTTCCAGCTCCTTCTTGATTTCAGCCTCGAAGCGATCCCGGGAAAGCCCGAAATTGTCCTGCACCAGCTCCGCATAGCGCTGGTCGCCGATGTACTGCCCGCTCGGAAAGATCGCCGCGCCGAGGGGGCCGGTGTGGAGAAACTTTCGCACGGCATCGTCTGAAATCTGCAAGCCCAGCTTATTCGCCTCCGTCAAAATCACGGCCTGCTGAATCAAGCCCTGCCCCGCCCGCTGCATCACAAACGGCAGCGCGGCCTCGGGCCAGCCCTGCCGCTGTAGCATGCGCTGCGCCGCGACCTGCACCTCCTGCGTGGAAACCTCGGTGGATGCGCCGAACAGCCGCGTGAACGGATTGCCTCCGCGAATCGTCGCGTAGTTGCCGGCGGCATTATCCGCGCCTTGAAAAATGCCCGGCACCAGCGTAATCACCATGGTGATGACGGCGACCGAGATAATGATGATGAACACAGCCTTCGTAAAGCGGTTGTCTTTTTGCAGGAAGCGGATCATAACCGGGGACCTTTGCGGACAAAAGTTTGACTCTGCGCGCGGCGCGGGTAAGCGCGGCGGCCGGCGCTGTTCCGTTTCAGTATACGGGCGAGGCTTACGCCGGCAGCAGGGTCAGCTCGGTCAGCTCCGGCGGGCAGTTGAACCGGAACGGCAGGCCGACCGCGCCGATGCCCCGGTTGACATATAGCTGCGTGCGCCCCATGCGGAAGTGCCCCTCCACAAAGCGGGTGCCGAGCGGGGGCAGCATCAGCGGCGGCAAAAACGGCAGGCGCACCTGGCCGCCGTGCGTGTGGCCTGAGAGCATCAGGTCGAACGCATTGAGCCGCGCCACCGCGGGCAGAATGTCCGGTTCGTGCGCCATCAGGACAACCGGCTCCCCGTCGCGATTGGCTGTCGGCGGAATGGTCTTGTTTAAGTCCGACTCCCCGCTCAAGGCGTCCATGATCCCGGCAATCCAGATGCGAGCGCCGTCGCGCTCAAACGGCAAGAAAGCATTGTGCAGGATGGGGATGCCGACCGCCGCCAGCGAATCCACAACGGCCCGGCCGTCGACCATCCAGTCATGGTTGCCGAGTACGCCGTAGCGGTGCGGGCACTCGATCTTGCCGAGCAGCTCGGCAACAATCGGTGCATACGCCGCGGACCGGCTTTTTTCCACGGGAGCCATGGAAACAAAGTCGCCCGTCAAGAGCACAATATCCGGCCGCATCCGGTTGAGCTCGCGCACGGCATGCTCGACAAAAAACGGCTCCGTGTACTCCATAAAGTGAATGTCGGAGATTTGCCCGATGCGGATGCCGGCAAAAGCTTCCGCCAGCCGAGGGATGCGCAGGGTGCGGCGCTCGATCACCAGCTCGTGGCGGCTTACCTCCCCGGAATACAGCGCAAGCCCGGCAGCCGCCGCGGCCCCCGCGCTAAGAAAGGCGCGGCGGGTGAGCAGAGTGCGCGAGCCGGCGGTCTGGAGAAGGGGTGCCGAAGTCATCACTCATGACTATACCGGCATGCCGGCCGGGAACTTTGTACCTTTCGTACCGCGCCGAAGCAAAAGGCCGAAGCTTTCGCTCCGGCCTTTTGCCGCGAATCCCGCTAGTAGCGGGGGTAGTAGTACCCGTAGGGATACGGGTAAGGACGAACCACGTACCTGCCCGGATAAGGCGCGGCCACATACACCGGACGCCGCTGGAGCACGGGCTGCTGCGGCACGGTTGAGGCCAGCCGTGCCGCCTCGTCGTATGGCACAGGCTGCACGGTGATCGGCTCCGCCAGGTTGAACTGCAGCAGCGCCTCCGGCGGCAGATCCAGCCGCGGACCGTGCGTTGCGCCCGAGATC
>CAXTSG010000108.1:2830-9997 GCA_964246825.1 uncultured Acidobacteriaceae bacterium | reverse complement strand
TTTCGCGCTGGTCCTTCAGCAGGGCCTTGCGCGAAAGCTTAATCCGGTTGCCGTCCAGCCCGATGACCTTGACCATTACCTGGTCGCCTTCCTTCAGCTCGTCCTTGACTTCCTTGACGCGATGCTCCGCGATCTCGGAAACGTGGAGCAGGCCGTCGGTGCCCGGGAACAGCTCCACAAACGCGCCAAACTCGGCAAGGCGCACCACCTTGCCCAGGTAGGCCTTGCCCACTTCCGGCACGGCCGTCCGCGTCCGACGAGGCGACCGATACACGGCCCGTATCCTCAACATCAATCTTGACGCCGGTCTGCTCGATGATGCCGCGAATGACCTTGCCGCCCGGCCCGATTAGGTCGCGAATCTTATCGACCGGAATCTGGAGAGTCTTGATCTGCGGCGCATGTTTGCTCTTGTCGGTGCGCGCCGACTGGAGGTGCTCGTCCATGATGTCGAGCAGGAACAGGCGGCCGCGCCGGGCCTGCTCCATCGCCTCGCGCATGATAGCCGAGGTGATGCCGCCGATCTTGATATCCATTTGGAGCGCGGTGATGCCCTCGCGGGTGCCCGCGACCTTAAAGTCCATATCGCCGTAGTGGTCTTCCGCCCCGGCAATATCGGTCAGGATGGCGTAGCTGTCGCCTTCCTTCACCAGGCCCATCGCAATACCCGCGACCGAGCCCTTGAGCGAGATGCCGGCATCCATCAGCGCAAGCGAAGCGCCGCAAACCGAAGCCATCGACGAAGACCCGTTCGACTCCAGGATGTCCGAAACGATGCGGTAGGCGTAGGGCGACTCCGACTCCGGCGGCAGCACGGCGGCGATGGCCCGCTCGGCCAGCGCGCCGTGGCCCACTTCGCGGCGGCCCGTGCCGGTCATGCGGCCGGTTTCTCCCACCGAGAACGGCGGGAAATTGTAGTGGAGCATGAACTTCTTTTTCTGCTCGCCCTCAAAAGTCTCCAAACGCTGCGCGTCATCGCCGGTGCCGAGCGTGACCGTGACCAGCGCCTGCGTTTCTCCGCGCGTAAACAGCGCCGAGCCGTGGGTGCGCGGCAGCACTGAGGTTTCAATCGAAATCGGGCGGATCTGGTCAAAAGCGCGCCGGTCGGGCCGAATGCGGTCCCGCGTCACCTGCTCGCGAAAAATTCCCTCGCGCAGCAGCTCGTAGTACTGCCCGAGCTTCTTCTTGGCCGCGCCCTGTTCCTCGGCGGGCAGCTGCTTGATCTCGGCCTGAAGCTCATCCTTGATCTGCTTCACCAGCGAGTAGCTTTCGGTTTTTGCGTGCGTGTGGGTGTCGAGCGCGTCCTTCAGGCGCTCGCCGACCTTGAATCGCAGCTGCTCAAAGTAGGCAGAGTCATGCTCCAGCGGAGCGACCTGGCGCTTCGTCTTGCCCGCGAGCCCAACCAGCTCATTGATCTTGGCGACAATCTTCTTGATCTCCACATGGGCAAAGTCGATCGCGCCCAGCACGATGTCCTCGCTCACGCCCTGCGCGCCGGACTCGATCATCACGATGCCGTCGGCGGTGCCGACCACCGTGATGCTGATCGCGGACTCCTTGCGCTCGGCATAGGTCGGGTTGATAAGGTACTCGCCGCCGAGATAGCCGACGCGCACCGCGCCCACCGGCCCGTGAAACGGGATGTCGGAAAGCGCCAGCGCGGCCGAAGCGGCATTGATCCCGACGATGTCCGGGTCGTTTTCCTTATCGGCCGAGAACACAAAGGCAATCACCTGCGTTTCGTTGCGGAAGGTCTCCGGGAAGAGCGGCCGAATGGGGCGGTCAATCTGGCGCGAGGTCAGGATTTCCTTCTCGGAAGGCCGGCCTTCGCGCTTGATAAAGCCGCCGGGAATGCGGCCGCCGGCGTAGGCATACTCGCGGTAATCGACGGTAAGGGGGAAAAAGTCGATGCCCTCTTTGGGCTCGGGCGAGGCCACGGCCGTCGCAAGAACCACGGAGTCGCCCTGCGTGACAAGGGCCGCGCCGGAAGCCTGCTTGGCCATCCGGCCTGTTTCAAAGGTAAGACGCTTGCCGCCGGCAAGCTCTACAACTACTTCCTGTTTCATGGGTGTACCTCAAAAAATCACGGTAGGTGCGGAGGGAGAAAAAGCTCGAACCGCAGCGAGAGCGGGAGCGTGGCGAGGGGGAGCGCTTCCCTCCCCGCATGCGCGCTGTATCTTCTTACTTGCGGATGCCGAGCTTGCCGATCACGTCGCGGTAGCGGTCCGTATCGTTAGTCTTTAGGTAATCCAGCAGGCGGCGGCGCTTGGACACCAGCATCAGCAGGCCGCGGCGCGAAGCATGGTCCTTGGCATGCGTGTTGAAGTGCTGGGTCAGCTCGCCGATGCGCTCGCTTAAAATGGCGATCTGCACTTCAGGGCTGCCGGTGTCGCTTTCATGGGTACGAAAGCGGGAGATGATGTCGGTTTTCTTAGCGGGTGCCAGCACGAGGGTGCGTTGCTCCTATTCAGTTGCTTTCCCGGCGGGAAAGCGTCGTTCTTATTGCTGTCCACTTCCAAAGTGTCTGCGAGGAGGATACCATGCGGGGTGCCCGCTTTGCCTCCCGGTCCGCATCGTAGACACCATGGAATCAGTCGGGAAGCGGCCTGGACAAGCAGCGGTTCCGCCGCAAACACCGGCGCTCCAGCCTCGGGTCGACGGGCGGGAAAAAGTCACCGGGGCCGCCCGCTACGCCGCGGACACCCGGCTGCCGCACATGGCGCATGCCGTTCTGGTGCAGGCCACGGTTCCCTGCGGCCGCATCTTGTCCCTGGAGGCAGCAGCTGCCCTTGCCTGCCCGGGCGTGCTTGCCGTCTACAGCGATGCCTCCTTCCGGCCGGGGCTTCCTCCCATCGGGCCGCCGCCGGAGCAGTTTTCAGAGAACTTCCCTGCCGAGCGCCGCGCACCCTTCAGCGACCCCTGCATCCACTACGCGGGCCAGCACATCGCGCTGGTCGCGGCGGAAACCCTGGAACAGGCTCGGCAGGCGGCGGCCCTTGTGCATGTCGAGTACGAGCAGCTGCCGGCGACGCTCCACCTGGCGCACGGCCTCCCGGGTACCTACGCCCCCGACCACTTCGCCACCAACTCGCTTGAAAAGCTGAACAGCTCGCGCGGCACGCCGCCGCTCGGGGCCGCCGCCGTGGAGCAGCTCTACCGCACCCCGGTCGTCCACCACAATCCCATCGAGCCCTCGGCCACAGTGGCAAGCTGGGAAGGCGACCGGCTCACGCTTCACGATGCAACGCGCTGGGTGCAGGGAAGTCAAAAAGTGGTCGCGCATATGCTCGGCATCCCGGCACAGAACGTACGGGTGCTGGCCCCGTTTGTGGGCGGGGCTTTCGGGTCCAAGGGCTTCCTGTGGCAGCATGCGGCGCTGTGCGCGCAGGCGGCGCGGGCGCTTGGCCGCCCGGTCCGGCTTGTGCTCACGCGCCCGCAGATGTTTACCTCGGTCGGCCATCGCCCGGAAACCCGGCAGCAGGTCCGCCTATGGGCCGCGCCTGACGGTACGCTTACGGGCGTGGAGCACGACACCCTATGCGACACCTCGCCGGTCGCGCGCTTTGTGGAGCCCTGCGGCATGACCGCGCGCAACCTGTACCGGACGTCCTACGCGCGCATCGCGCACCGCGTCGCGCCCCTGCACCGCGCAACGCCCTGCTTTATGCGCGCGCCGGGCGAAAGCTCCGGCATGTGGGCGCTGGAAACCGCGATGGACGAGCTCGCGGTCAAGCTCGGCATCGACCCGGTCGCGCTGCGCCTCCGCAACGACACGCCAGAGGATCTCGATGACAGGCGACCCTTCAGCAGCCGGCATCTTCGGGAGTGCCTCCTGCGCGGGGCCGAGCTGTTCGGCTGGGGCGGGCGCTCGCCGAAGCCCCAAAGCATGCGCCGCGAGGGCAAGTACATCGGCTGGGGCATGGCCACGGCAGCCTATCCGGTGCGGCGGTCTCCGGCCTCGGTGGAAGGGGTCCTTTCCTCGGACGGCACGGCCGGTTTTTCAGCCGCGACGCATGAGCTCGGCTGCGGCACGGCCACCGCGCTGACTCAGGTCGCGGCGGAAGCGCTGGGCTGGGCTCCCGCGCGGGTGCGGTTCACTCTGGGCGACTCGCAGCTTTCGGAAGCGCCGGTCGCGGGCGCTTCGCAGACGATCGCAACCATGAGCCCGGCGGTCGATGCAGCCGCCCGGCAGCTGCGGGCCGCGCTCCTGGCGGCTGCTGTACGCGATCCGCATTCCCTCTTATTCGGGGCAGCCGCCGACAAGGTGCGGATCGCGGACGGGATGCTGCAAAGCGGCGCCCGGCAGGAAGCCGCCGCGGCCGTGCTCCGGCGGCTCCCGGCGCGGCAGTTGCGGGCAAGCGCCCGCACAGAGCCGGGCAGCGCCGCCAAGGAGAACTTCACCTTCCACTCCTTTGGAGCGCACTTTTGCGAGGTGACCTGGGACCCGCAAATCGCGGAACTGCGGGTTCGCCGCTGGACCAGCGTTCTGGACTGCGGCCGGGTGCTGAACAAGGAAACCTCCCGCTCGCAAATCCGCGGCGGCATCCTGTTCGGGCTCGGCATGGCGCTCATGGAGGAAACGCACTACGACGGGCGCGACGGATCACCCGTAAACAACAACCTGTCGGAGTATCACCTGCCCACCTCCGCCGATCAGCCTGAGTTCACGATCGAGTTTGTGGAAGAGCCGGATTACCGGCTGAACCCTTTGGGCGTGCGCGGCGTGGGCGAAATCGGCATTACCGGGGCAGCCGCGGCGCTCGGCAATGCAATCTTCCATGCCTCGGGCGCGCGTTTGCGCGAGCTGCCGATGACGGCGGACAAAATCCTGCCGGCAAACAGATAAAGCTGCGCCGGAGCGCAGCCTTATCTACCGATTCCGGCTCAGAACAGCTGGAAGTTAACCTCGATCGTAATTTCCACCGGCACGGACTTGCCGCCCATCATGGCGGGCTTGAACTTGTATTGTTTGACCGCCTCCACGGCCTTCTCGTCGAGGCCCATGCCGAGCGGCCGCACCACATGGATGCGCTGCGGATTGCCCTGCGCATCCACAATGATGGAAAGCGCGACAATGCCCTGATATTTCTGCCGACGCGCTTCGTCCGAGAACTCCGGGTCTACCGAGTAAATCAACTTCGGCGTGGAAATGCCGCCTCCGGGATGGTACACGCCGCCGCCCACACCGCCGCCCTCGCCCGGTCCCAGCCCGTTGCCGCTGCCGATGCCGAGCCCGCCGCCGTGGCCGGTGCCGATGCCCGAGCCGCCGCCCGAACCGGCCGACAGCGTGACCGCCGAAGCCTGCGGGATGCCGACATTTGGCAGGTTCGCGTCCGGCATCTTCATCTGCGGCATCACGATCGCCTCCGGCACGGGCAGCTTCGGATGGTCGATCTTGAGCACCTGAGGCGGGGTAATCTGTGTTTTTGCAATCTCCGGCAGCTTGCCCTTGGTCGGCGGCACAATCTCGTGCGCGCCGCCGCCTCCGCCGCCGCCCGCCGGCTTTACCTGCACCGGGGTCTTCGGCAGAAAGGCGGAAATATCCATCGGGATCACGGCTAGCTTCTGCTGCACCGCCTTCGGCTTCGGCAGCAGGAACAAGAGGAGCGCCAGCAGGAGATAGAACAGGATCGCCAGGCCGCTCGACAGCGGCGAGCGCTTGTCGGCAAACGGGTCCTTGACCGCGATCGGCGTGGAGGTAAGCTCAAGCGGCGGCAGCTTCGCCGGGCGAAACACGTCGCGCAGGTTGCCGACCAGCGACTCCCACACGGAGCCCTCCGCGCCGACCGGCAGCAGCTCCGTGTGGTCGCGCCGCGCGGCCGGGGCAAAGCGGGTTTGTTCTTCAGGGGGTGTCAATACTTGATTGCTCATTGCGATATCCGTCTCGCCAGTTTAAGAGTCTCGATTTCGAGGTACCGGGTTCCAAACACTTTCCGCGACGAGCTACGGGTCCTCTTATTATCGCCCCTTGCCGAGCCGGGTGTCTCCCTTCTAGTAGACGGAGGGCGAGCCGGTGAAGTTACCCGGCGATACAATCTAGTTTCACCGGACGGGTCCATGCGGCCCGAGAACAGCGAAGCCGTGCAGAAGAAAGAAGTTTGAAGCACATGATCGAACAGCCGCACACCGCAGGGCCTCGGGCGCCCGAGTTGAAGAAGACCCTGCTGCTGCCGGAAACCGCCTTTCCCATGAAGGCGAACCTGCCGCAGAATGAGCCGCTGCGCCTCCGGCAATGGGCGGAGATGGACCTGTACGGCCAAATCCGGGCGGCAAGGCAGGGCGCGCCCAAGTACCTTCTGCACGATGGACCGCCCTACGCGAACGGGCCCATCCACCTGGGCCACGCGCTCAACAAGTGCCTGAAAGACTTTGTCGTCAAGTCCAAAACCATGGCCGGCTTCGACGCCCCCTACGTCCCCGGCTGGGACTGCCACGGGCTGCCGATCGAGATCAAGGTGGACGAGCAGCTGGGGCGCAAAAAGCTCGAAATGCCGGCCGAGGACTTCCTGGCCGCCTGCCGCGCTTACGCGCAAAAGTTTGTGGACCTCCAGCGAAGCCAGTTTGAACGGCTGGGCGTCTTCGGCCAGTGGGATAAGCCCTACTTGACGATGGACGCGGCCTATGAGTCGGCGACGCTTGCGACCTTTTACGAGTTTTTCGAGCGCGGTTTCGTCTACAAGGGGCTCAAGCCCGTGTACTGGTGCCTCCACGACCGCACTGCCCTGGCCGACGCTGAAATCGAGTACGAGATGCACACCTCGCCCAGCGTGTATGTGCGCTACCGGCTTTCAAGCGAGGCCGGGGCGCTTGACCCCGCGCTCGCGGGCCGCGAGGTGTGGGCGATTATCTGGACGACTACCCCTTGGACGCTGCCGGCCTCGGTCGCCATTGCGTTCCACCCGGAGTTTGAGTACACGGCCGTCGAGACCGCGGCGGGCGATGTGTACCTTGTCGCGGCCGAGTTGCTGCCGGCGGTGCGTGAAGCCTGCGGGCTGGGCGAGCTGCGGGAGCTGGCGCGCTTCCCCGGCGCGCGGCTGGATCGCGCGACTTTTCAACACCCCTTTCTCGACCGCGAAGTGCTCGGAGTGCTCGCCGACTATGTGACAACCGAGCAGGGCACGGGTGCCGTCCACACCGCGCCCGCCCATGGGGCCGACGATTTCCAAA
>CAXTSG010000108.1:0-2820 GCA_964246825.1 uncultured Acidobacteriaceae bacterium | reverse complement strand
CACTCCTACCCGCACTGCTGGCGCTGCCACCGGCCCGTCATCTTTCGCGCGACCGAGCAGTGGTTTATCGGCATGGAAACGGCCATGCCTTACTCTTCCCGCTCGCGCTCCTTCGACGAAGACGAGGACGGCGGCGACCGCACCTTCCGCGAGCGCGCGCTGGAGCAGATCCACAACGAGATTACCTGGGACCCGAAATGGGGCGAAGAGCGCATCGCGAATATGGTGGCAACCCGGCCCGACTGGTGCATCTCGCGCCAGCGCGTGTGGGGCGTGCCGATCGCGGTATTTCTATGCGGCGCCTGCCGGGAGCCGCTGCGCGACCGCGTCGTGAACGCGCGCGTGGTGGAGCTGGTGCGCGAGCGTGGTGCCGGCGCGTGGCACGGCGCCACCGCGGAGGATCTGCTGGGCAGCCGCGCCTGCCCCCGCTGCAAGGCAACCGGCAGGTGGGAGAAAGAAGGGGACATTCTGGACGTGTGGTTCGACTCGGGCTCAAGCTGGCGCGCCGTGCTCGCGCAGGACGGGATGCTCGGCGTGCCTGCGGACTTGTACTTTGAGGGCGGCGACCAGTACCGCGGCTGGTTCCATACTTCGCTGCTGACCGCGGTCGGGACACGCGACGGCGGCGAGTCGCCCTACAAAAAGGTTGCCACCAGCGGCTGGACGCTCGATGAGCAGGGCCGGGCCATGTCGAAGTCGCTCGGCAACGGCGTGGACCCGGTGGACATCTCGAACCGCCTCGGCGCGGAGATCGTGCGGCTGTGGGTCGCCTCCGTCGATTTCCGCGAGGATGTCGCAGCGAGCGAAAATCTGATGCAGCGCGTGGCCGAGAACTACCGCAAGCTGCGCAATACCTTTCGCTTTCTGCTGGGCAATCTGGCGGGATTTATCCCGGCCGAGCATGCCGTCAGCGATGCGGAACTGCTGCCGCTCGATACCTACATGCTGGCCCGCACGCGAGAGCTGTCAGAGAAGGTGACGAAGTGGTATGAGGCGATGGAGTTCCACCGCGTGTACCAGGCGGTGAATGAGTTCTGCGTGGTGGAGCTGAGCGCGTTGTACCTCGATGTTCTAAAGGACCGGATGTATACGCTCGCTCCGAGCAGCGTGGAGCGGCGCTCGGCGCAAACCGCGCTGTGGTGGATTGCCGAGGCACTGGTGCGGCTGGTCGCGCCGATTTTAAGCTTTACGGCGGAAGAAGTTTGGAACTGTCTGCCGCGAGTGGAGGGGCGCGAGGGAAGTGTGCATCTGGCTCTTTTCTCTGTGCCAACGCAGCTGCCATCATCAAGGCTTGGCGTTGTTGGCAACTGGGATCTTCTCAGACTTGTCAGAGACCGCGTACTCATCAAATTGGAAAAAATGAGGCAGGAGAAAACCATAGGTAAGTCACTTGAAGCAAGACTTACAATCTATACAGCGCCCGGGTTTTCCGAGCGTTTTCTAAGTAGCTATAAAGGACCTCTTCAAGAATTTTTAGGTGTTTCTCAAGTTCTCGTAGTGCATGATCCGGCTCTTTCTGTTTCAGAAATGGAATCGGGCGATACACTCACATACAGAGCCGAAGTATCAAGGGCGGACGGCACCAAATGCGGCCGCTGCTGGAACTACCGCACCGACACCGCCCCTTACGGCCCCTGGCCCGACGTGTGCGGCCGCTGCGCGAACGCGCTCGAAGCCATGGGCTACTCGCGCGAAACAGGCGAGCGCACGGAACAACCCGTCGGGAGCGCCGCGTGACCACGCTTCCTTCCCGCTACGGCTACGGCGTGCGCCGCCCCAAACGCGATTGGCGGCCCGGCTTCTTCCTCCTCGCCGTTCTTGTTATCGCACTCGACCGCGCTTCCAAACTGTGGATTCAAAAGCACATTCTGGAAGGCAGAAACATCGTCGTCATCCCGCATATCTTCCGGCTGACGCATGTACTCAACGAGGGCGCGGCGTTTTCGCTTTTCAACGACACCCCCGCAAACCCGACCCGCTGGGCCCTGACCGGCTTTTCGCTTGTCGCGGCGGTTGTGGTGCTGGTGCTGCTCTTCCGCATCGGACGCCGCTTTTCCATCACCGCTCTGGGCCTGGCGCTGGTGTTGGGCGGCGCCATCGGCAATATGTGGGACCGCATCCAGTACAAAATGGTGACGGACTTCCTGGAAGTCACCATTGTTCGCTATCACTGGCCCGACTTCAACGTGGCCGACTCGGCTATTGTGGTTGGGGGGCTGCTCCTGGTTGTCGGGGCCCTATTCCCGCCGCGGGCGCGCCCGGGCGAGCGCACGGCCACCTATAATCAAGGGTTGTGAGCCGAGGTCCGACCCCTCCAAGAAGGATCAGCACTTGCCCGAGCCGAGCACCCCCCAGCCAAGCGCGCCCGACCAGATCACCCTGCGCGGGGTGCGCGTCCACAATCTCAAGAACATCGACTGTGCCATCCCGCACGGCAAGCTCACAGTCGTCACCGGGGTTTCCGGCTCGGGCAAAAGCTCGCTCGCCTTTGACACCATCTACGCCGAAGGGCAGCGGCGCTATGTGGAGTCGCTTTCCGCCTACGCGCGGCAGTTTCTGGAGCGCATCGAGAAGCCCGACGCCGACCTGATCGACGGCCTCGCGCCGGCCATCGCCATCAAGCAGAAAAACACCACGCGCAATCCGCGCTCCACCGTGGCGACCGCAACCGAAATCTACGACTACCTGCGCCTCCTTTACGCGCGATGCGGCGTGGTCCACTGCATTGTCTGCGACGGCGTGGTCAAGCGCGACTCGGTCGATGAAATCGCGGCCGCGGTGCTCGCGCTCGGCGAAGGCACGCGGCTCCATGCGCTGTTC
>CAXTSG010000107.1:0-10027 GCA_964246825.1 uncultured Acidobacteriaceae bacterium | reverse complement strand
CGCCACTTCATCACCGCCAAGCTGTGCGGCGTGCGCGTCGAGGTGTTTTCGATCGGCATGGGCACCCGGCTGTTCGGCTTCAAGCGCGGCGACACGGATTACCGCATCAGCCTCTTGCCGCTGGGCGGCTACGTCAAGATGGCCGGTGAATACTCCGGCGACTCGGGCCTGGTGGAGCGCGGCTCTGGCAATCCGGGCGACTTTACCTCGCGCCCCCGCTGGCAGCGCATTCTGATCGGTGTTTCCGGCCCGATCTCGAACTTCCTGCTTGCTTTTGCGCTCATGACCGGGCTGTACATGATGCACAACGAAGTCGACGCTTACCTGAACGGTCCGGCGATGATCGACTATGTGCCCGTGAACACCCCGGCGTCGGCCGTGGGTTTGCACGCCGGCGACCGCATCGTGCAGTTCGGCAAGGAACATAACCCGGATTGGCAGCAGATCGGCATCCGCATGGGTATCGACAGCAAGGAAACGGTGCCGGTAACGGTGGCGCGGCCCGCGGGCGAGGTCACCGTGCAGCTGCCGCTCGCCGCCGGCATGAGTGCCGACGGACCGGACCCGCTCGCGCTCGGCCTGGAGCCGCGCTGGCAGGCCGACCCGCTGACCATCCGCGAGGTGGAGCCCGGCTACCCGCTGGCCAAGGCCGGCGTGCAGAAGGGCGATGTGCTACTTTCTTTGAATGGGCTGGTGCTGCACTCCGTGAACTCGGTCGCCGCTTACCTGAAGCAGAACGGCGCGAAACCGGTCGCGATGGATGTGCGCCGGGGGCCGCAGACGCTGCACCTTTCCGTGACGCCGATTGAGGGTGATGACGGCTCCGGCCGCAAGGGTTGGCGGCTGGGTTTCCGGCCTTCGCCGCCGCCGTTTACCGTCGAGCAGGAACCGTTTCCTCAGGCGGCGGCCCGGTCGTTCCACTACAACGTGCAGAGCGCCGGGCAAATTACCGAGGTGATGCGCAAGCTGTTTTCCAGCCACTCCAACGTGAAGCAGCTGAGCGGGCCGGTCGGCATCGCGCGCATCTCGGGCGAAGCCGCGCTGATGCCCGGCTGGCAGCCCATCATCAACCTGATGGCGCAGATTTCGCTCAACCTCGGCATCTTCAATCTGCTGCCGATCCCGCTGCTCGACGGCGGCATGATCCTGATTCTGCTGATTGAGTCCGGCCTGCGGCACGACCTGAATCCAGTGGTGAAAGAGCGCATCGCGCAGGTCGCGTTTGTGATGCTGATTTTATTCTTCGTGTTTGTGACGTTCAATGATGTGTCGAGGATTGCGGGGTTCTCGAAGCTGTAGGTGCAAGGATGCGTATCTTCTTGACAAGTTTCGGGCGCACAACCATCATCGCTGTCGGTGCATTTATTCTTACTTTTCTTGTCTCGTGCATCCGTTTGAGTGTGCAGTATGAGAAAGAAGCACCGCATGACGGTCAGAATGGAATGGCGGCTGCTTTTATGGGCATTCTGATTGCTTCACTTATAGCCCTGGTCGCGTTCTTAAACTCGTTTTCATATTTGTATTTTAGAAAAGTAAATAGATTGGACGTCTGAATCGCATAAATTTTGATTACAGGCCAAGCAGCACAATCTTTTCCGAATCTGCAGCTGTACGTAAAGTTCTGTCCAGTGTCGCAAGCGGTAGCTTCCGGCGCAGTGCAAGCTCCAGGTACACCGCGTCATAAAGAGTTAGGTGATGTTTCTCTGCAAGCTGCACAGAGGTCTTCCAGGCATGTTGATTGGTTTCTGCATCGACATGCAATTTCCATTTCCCTAAATCTGCCAAAACTTGATCACGGAAAGCTGCATTCGTTCGCCCGCGTCGGACACCCATTTGCAGAACGTTTGCAACTTCCAGGTACCAGAGCGAAGGTACCCACGCTGCACCGCGAGAGATGTCATCAACAAGTTCTCTTACCGGTTCAGTTGTTTCCTCGGGATAAACCCACGCAAGGGTGACGGAGCTATCAAGAACAAAGCTCATCGCCGTCCAAAATCCCTATCAGCTTTGATCTCCTCCCAATTAAAAGAGAGTTTAAGCAACTTCGCCCGTTCGCGTATACGCTCGGAGGCGGCACGAGCTTCAGCACGTTGCTCTTCCGTAAGCATGGTTTCTGACTCACTCGGTATAATTTCCGCGATTGCGGCCCCGTCTCGAGTAATTACAATTTGTTCTCCATGCTCAGCCTGCTCTATCAATGCGCCGATCGTGCTCTGTACTTCCTCTATCGCAACCCTGACCATGCACCGCCTCCACCTGAAAACTCTACGCCCACTCGCCTCCACGCATGACCGGCTCGCGCTCTCCTGAAGCCGTTACCCCGTCGATATCCAGCGCTCCCGAGCCGATCATCCAGTCCACGTGAATGAGGCTTTGATTCGCGCCGCGCTTGTGAAGCTCTGCGGGCTTGAGCGTGTCGCCGCCCTGGAGGCATGTGCTGTAAGCCTGGCCCATGGCGATATGGCAGGCCGCGTTTTCATCAAAGAGCGTATTGGAAAAGAGCAAACCGTTCGCGGAGATCGGCGAGGAGTGCGGCACCAGCGCGACCTCGCCCAGGCGGCCCGCGCCTTCGTCGGTTGCCAGCATGCGTTCCAGTACCTGCTGTCCGGCTTTTGCGCGCGCTTCCACGACCCTGCCGCCGGCAAAGCGCACCTGAGTATCTTCTATAAGCGTCCCTTGGTAGGAGAGCGGCTTCGTCGAGCGCACGGTACCTTCGACCCGCTCGCGATGCGGCGTGGTAAAGACCTCCTCTGTCGGAATATTCGGCAGGCAGGGAATGCCATTGAGCGCGACGGTGCCGCCGCCCAGCCACAGGTGGCCGTCCGCCAGTCCGATTTGAAGATCAGTGCCCGGCCCCGAGTACCGCAGCGCCGCGTAGCGCTTCCCATTGAGCAGGGCCGCGCGCCGTTGCAGCTCGGCACTGTGTTCCTTCCAGGCGGCCACCGGGTCTGCGTTGTTAAGGCGCGAGGCCGAAAGGATCGCGTCCCACAGCTTTTCCATCGCGGACTCCTCCGGCTCGCCGGGAAACACCACCCGGGCCCAGGCCGGGGTCGCGCAGGCCACGATCGACCAGTTGATCTCGTGCCGGGTAATCAGCTCCAGCGCCGGCCTGCTCGCTTTTGAAACCGCGAGGTTCGCGCGGGAAACCTTGGCCGGGTCCTGCCCGGAAAGCAGGGAAGGGTCCGCCCCGGTAATGCCGAGCCGCGCCGCGCCCGAGCGGTAGGCAGTGGCCATGCCGTCGTGCAGCCAGGTTGCCGCATGGTCAAAGCTCGCCTCGGGCGCGTAGCGGTAGCGGGCCAGTGCCGCTTCATCATCCGCGTACATCACGGTCACAAGCGAGGCTCCCGCCCGGTAAGCGTGCTCCGTAATGCGCCGCACCAGCGGAACCGCATCCAGCGGCGCAGTAATAAGCAGCTCCTGGCCGGGGCGGAGACCCAGGCCGGAGTAGACCGTCACGCGGGCAAAGGCGTCGATGCGGTCTTGCAAACTGGAGGGAGGGACGAAAGGGGCGGCGAGGGTCGCGGAAGAGGCTGCCATGCTCCTACTGTAACTCTCGCCGGGAACGAGCCGCGGCGCAGCTGCGCACCAGGGGGGCAGCTGCCGCAAGCGTCGCGCTTAACACAAGCATGACCCAGAAGATACTGGGCAAACCCGCCCCATGCGCCAGGAAGCCGAGCAGAGGCGGCCCTACTAGCAGCCCGGCATAGCCGACGCCGACCGCGGTCGCGATGCCCTCGCCGGGGGCGAAGCCGGGCAGGGTGCCCGCCGTGCGATACAGCACCGGCGAAGCATTTGCAACGCCCGCGCCCATCAGCGTAAAGCCGAGCAGCACCCAGGCGAGCGGGTGCAGCAGCAGAATCATGGCGGCGCCTGCCGCGCTGAGCAGGCCGCCGAAGCGGATGGCGCGCAGCTCGCCGATGCGGGCAACAATCGCGTCGCCCGAAAACCGGCCCAGCACCATCATCCCGGCAAAGCAGGTATAGCCGTAGCCGGCCGTGCCGCTGGCGAGCCGGTGCACCACCCGCAGATACAGGGCGCTCCAGTCGCCCATGGCACCTTCCGTCACCATGGTGGAAAAGCAAAGCACCCCGAGCAGCAGCAGACGCGGATGCGGCAGGTGGGCCGGCAGCAAACCGCGCAGCCCCTTGCGCGGCGGCGGGCCGGGCGCGGCATGCTCTCGCGCGTGCTGCGCCTGCTCCAGCCGCTTGGGCAGCAGCGACGGGGCGGCGGCAAGCGTCATGGAAAGCAGCACCGCTCCGAATACAGGCACCAGGATGCTGTCCGGGATATGCCGCGCCATCAGCACGCTCTGAATACCCGCGCCCGCAAAGCAGCCCACGCTGAAGACGGCATGGAAAAGTGAAACGGTACGCCGCTTGAGCAGAGCTTCCACCAGAACCGCATGGGCGTTCATGGCGACATCCATGCCGGCCGCGTTGAAGCCGACGAGAAACAATACCCCTACCAGCAGCGGCACGGAAGGCAGCAGAATGGCAAGCGTAAGCAGCGCCGGGAAAAGAAGCCCCGCAACAATAGCGACACCACGGGAGCCGAAGCGGCGCAGCAGGCCGCCGGCCGCCGGCATGGCGCACAAGGCACCGATGCCGCCGGCCAGCAGCACGGAGCCGAGCTGTGCTTCGTTAAGCCCGAGGGCGCGGGCGCGCTCCGGGATGTGCGGCACCCAGGAGCCGATCGCAGCGCCGTTGACCAGCAACAGCAGCGCCACTGCCCCTTGCGCCCGCCGCGCGATGCCTCCGGGCACGGAAGTTGCGGCGCGGCCGGCCGCGGCCTGCGTCGGAAGCGGTAATTCGGATTCTTTAAGCATGCGGGTACGCGAGGCCTTCTCCGGCGGGAGCCTATCGGTGCACGGCCGGTAAACTGATGCACGTACACTGCACTAGATGAAGTTTACGACGACGCTCCGGGTGCGCTACGCGGAAACCGACCAGATGGGTGTGGTGTATCACGGAAATTATTTTGCGTGGTTTGAGGTCGGACGGGCGGAATTGCTGCGGCAGCTTGGCTTCAGCTATGCCGAACTAGAGTCCGGGGAAGGGTGCTCGCTCCCCGTGGTGGAAACATCCTGCCGGTATCGCCGGCCGGCGCGCTACGACGACCAGCTCCGGCTGCAAACAACAGTGAAGGCCATTCGCGGCCCGATCCTGATCTTTGCCTATGCGCTCTACCGCGATGAGCTCCTGCTTGCCGACGCGGAAACCAAGCACGTAGTGGTGGACCGGCAGCTCCAGCAGCGGCGCCTGCCGGAGCCGTACCAGGCGGCGATCCTGGCCGCGCTGGAGTAAGGCTTACCCCTCGCTCGGACGGGCCCCGTTCGCGGGAACCACGACGGAGCGGCCCGCGCCGGGCACCACATTCTTTTGCAGATCGTGGTGAAGAGAGTAAAGCGCCAGCTCCAGCCGGTCGGAAACGCCCAGCTTGTCGTAGATCTTGCGAAGATAATTTTTACCCACCTGTTCGCTCGTGCCGATGTGATGCGCGATCTCCTTGTTGCGCTTTCCCTGGCTGATGTAGGTGATGATGGAAATCTCCTTCGGCGACAAACGGGGCGCGGCTTTGGTATGGGTGCCCTGCGTGGCCTGCTGCCGGTAGGCATCGATCAAAAGGGTCAGCGATTGATTATCGATCCAGGTTTCGCCCGCGGCTACCTTGCGCACGCAGCGCAGCAGCAGGTCCGGGGAGATGGACCGGGAAATGGTCCCGCGAACGCCGTTGCGGTATAGCTCGATCATGCGGGTTTCATCCGCGATCGCGCCCTGCACAATCATTTTGACCGGGGTCGGGCCGGCTTTCATCAACTCCGGGACAAACTCGGTGTGTCCGCCGAGGATGCTCCAGTCCAGCAGCAGGACGTCGGCCTGGTGCTGCTTGAGCGTCGAGCGCAGGTTCGGGAGGCTGTCGGCCTGCGCGATCACATGAATGTCCTGCTCGGCGGCGAATACCTTGCTCATGCCGACTCGGAAAATCGCCTGAGCGTCGGCCAGGATGACGCGGACGGGGTGCTCGCGGTGCGCCACCGTTGTGTTGCCCGGCGCGGCAGCCGGCACCGCGGTGGTTTGAGGACGAGGGTAGCTCGGGTACCCGTTGGACATCGGGGTGCCCGCTCCCATGCGGGGTTTGTCATTGATCGGGTTCATCGCGGAAGTTTGCCCGGTTCCTTTCCTGCGCTACTGAAAACGATATTCATCGATCACCGCAGCCACATAACAGGTTCCATTCTCCTGGTACGAGCGGATCACATGGCCCGCGCAGTGAATAGCCGCGGTGGAATCATTTAATGTCACTTCCTTCGGAACTTCCAGTAGAAATTCAAGTCCGGTCTCCGTGGGAATGGCATGCGGCACCTGGAGCAGCACGCCGTTGTGTGACATATTGACGGTAACGGCTTTCACTTCCTCCCTGCCCACCATCAGCAAAACAGGCAGGTGCATGGGAAACCGTACCGCGCTTCGTAGCTCGTCCCAAACCATGGGTATGCTCGCCTTCATTCAAAGAACCGCAGATCTGCATGGCCTGAACCTACCACCAACCCATCCATCCGGCTTCTTTTTTCGGCCGGGCTCCGCGAGCTTGTGTCACAATTCAGCACATTCTACATGGCGGCTTCCTTTCTGTATCTACATCAAAGGTGCCATAAGCAGTCCTTTCGTACCCTGCTGCTCGCCCGCAGCCCGGGTTGCGCTTGCAGCGGAACAGAACAGCGATGCACACTCATGCTGTTCTCCGGAGCCGCATCCTTGACCGTTTCTGACCGGAACCCTTCCTTCGCCCGGTACCATGGCTAACCTGTCCGGCTTCGGCTCGCAGTGGCGGCGGCTTACCGCCCCGCAGCGGCATGCCTTTATCGCCTGCTTTCTCGGCTGGACCCTGGACGCCTTCGACTTCTTCCTCCTTGTTTTCTGCCTTCCGGCGATTGCCCGTGAGTTCCACGCCGGAACAGCGGCCGTGGCTGAGGCCGTGGCCCTTACGCTTGCATGCCGGCCCGTCGGAGCTTTTGTGTTCGGCTTGCTGGCGGAGCGCCGCGGCCGCCGCCTTACCTTGATGCTGGTAATCGCCTGCTACTCGGTGCTGGAGCTGAGCTGCGCTTTTGCGCCGTCGCTCGCCGTTCTGCTCCTGCTGAGGGCCTTATTCGGCGTCGCCATGGGCGGCGAGTGGGGCGTGGGCGCGGCGCTCGCCTTTGAAACACTGCCTACTGAAGGCAGGGGAGTCTTTTCCGGCATTCTTCAGGAAGGCTATGCCGCCGGCTACCTGCTGGCGGCGCTTGCCTTCGGTCTGCTTTTCGATCCGTTGGCCAAGCTCCAGATCGCCGGCCATGCGGTCGGCTGGCGGGGGCTCTTTGTTGTAGGTGCCCTGCCGGCGCTGCTTGTGTTCTATATCGGCAGCCGGGTGGAGGAATCCCCGCTTTGGCTCAGGAAGGCACACCGCGCGGAGCGCTCCGAACCCGGCCTCAGCACCCGGCTTCGACGGTACGGCGGCACCTTTCTCTTTCTGGTCCTCCTCATGGCGGGCTTCAACGCCTTTTCCCATGGAACGCAGGACCTGTACCCGACATTTTTGCTGCGCGACCACCACGCTTCGGCCCGGCAGGCCGGGGCGATCGGCGTCCTTTATAACGTCGGCGCAATCGGCGGCGGCATCCTGTTCGGCGCGCTGTCGGAGCGCTGGGGGCGCAAGCGCGCCATCCTCACCGCGGTGCTGGGGGCGCTGCCGTGCATCCCGCTGTTCGCGCTGGCGCACTCGCTTCCTTTCCTGGCCGCGGGCGCGTTTTTTATGCAGTTCATGGTGCAGGGTGCCTGGGGCGTGGTTCCCGCCTACCTCAATGAGCTGGCACCCGCGCCGGTGCGGGCCGTTTTTCCCGGGCTCGCCTACCAGCTCGGCAACCTGCTCACCTCCCGCAACATCGTGCTGCAAGGCTCCGCGGCGGCGCGCTACGGCTCGCTAGCCCCGGTGCTGGCCGCCACTGTTCTTATCGCGGCCCTGTACCTGGCCGCCGTCGTCTCCTTTGGCCGGGAGTCTCGCGGTCAGCAAATGGAGTGAAGCTTCGTCACACGGCTGTGACACGGCTGTGTCACGCTCTGTTGCACAATAAGAGTTACGCGTCCCAGTGCCGGTCGTAGAGGAGCCACCCCCTATGCCGCGCGTCCACATCCATCAACACCAGGCTCAGCTTAAGCACAAGCTGCTGGCCATGGCCGCTCTGGCCCAGCAGTCGCTTGAGTCCTCGGTGGATGCTTTTCTGGGCCGGGACCAGCTTCTCTGCCAGTATGTGCGCGAAAACGAGACCGCCATCAACCTCGCCCAGCGCGAGGTGGACGAGATGAGCTATGAGCTTCTGGCGCAGGAACAGCCCATGGCCATTGATCTGCGCTTTATTTTGGCCGTCATCAAGATCAACGGAAACCTGGAGCGGATCGGCGACCAGGCCATGAGCATTGCCGAGCGCACCCTGGAGCTGACCCGCCTGGAGCCGGCCGAGCTGCCGGCCGACATGGCCGCGATGCGCGAGGTGGCCCGCAACATGATCCGAGGCGCGCTTCAGGCGCTGCTGGAGGGCGACGCCCGGCTCGCGGCTTCCGTGCTGGCGATGGATGATGAGATCGACCGCATGAACCGGGAAACGCATGAGCGGCTGACGGCCATCATCGCCGCGGATGCCGCCGTGGCCGAGCGCGCGCTCCACACCATTATCATCTCGCGCAACCTGGAACGCATTGCCGATCACGCCGCCAATATCGCGAGCGATGTGATTTTCTGGATTGAAGGCGCGGATATCCGCCACCAGCCGCTGCCGGCCCTGGCGAAAGCCTGACGTTCTACACTGGAGCTCATGGCAGGCAGGGTTCTGGATGGAAAAGTGCTCGCGGCGGAGATAGAAGAGGAGCTGCGGGACCGGGTGGCGCGCTTGCGGCGGCCTCCGGTGCTGGCAACGATTTTAGTGGGCAGCGATCCGGCTTCCGCGACCTATGTCCGCATGAAGGGCAATGCGTGCCGGCGCATCGGCATGGAGTCGCTGCTGCTGGCGCTGCCGGAAGCGACCACAACGGCTGAGCTGCTCCGCGTGATCGACGACTTGAACGAAAACCCGAAGGTACGGGGCATCCTGCTACAGCATCCCGCGCCGAAGCATATCCACGAGCGGCAGTGCTTTGATCGGATCGCGCCCGACAAAGATGTAGACGGGGTCACAAGCCTCGGCTTCGGCCGGATGTCGATGAAAGAAGAAGCTTTCGGCTCCGCGACCCCGGCCGGCATCATGCGTCTGCTGCGCCATTACCGGGTGCCGCTGCACGGTCGGCGCGCGGTGGTGGTGGGGCGCAGCGCTATCCTGGGCCGACCCATGGCGACCATGCTGGACCACAGCAACTGCACTGTTACCCTGTGCCACCGGTATACGGTCGACCTGCCGCGCCACCTGCGCGAGGCCGAGATCGTGGTGGCCGCGCTCGGTAAGCGCGAATACATCCGAGCCGAGTGGCTGGCGGACGGTGTGGTCGTGGTGGCCGCCGGCTACCACCCCGCGGGCGAGAACACCTCGGCAGCGGGCGACGTGGAGCTTTCTCAGGAGCTGCGAAGCCGGGCCGGTGCGTATACCCCCGTACCCGGCGGGGTAGGGCCGATGACCATAGCCACTCTTACGGCGCAAACGGTAGAATCGGCAGAGCGCTATGAAGCAGTTTCCAGTCCAGCTATGTTCTCTGAAGTTTAACCGGTAAAGGTTGATGGAATACTTGAAGAAAGCGACGGTTTCCGTGAAGCACCGCACTCGCCATGCCGCAGTCCTTCTGCTGGGAATCAGCCTTGCTTTTCCCGCACAGGGCTTTTCACAAACCGCTTCGCAGGACACCTCGGCCAGGGCAGCAGGGACCGTTGCAGGGGATACGAACACGGTTTCGGTGCGGCTGGACCCGTCACGGACAACGGTTGAATTCACCGCCGGAACGCTGCGGCGCGTTCACGGCAGCTTCCAACTCAAGACCGGAGTGTTTGCGCTCGACAGTAAAAGCGGCAT
>CAXTSG010000106.1:3344-10078 GCA_964246825.1 uncultured Acidobacteriaceae bacterium | reverse complement strand
CCCCCGCAGCCGACGACGTTCTCTCCGCCCTCCTCAACCTCGGCTACCCGCGCCCTTCCGTGCAAAAAGCACTCGACGCCGCCCTCACCCGCGACCCCTCCGCCTCCGAAAGCTTCGACAAACTCTTCCGAGCCGCCCTGGTCCTCATCCGCTGAACGGTACCCGCCTACAGCCTTTCCCGCTCCGGGAAACCACCGCAATCGCATCGAACACTGCTTCCTGGTTCATCTTGCCGCGCCGGGGTTTAGCACAGCCGCCGCGCATCCTCGCGCGGCATCGCTTGACAACAATCGTCAGCTGGGCCGATGCTTCTCAGGCAATCGAAACGTTTCATCCAGCGATTGGAGGCCTCCATGAAAGCCGAACAACTGGGTAGCGGCGGAACGACTCCATCCGCGAAATACGGAATCGCTTTCGTGGCTCGCCACCTTCTGCGGCCGGCTTTCGCGTGGTTCTGGTTGCTTCTTGGAGGCAGCACGGCCCTGGCGCAGTTCAGCGCGAGCATCCAAGGCACGATCACCGATGCCAGTGGAGCCGTTGTTGCTGGCGCTGTGGTAACTCTCAAAAGCAGCACAACCGACGCCTCGCGGACAGCGCAGACCGACAACTCCGGCGTGTACCGCTTCTTAAGTATCGCGCCGGGCCGGTACGGGATCACAGCCGCGGCGACCGGCTTCACGGCAAAAAGCACGCCCGTAAACCTGGGCACGGATGAAACCCGCGATGTCGACATCGCGCTCGCGGCCGGCAGCAGCACGCAATCGGTCACAGTCACGTCGGAAGCCCCGCTGCTGAACACGGCGGAAACGCGCAACCAGGTCACTCTGGATCAGAAAGCGTTTGATAATCTGCCTTTGCCCGGCCGCAACTTCATCACCCTCGTCGCCCTTGCGCCGGGCGTCAGCGGACTGGGCACAACCACGGACAACTTCAACACGGAAGCGGCCAACGACGTAAGCGCGAGCGGCCGCGGGGCGAATGGCAATCTCTACGTCATTGACGGGCTGGACATCACGAGCAGCGTCCGGCCCGGCGTGACCAATCTCACGCCGAACCCGGATTCCGTGCAGGAAGCCTCCATCCAAACCAATACCTTCAGCGTGGATTACGGACGCGCGAGCTCGATTCAAACCAACATCACAACAAAGTCCGGGTCCGATCGCCTCCATGGCTTTGCGAGCGATTACTTCACAAACCAGTATCTTGAGGCTTACACGCACTTCGCCCGTCAGTATGCGCCCTTCCACAGCAACAACATCTCTGCCGGGGTCGGCGGCCCCATCTATCCCCTGCGCCAGGCCTATTTCTTCTTCTCTATCGAGCCCCTGCGCTCCCTCACTTCCAGCCTCGGCGGCACTGTCAACTTCGAAGACCCCGCGTTCGTCCAGTTTGCGAAAACCGCATTTCCCAATACGGTTGGAACCAACATACTTTCTAATTACGCGGTACGAAATGTCGCCGGCACCGCGGTCTCCCAGACTGCCGCGACGCTGTTTCCCGCAACCAGCGCCACCCCTTGCGGCACCGCTGCCTCGGGTTTTCTGCCTTGCGGCACGCCGGTCATCGACACGGGGAGCTTTTCAAGCTCCAGCTACCGCAACGCGGTGCAGTACAACGTGCGTCTGGACAAAGCCTTCAAGAGCGACCGCCTCTATGGCACCGTATACCGCCAGCACCTGGACGTCGGCGCGCCGAATGTCCGGCCGGCATTCAACACGACCGATCCTTCGCACAGCCAGGCTTACCAAGTAAATGAAACTCACACCTTCTCCGCCAACACGCTCAACGAAGCCAGCGCCGCTTATCTCCGCGTTGAAGGCGTTACAAGCGGCTCTGGAGATTTTTCAGTGCCCGCCATTACTGTATCCGGCGTCAGCGGCTTCGGAGACGGCTTCGCAGAAGGCGACTTTGTTCAAACCAATTACCACTGGCGCGATGTGCTGACCCACATCGTCGGAAATCACAGCCTCCGCTTCGGCTTCGACGGGGTCTACTACACGGGCGACGCGCTCTTCGCGGCAGTACATGACCAGCCCAACTTCAACTTCAACAGCATCCTGGACCTGGTTCAGGACAAGCCTGTAAACGAAAGCACCCTGTCTTACAATCCCGTCAGCGGTCAGCCTGAGCCCGGCAGCTACGGCTATCAGCAGCAGGTCAATGGCGGCTTCGCGCAGGACACCTGGAAAATCTCCAAGCAGTTCACCGTGAACTACGGCTTCCGCTTCGACGATTTCGGAAACTCCTCCGGCGCTCTTGGACTCAAGTTTGCCAACTTCTTTCCCGGGCCGGGGGCCAACTTCAGTCAGCAGGTCGCCTCGGGAGCGTTCCAGGTCGTTTCCAATGCATTTGCAAATCGGATTTACGGGGTAAGTCCACGAGCGGGTTTTGCTTTCAGTCCTTCTTCCGACAACAAAACCGTCGTTCATGGCGGCATCGGCCTCTATCACGACAGCCCGACACTCGGGCAAACCGGCGACGTCTTCAACGGCAATCCCCCGAACTACGTGGTTCCCACCTTCTTCAATGACGGCACCACCGCTGCGCCCATCTTCGCGCTCGGCACCAGCAAAACCGCACCCCAGGGCTTTCCCTACCCCGCATTTCAAGGCCAACCGCTCAACGCGCAGGGCGGCATCCCGGGTTCGCAGATCAATGTCGGCGGCATCGACCGCCATCTGCACGTCATGGACACCTATAACTACGCCTTGACCGCGGAGCGGCAGATTACCTCGGAGCTGGTGGCCTCGGTAGGTTATGTCGGCTCCTACTCAACCAATCTGGTGACCGGAGGCGGCAATACAAACAACACCATCTACGGCTTCGATGTGAACCGCTTTGACGGCGATCTATTCCAGCAAACCGGCGTGCCGGTCCCCGGGTCGCCGGGCCAGTTTACATATCGGAGCTCGCCCAAGCGCCTCAATCCCAGCTTCGGCGCCATTACCTACGGCCAAAGCCTCGCGCATGCGAACTACAGCGGGCTGGTTACAGCAGTTAAAGGCCGGATCAGCGCCCGCGGCTTTGTTACCGCGTCCTACACTTACAGCCGCTCCATGGATAACTGGCAGATATACCCGACCAACAACATCCAGCCCTACTACAGCCGCTCCAACTGGGATGTCCCGAACCGGTTTTCCCTCGGCTACAGCTATGAGCTTCCGGCATACGCAAAAAACGGCTTCACCAAGCGGGTAACCGGCGGCTTTACTCTGGCGGGCACCACAATTCTGCAGCAGGGCGGCCGGTACACCGTGTACACCTCGGCTGCTTTCCAGCCCACCTTTGATGCCGCGGGACGCATCAACGGGCTGCAGCCGTCCAGCGGCGACTTCAACGGCGACGGATCCAACAACGATTATCCCGATGTACGCAATGCAAATTTGAAATACAGCCGAAGCCAATACCTGAAAGGTGTGTTCCCCTCCTGCACCGGAGGCCCCTTCGGCTCGGCCGGCTCCCCATGCGGCCAGTTTTCGCTGCCGGCGCTTGGCACCGAAGGGAATGAGAGTCCCAACGGCTTCAGAAATCCCGGCTATGCCGATTGGGACTTCGACTTGAAAAAAACAACTCCAATCAACGAGCACTTCAACCTGGAACTGCGCGTCGATTTGTTCAACGCATTTAACCGAGTCAATTTGCAGGGCGTGGATGGCAATGCAAACGACGGCACCTTCGGGCACGCCACGCAGCAGTACCCTCCCCGCAACGCGGATGTGGGAGCGAGGCTTAACTTCTAGCCGGGGCTTGCGCTTGACGGGAACAGGAGAAAATTTGGTTCCATTTCTCAACCTGAGTCTGCCGCGCCCCGGCGTGCGCGCCTATGCCTTCCTCGCGCTTTCCTGGGCGGCTTTGCAGGGCACGGCGCAGGTGGAAAGTCCGGTAAACACCATCACAGCGGAACTGCGCGAGCACCACGCGCAAGCGGCCCTGGCGGATGCCGCGGCCGCCCTCAAAGTGCAGCCCGGCGACCCTCGGCTTTGGGTACTGAAAGGCTTGGCCGCGCGCGAACTGGGCAACGCGCCTGGAGCGATGACGGCCTTTGAGGAAGCCCTTCACCTTAGGCCCGATTACCTGCCCGCGCTGGAAGGTGCGGCCGAAACTGCCTACGGCACCGACCCCGCAAAAGCCGGCACTTACGCCGAGCGGGTACTCCGCCTGGAGCCCGGCAACCCGACCGCGAACGGAATGGCCGCGATGCTGGACTTCCGTCGCGGTGACTGGACAAGCGCCGCGGCCCACTTCCAAAGCAGCGGCCCGGGCATGTACATGCAGCGCGGAACCCTGGAAGCCTATGCGGACACGCTTGGCCAGCTGGGCCGCGACGCGGAAGCAGAGCCGCTCTTTGAGCGGCTGCTTCAAACCTGGCCTGAAGACGAGGGAGCGCGCTACAACCTTGCCGTGCTCCAGCTGCGCGGGAACCGCGCAACGGATGCCGCTCATACCATCGAACCGCTGGTAGCGGCTCATAACCCGCAAGCGCTTTCGCTCGCAGCCTCGGCGCACGAGGCTGCCGGCGATACACCGCGCGCGGTCGCCCTGCTTCGCGAGGCAATCGAGCGTGACCCGAAAAATCCTCAGAATTATCTTGATTTCGCGGCCATCAGTTTCGACCATTCCTCCTCCACGGCCGGAATCGCCATCGTTGACGCGGGTCTCAAGCAGCTTCCCCGCTCCGCGCCGCTCTGGATTGCACGCGGCATCCTTTCTATGCAGACATCGCAGCTCGCCGAGGCGGAAGAGGACTTCGCCGCGGCGAATCGGCTCGATCCCTCGCAGTCCTTTGGGTTGGAAGCGCAGGGACTTACCGACGTCCAGCGCCATGACTTACCCGGTGCCCTCGCCAAGGTGGAAGCAAGCCTCGCGGCAGACCCGACAAATGCCTATCTGCACTACCTTGCCGCGGAAATCCTGAAAGAACAGGGAGCCGCGCCCGGCAGCGCCGAGGCCGCGAAAGCAATCGCTGATGCCCGGCGCTCCCTGGAGCTCGCCCCCAAGTTGACAGCACCGAGAGACCTCCTCAGTTCGCTCTACTTCCAGGCCGGCGAGCTGCCGCTTGCTGAAGAACAGTGCCGCGCCGCCCTCCGGCAGGATGCCTCCGATCAGGAAGCGATCTTCCGCCTCATTCTGATTCTGCGCCGCTCGGGAGACAAAGCGCACGAGACTCCCGGGCTGGTGGCGGCTCTCGGAAAAGCGCGGGCCTCCGCACACGGAGATCAACTGCGGATCGACCGCTACAGGCTTGCCGTCACGCCTTAAACCAACTTCACATACGTGCTGTACTCGCCCTCGCCAACCGAAGGAAACGGCCGAAACCGCACATCCCCGCCGCTCGACGGCACAAGCCACTCGGACGCGGAAACACTCCGGGCCGCAGACAAATCGCGCTCCCGCAGCGGTGCGCTCGACGAGCCCATGCGAAACAGCACAAGCGGCCCGCGCATCAGGGCCGCAATCTCCGGAGTTTCCGGCTCTACCGGCTGCAGGCGAAACCGCATGGGCAGCTGCAGCTCTACGCGGTCATGTTTGCCCCACACCCGGCGCAGCGGCACAAACGTTCCGCCGCGCACGGCGCCCTCATACGGCTCACCGTTAATTATGATCCGCGCGTCCTCACCCGCCCAGCCCGGAATACGCAGAACAAGCGCGAAGCTCCGGCGTCCGTCGCTTTTCACCGCAAGGCTGACTGTTCCCTCCAGCGGATAAGTCCCGGACTGGCTCACAACAATCGAACCTTCTCGCTGCTTCCAGCGCAGCGTGGACGGCACATACAGATTCACAAACACTTCATCGCCGCTGTGGAAGTAAGTGCAAATGCGGTAATCCGCGGAAACCTGCGTCAAGGTACCGGAGCAGCACGGCCACTTATCCCGCGCATAGGTTTTTTGTCCCGCGAAGTGATAGTCCGAGTAATAAAAAGCCCGCCCGTCCTGTTGCAGCGGCTCCGCCCCAAGTACCGCGTTATACAAAACAGCTTCCATGCTGTCGCCGTAGGAGGCGTCCCGGGTAGCCCGCAGCAGGCTGCGCGTCAACTTCAGGTGCCCATACGATCCGCAGGGCGTTTCAAAGCTGCTGTGGGTGCCGGAAAGGCTCTTGCCGAGCGCGCCCCGGCCCGGCGTGACAAAACGCTCGTCCGGGCCCCAGCCGCCGGTAGCATAGCTTTGCTCCCGGACAAAGCGAAAGCCGTTCACCGCCGCCTGAAGGTATTTCGCATCGTTCAGCGCAAAGTAAGCCTGCATGGCCGAATTAAGACAGTTGAGGTGGCTGTAAGCATGAAGCCCCGGCAGCACATTTTCCCCTGCCGCCAGCGGCGTAAAAAAGCCGTCATCCATCAGAAAGCGCACCCCAAGCTCGCGATAGCGCCGGTCGCCGCTGCGCTGCCACGCCAGAAAATAATTCTCCGGCCGCGTGTACGACTCATCCCAGGTATAGGAAATATCTTTGTAGGGCCGGGCTTCCTGCTCCTTGCGCGAAAGCGCTTTTTCCGGCAAATATGGCAGGGCGGCGTCCGTTGTTTTCCGCAGAACCGCAAGCGCCTCGCTGTTGCCCGCGAACTCATACGCATCCATCAGGCCGCAGTTCAGCTTTTCCAGCGTGTACGCGGGAAAGCGGTTGTCGGCAAAGAACGCCCCCGTAACCGCGGCCCCATATCCGCGCACCAGCCCGTCCACCTTAACCCGTGTGCGCTCGTCTCCTGTAACGGCATGGTAGCGCGACAGCGCGGAAATCCACTG
>CAXTSG010000106.1:1216-3334 GCA_964246825.1 uncultured Acidobacteriaceae bacterium | reverse complement strand
CGGAACGGCTTGAGCAGCTCATCATCCGTCAGGTTCATCAACACGGCGTGGGTCTGCTCCATCTGCGCCTCAGCGGCTCCTGGAAGAAAAACAACGTCCTCGTACCCAAACTCCAGGAGCGGCTTGGCCGCCGCTTGCGGCTGTGCAAACAGGCTCCGAGAGATCAAACCGTTCGAGACTGCGCCCCCAAGGGTCAGCGCCGCGGACTCCAGAAAGCGTCTCCTATCCAAAGTCATTTGCGGAAGAGTTTTGCGCATCAGTGCCTCCTTGAGTGCGGGTACAACTTTACAAACGAAACGATAGTCTTCGCGGGAATACTTGTAGAACGCAGACAAGCCCGCTCCGCTCCCGTTTCCGGCCGCGTACACCATCACAGTCCGGCCGCGAACCGCAGCGTCCGCTCAACATGCAGCTTCCAATACGCCCACTCGTGGCCGCCGGGAAACTCCTCATACCCATGCGGAATCCCCTCCGCTTCCAGCGCCGCATGCAGCCTGCGATTGCCGGAAATCAATCCGTCCTCCACGCCGCAGTCAAACCGCAGCCGCGGCAGCTTTGTCCGGTTCCGCCGCAGCCAGAAAAGCGGGCTCAGCTCGTCGCGCGGCGCGCACGCCAGGTAATCCTCAAGCGGCTCCGCCACAAAATCCCGCATCCCCTCAATCTCTGTAATGGCCGAGTGCGCCGAGATCGCCGAAAATCGCTCCGGGTACTTGGCACCCAGCCGCAGCGCGCCGTAGCCGCCCATTGACAGGCCCGCGATCGCCACGCGGGCCTCGCGCGCCAACGCCGGTGCCCCCAGCTGGGCCGCCGCCGGCACTTCCTCCACAATCCAGCGTTCGGCGTCCTCTCCATCCGGGCGCGTCAGGTAAGCGCTTCCTTCGCGGCTCAGCCCATCGCTCGGCATCGCAAGCACCAGCGGCGCAATCTCGCCGGAAGCCGCCAGGCGCGCGGCCGTGCGATGCACCCCTGCCTTCAGCGCCCACACCCAGTGGCTGCCGTACACGCCGTGCAGCAGAATCAGCAGCGTGGAAACAGCCCCGGCCTCCGGCGCCCACACTGAAACATCCGCCCGCTGGCCCAGCGCCGGGCTCTTCACCGTCACGGAGCGAAGACCCTCGTGTTCATACGCCGGGTCTGAAACCTCAACGGTGCGGAACGCAATATCCTCAATCAAACAGCAGCACACCTTTGGCGTGGACGCCCGCGTGCATGTCGGCAAAGGCCTGCCCCAGCGCGTCAAGCGGGTACCGGCGCGTCACCATGCGGTCCAGCGGCAGCTCGCCGCTCCGGTACAGGCTCATCAGAAGCGGAAAGTCCCTCCCGGGACGGCACGCCCCATAAAGCGGGTTGATGTAAACCTTGTCCCACTCAAACAGCTCCATGTCGAACGGCACGGTCTGCTCAATGCCGCTGACCCCAACCGCCGTGCCCGCGTTGCGCACCATGGCCAGCGGCGCGGGCCCAAGCTCCGGCACGGCGGTGCACTCAAATGCGTAGTCGGCCCCGCGCCCATCGGGGCGGCGCTTGAGCTCCGCGGCTGCCGCCCGCAGGCCGCGGTCGTCGCGGTCGGCCAGGAGGATTTCGGTCGCGCCGAACTGCCGCGCCAGCTCCAGCCGTGCCGGGTTTACGTCCACCGCGATCACGCGCGCCGCGCCCGCATACAGCGCCCCCAGAATCGTGCTGAGCCCCACGCCGCCGCAGCCCAGAACCACCGCCGTGCTCCCCGGCTCGACCCTGGCCGCGTTCACCGCCGAGCCGAAGCCGGTCATCACCGCGCAGCCCAGGATAGCCGCAACCTCAAACGGCACCTCGGGGTCGAGCGGCAGCACCGCGGCTTGCGGCACCACGGCGTGCGTGGCCATGGTTCCCAGCGAAAACGAGGCATGGAGCGGCCCCGCGGGGTGGTGAAAGCGGCTGTCGGGCACCGTGCCGCGATCCTCGCAGATATTCTCCCTGCCGCGCGCGCACTGGAAGCACACCCCGCAGGGAATAGCCCAGTTCAGCAGAACGCGGTCGCCCGGGCAATGCGCGGCACCCTCCCCCGCGCAGACCACCACGCCCGCGCCCTCATGCCCCAGAATGATGCGCCGCCCCCATCGGAGCGAGTCCCAGTCGGTA
>CAXTSG010000106.1:0-1179 GCA_964246825.1 uncultured Acidobacteriaceae bacterium | reverse complement strand
GCACCTCGCCGGGTCCGGGCTCATCGATGCCGATCGTTTGCACGGAAAACGAGCCGTCTCCCTCGGCTACAGCCGCGCGCGCCTCCCTCACCGCTGTCCCGCTGAGTACACCACCGGGTTCAGCGGCGACGCCACCACCTCGCCCGCCCGCACCCCCGGGCACCAGCGCTCCATGTCGTTAGCCTGGTCCTTGTTCTTGGGCGGCACGAGCGTCATGCTCTCGTCCATAAAGATCACCGTCATCACCTCGCGGGGCCGTTCGGTCGAGTTGGCCCCGGCGCGGTGAAACGTCCATCCCGCGTGAAAGCTCACCTCGCCCAGCTCGAAAGCGCCTTCCTCCATGCTGAAACTCTGGAGCGCCTCCCTGAGCGTGAGTTCGCTTTCATCGCTGATCTCCAGGTCGCGGCCGATCTCCGAGCGGTGGCTTTTCCGGCAAAAAGCAAGCGGCCCCATCTCCTCGGGCGTGGCTTGCAGGGGCACCCAAGCCGTAATCATCTTGTCGCTTGAAACAGGCCAGTAGTATTGGTCCGCGTGCCAGGGCGTAATGCCGCCGCCGGGCTCCTTGTACAGCGCCTGATCGTGATAAACGCGCACCCCCGTCGCGCCCATCAGCTCTGCGGCAATGCGCGCCAGGCGCTTGCCGAAAACAAACTCCCGCACCTCCTCCGACTCGCGCCACAAATTCATCACTTGCAGAAACGCCTTGCCGTAAGTGGTGCGCTGCTCCAGCGGCACGGCATCGGCTGAAAGCTCCGCCACGCGCGCCTGGATGCGGACCCGGTAATACTCCAGCAGCCCCGGCGAAAGCACATGCTTGAGCTTGATGTAGCCGTTCTCGCGGTAAAACTCAATCCGGTCCGGAGTCAGTGCGAAAGGAGCGTCAAGCTCCTCCCGCCGCCCGGCCGCATCGCTCCCGGTTCCGGTCTCAATTCTGCTGATACTTGCGGCTGCGCTTGCCATCGGGATCCCCTCAGGAATAGAAGTCGCTTGCTGAAACGCTTCGGCAAAGATCATCTCCCTCTCGCCCCGCCTCTGTCAATCCTTGGAAGCGGTACTCTGGTCGCATGCTTCCCCTGCGCGCCGCTTCCAAAAATCCGCCGAAACACGCGGGAGCAAAAGCCAAAATCCAGGACGTCGCCGAGCGCGCGGGCGTTTCGCTGGGCACGGTGTCCGCGGTGC
>CAXTSG010000105.1:6431-10091 GCA_964246825.1 uncultured Acidobacteriaceae bacterium | reverse complement strand
CCCTGGAGGTTGCCGTGGACCGCCGGGCAGCGCGCTTTTCCACCTGGTACGAGCTGTTTCCGCGCTCCCAGGGCGCGGACGCGGGCACCCACGGCACCCTGCGCGATGTGGAAAGGAAGCTACCGTATCTTCAGCAGCTCGGTTTTGATGTGCTGTACATGCCGCCGATCCACCCGATCGGCCGAGCGTTCCGCAAGGGCAGAAACAACTCGACCACGGCGCAGCCCGAAGATGTCGGCAGCCCCTGGGCGATCGGTGCCGCCGAGGGCGGCCACACCGCGATTCTGCCGGAGCTGGGTACTTTGGAGGACTTTCGCCGTCTACGGCGGACGGCTGCCGAGCACGGAATGGAGCTTGCGCTCGACATTGCTTTCCAGTGCTCGCCCGACCACCCCTGGGTCACCGAGCACCCGAGCTGGTTCAAGCATCGCGCCGACGGCTCGATCCAGTATGCCGAGAATCCGCCCAAGAAATATCAGGACATCTACCCGATCGACTTTGAATCGGCGGACTGGGAAGAGCTGTGGGACGAGTTGGCCGGGGTTTTTCTGTACTGGGCCAATGAGGGCGTCCGTACCTTTCGCGTGGACAACCCGCACACCAAGGCCTTCGGCTTTTGGGAGTGGTGCATTGCCGAGGTCAAGCGGCAGTACCCGGATGCACTTTTTCTAGCGGAAGCCTTTACCCGGCCGCGCGTAATGGAACAGCTGGCGAAGCTCGGCTTTTCGCAGAGCTACACCTACTTCTGCTGGAGAACGACCAAGGCCGAGCTGGAACAGTACGGGACCGAGTTGACGCAGACTGAACAATGGCAATACTTTCGCCCGAGTTTTTGGCCGAATACCCCGGATATCAATCCGCTCAATCTTCAAACCGGCGGTCGGGGCGCGTTTGCGCTGCGCTTCCTGCTGGCCGCGACCATGAATCCGTCCTACGGCATCTACGGCGGCGTGTATGAGAACCTTGTCGATGCGCCGTTCCGCGTCGGCGGTGAAGAGTACCTGGACAGCGAGAAGTATGAGATTAAGCACTGGCCGCTGTCGCCTGAAAACCCGATGGCGCAGCTGATGGCCGCAGTGAACCGGGCCCGTCGCGAGCACCCGGCGCTGCAAAGCCTCGACGAGAGTCTCCATTTTCATACCACGGACAATCCGCAGCTGATTGCCTACTCCAAGCGGTCCCTGGACGAGGAAAGCACCGTGCTGACGGTCGTCAATCTTGACCCGAGCAGCCGCCAAACCGGCTGGCTCTACCTTGATACCGCCCGGCTGGGCTTGACGGATGCGTCTGTTTACACCTGCGAGGACGTGCTTTCCGGGGCGGCCTATACTTGGCGTGGGCCTTCCAATTTTGTAGCGCTCGACCCGGCGGTGCAGCCGGGGCATGTTTTTGTTATCCGCGATACGGTAGGTGCATAAGGAAACGGCTGCATGCATGATCTTCGAATCGGCACTTTAGCTGTCATTCTGTTCGGCATCATGCTCAGCCGCTATGACGCCAACAGCCTCCGGAAAGAGATGAACGAGCTTCGGAATGAGCTTCGTAGTGAAATGGCTGAACTGCGAACTGAGGTTCGCAAGGAGATAAGCGACGTGCGCACAGAGATGGGCGGTTTACGCAAGGACGTAGACGCCCGCATGGAATCCCTGCGCACCGACGTCCACCGCAGCACCACGCTTGTAACGCAGATGCTCTTTGAACATGCCGAACGCATCACACGGCTCGAACAGAAGTAAAAAGCACCACCGGAGGCAGACTTGAAGCGGCAGGGAAGCGTAAGCGATCCACTTTGGTACAAGGACGCAATTATCTACGAGTTGCATGTGCGTGCGTTCGCGGATTCGAACAACGACGGCATCGGCGACTTTCCCGGACTGCTTTCCAAGCTCGACTACCTCCAGGACCTCGGCGTGACCTGCCTGTGGCTTCTGCCGTTTTTTCCGTCGCCGCTGCGCGATGATGGCTACGACATCTCCGACTATCTTTCGGTGAACCCGAGCTACGGCACGGTCGACGACTTTAAGCGATTTCTGAACGCCGCGCACGACCGCCGGATGCAGGTCATGGTGGAGCTAGTCATCAACCATACCTCGGACCAGCATCCGTGGTTCCAGGCCGCGCGGAACGCTGCCCCGGGCTCCCCGGAGCGCGAAATGTATGTGTGGAGCGACTCGGACGAGCTTTACAAAGATGCCCGCATCATCTTTACCGATACCGAAAAGTCGAACTGGACCTGGGACCCGGTGGCGAACAGCTATTACTGGCATCGCTTTTTCTCGCACCAGCCCGATCTGAACTTTGACAATCCGCGCGTTGTCGAGGAAGTCATTGACATCATGCGATTCTGGCTTGATATGGGGGTGGACGGCCTCCGCATGGACGCCATTCCGTACCTGATCGAGCGCGACGGGACGAACTGCGAAAACCTGCCGGAAACGCATGCCGCTATCAAGTTGATTCGCAAAGCTATCGATGACGGCTACGAGGGCCGGCTCATCCTGGCCGAAGCGAACCAATGGCCCGAAGACGTGCGGCCCTACTTCGGCGAGGGCGATGAGTGCCACATGGCGTTTCATTTCCCGCTGATGCCGCGCATCTACATGGCACTGCGGCAGGAAGACCGTCTGCCCATTACGGACATCATGGCGCAGACTCCGGGGATTCCCGAGAACTGCCAGTGGGGCATTTTTCTGCGCAACCATGACGAGCTGACGCTGGAAATGGTTTCGGACGAAGAGCGCGACTATATGTACCTGGCCTACTCGGCCGACCCGCGCATGCGCATCAATATCGGCATTCGTCGCCGCCTGGCACCGCTGCTCGATAACAATCGCCGCCGCATGGAGCTGCTCAACTCGCTGCTGTTTTCCTTTCCCGGCACGCCCATTCTTTACTACGGCGATGAAATTGGCATGGGCGACAACATCTACCTGGGCGACCGCAACGGCGTGCGCACTCCGATGCAGTGGTCGGGCGACCGCAATGCGGGCTTTTCGCGCGCCGTGCCTGCAAAGCTCTTTGCGCCCGTCATCATGGACCCGGTCTGGGGCTATGAGGCGGTCAATGTCGAGGCGCAGCAGTCGGACCCTTCCAGCCTGCTGAACTGGATGCGCAACATGATTTCGCTGCGCAAGCTCTTCCAGGTCTTTGGACGCGGAACCCTGCGCTTCCTCTACCCTGACAACCGCAAGGTGCTGGCCTACGTGCGGGAAGACGAGCAGCAGACGATTCTGTGCGTCGCGAACCTGTCGCGTTTCGCGCAGCCGGTTACGCTCGACCTTTCAGAGTTCGAGGGCATGACGCCGGTCGAGATGCTCGGGTATGTGGAGTTTCCCGAGATCACGCGCGCGCCGTATCACATCACGCTTTCCTCCTACGGCTTTTTCTGGCTGGAGCTCCAGGCCTCGCCGGACCGCATCCTGCTGGAGGATGCCGGCGCGCCTGAGTCGGCGGTGCAGCTTTCGCTGCGCCAACAGCATGACTGGGAGAGCGTTTTCGCGGCGCAGGGCGGCCTGTTTGCCGAGCGCCTGCTGCCCGACTACCTGCCGCGGCAACGATGGTTCGGCTCCAAAAGCCGCACCATCGCTGCAACAACAGTGACCGACTGGGCCCCGCTTTCCGCGGCGGATGCTTCGGCACCGATCGCGCTCGCCATCGTTG
>CAXTSG010000105.1:4202-6421 GCA_964246825.1 uncultured Acidobacteriaceae bacterium | reverse complement strand
GTATGGGGAGGGTGAGCCGGAAACCTACCTGCTGCCGCTTACCCTGCTCTTCGGCGAAGCAGCCGCGGCTCTGCGCGAGGCGACTCCGACTGCCGTGGTCGGCGCGGTGCTCGCACCCGGCGGCGCGGGTGTTCTGGCGGATGCCATGTACACGGAGGAAGCCGCCGCCGCGCTTCTTTCGCTGCTGGGGCACGCGGGCGAGCTCGCGATGCGCAACGGCATCCTGCGGGGCGACCCTTCCACCATCTTCAGTGATCTGCGCGGGGACGCCGCCGCGCTGCCGCCGCGCCGGTCTTCGGCGGAGCAAAGCAATACATCCATCTTTTTCGGCGACCGGCTCATTATGAAGCTCTTCCGGAGACTTCAGTTCGGGGACAACCCCGACGTGGAGATCGGCCGCTACATTACGGAGCACTCCGCCTTCCGCAACATCGCTCCCTTCGGCGGTTCCATTGACTACTACGCCGCCGGCGAGGGCGCCTCTCACGCGACGATCGCCATGCTACAAGGCCTGGTGCAGAACGAGGGCGACGGATGGCAGTGGACCCTCGGGGAGCTGGACCGCTACTACGAGGGCAGGCTCGCATCGCAGTTTCCGGCGGCACAGCTGCCGAAGGCCGAGGCGGCGATTGACCCGGCGAGCGCTGCCATGCTGCAAACCCGCGATGCGGCCGGCATCTACCTGGAAGCCGCCTGCACGCTCGGCCGCCGCACGGCGGAGATGCACCTTGCGCTCGCCCAGGCCTCGGACGATCCGGCATTCGGGCCCGAAGCCATGACCGGCGACGACCTTCGGGCGCTTGAAAAGAATCTTCAGGCTCACGGCGCTCACGCCTTCGACGTCCTGCGCGGCTCGATCGGCAAGCTCGGCGAGGGAGCCGAAGGCGCGGTGGAGCTTGCGGGTCTTGTGCTGAGCCGCCGCCGCGCAATTCTGCTTAATTTTTCCACGCTGACGGCGCTGGACGGCGTGAAACGGATTCGCGTTCACGGCGACTACCACCTGGGCCAGACGCTGCGCGCCAAGGGCGACTTTGTTCTGCTGGACTTTGAGGGCGAGCCGGCGCGGTCGCTTGAAGAGCGGCGTGCGCGGCAGTCGCCCATGAAGGATGTGGCGGGCATGCTGCGGTCGTTCTCCTACGCGGCCTACGCCGCGCTGAGCCGCTCGACGCAGCGCCGCCCGCAGGACTATGACCAGCTGGAGCCGTGGGCGCGTCTTTGGGAAGCGGCGGTTTCGGCCGAGTTCCTTCACTCCTACCGCCAGGTCACGGCGGGCAGCGGCATTGTGCCCGCGGAAGAAACCGCGTTTCAACGACTTCTGGACATCTACCTTCTGGACAAAGCCCTGTATGAACTGGTGTATGAACTGAACAACCGTCCTTCCTGGGTCAGGATTCCCTTGAGCGGCATTTTGCAACTCTCGCGCGGGCCCGTAGCATAGGGGCTGGAGTAGTTACGGATGCTGAAGACAGAAACAGAAACCGAGCTCGCCGCCCCCGCCGTCCGTACCGCCGAGGCGGAGCCGTCCGTCCGCCGTGCCGTCACCTACCTGGCCGGTATCAGCGGTGCGATCGACCTTGAGCTGCTGCGCGAGAGTGCGGCGGCCCTTGCCGCCTCGGGCGTACTTGCCGAGGCTTCGCTTACACTTGCCTACCCGGGGCCGGACACGAGCCGCACCGCTTTCAGCCACGGTATCGACCTCCTTTCCTATCCTTTGCCGACCGCCGAGGCCGGCTCGCCCTGGGCGCAGACCGCTGCCGCTGAAGCCGCGCTGCTGGCGCTGGCCGCTGAAGTCGAGGCGCAGACGATTGTGCTGCTTCACCCGGACCTGGCCGCGCTGACCCCTTCGTGCTTCGCGCAGCTGGCTGAGCCCATCCACACGCACCAGGCCGATCTGGTGATGGCCGGCTACATGCAGGGCCCGTTTGATTCGCTGCTGAACCACGGCATCCTCGCGCCCCTGCTGCGTGCGCTCTACGGCAAGCGCCTGCGCTTTCCGCTTGCGCCGGATTTGGCGTTGTCGCCCCGCATGGCAGCGCGCCTGGCCATGACCGCCCACAACGGCACATCTGTACTATGGCCTGCCACGGTAGCGGCCGGCATTGATGCCGTGGCGCTTGAGGCGGAGCTGCCGATTCACCATCCGCCGGCAGCCAATGCAGAGCTTGCCGCCGCTATCGCCCAACTGGTCGGCTCCTGCTTTGCTGAAATGGAAGCGCACG
>CAXTSG010000105.1:0-4192 GCA_964246825.1 uncultured Acidobacteriaceae bacterium | reverse complement strand
TGTTCCAGCAGCTTTTTTTATGCCCGATTATTCCTGCGATGCGCTCATTATCGGCTCCGGCCAGGCCGGCAACCCCCTGGCCGAAGCCCTGGCCGAAGCCGGGCGGCACGTTGTGCTGGTCGAAGAAGCCCACCTGGGCGGCTCCTGCTTTGCTGAATTGGACGCGCACGCGCCGCGGGGGCTGCGGGGGCGCTCGGTGCCGCAGGCAGCCCCGGCCCGCCGCGCCGGGCTGCCGGCCGCCGGTGCCGCGGACCCAGTTGATACGGCCCCCATGGTTTCGTCTTTTCTGCTCGGCTCGCGCAGCCTGCAGGATGTCTGGGGCATGGTGCTGCCGCCGGTTACGCTGCTTGACCTGAAGCGGCTGACGCAGCTTTCGCCCGACCGCTTCCGCATGCCCGATGAGCTGTGGGTGCGCATCATTTACGACTTTGCGCTCGGCTACCGGCAGCGCACCATCAACCGCACACATCTGCTGGGCGCGCTTACGCCGCTGTACCTGGGCTGGGCCGCTTCCTTTATCAATGAGGCTGCGGCCGACCCGAGCTTCCATGCCCCGACACGGACAGAGCAGCTGGCGCGCGCCTTTGAGGATGGAAAGCCCTACCTGGTGCGCCGCTGGCGCTGGCCTGACCGCTTCAATCCCTAGCTCCGCGCAACCTTGGATGGAACCGGGGCAGCCCGCCGGAGTATCGCGCCCGCAAAAAGGAGTTTTCGATGGGTCAACAGATCGCACAATCCCTGCAGAATTCCGTAGGACGCGTCATCACGAAGATTGTGACGCTGCTGCCCGGCATCGCTGCTTTTATCGCGGCTCTTCTTTTGTTTGCCGCTCTTGCCGCGGGTCTGGCCTGGGTGACACGGCGGATCCTCGCCGCGGTGCGCTTCGATGCGCGGTTTGAAGGGAACGAAACACTTACCGAGTGGACCCAGTCGCCTTCCCGGCTTGTGTCGCGCATTGTTTTCTGGACGCTGTTTCTCGTCGGTGTGCTGGTCGGCATTTCCGCCTTTGAGGCCAGCTCTTCCGACAACGGCATTTCCGCCTATGTCTTCTCGTATGTTCCGCGCGTGGTCGGCGCGCTGGTGCTGCTCTTTGCCGGTACGCTGATCGCCCGCATCCTGGGCCGCTCGGTGTTAATTTCAGGCGTCAACATGAACCTGCAGCATGCGAGCCTCCTGGGTGCCGGCGTCAAGTGGCTGGTGCTGGTGCTGACGACCGCCATGGCGCTCGATCATCTCCAGATCGGCGGCCGCATTGTGGACCTTGCCTTTGGCATCCTCTTCGGCGGTATTGTGCTGGCGTTGGCGCTGGCGGTGGGCCTGGGCTCCCGTGACCTGGTGACTCGCTCGCTGGAGCGCGAAGTAGCTGCCCGTCCGACGCCTGTACCGCTTAAGGATGAAAGAATTCATCATTTTTGAGCACGACCTTGCATCTTTGGTTTGTGCCGTGTAGGGTACATCTATACCCGCTGTCAGCATGCTGACAGCTCAAAGGCTGTCGGGAAACCGACAGCCTTTGCTTCTATGCGAACTTACATCTACGTAGACGGCTTCAATCTATACAATCGGGCTCTTAGAGAAACCGCTTACAAGTGGCTTGATCTTTTAGCTCTAAGCCGCAGCCTTCTTAATCCAGTCAATCAGATTCAGGCAATCAGGTACTACACAGCCATAGTGTCAGGAAATCGCGACCCTGAGCAGCCAAGGCGTCAGCAAGTGTACCTAAAAGCATTAAGTACCTTGCCCGAGGTTTCGATTCATTATGGAAAGTTTCTTCCCAAAACTATTGTACGGCCCTTGGTTTCACCCATAGAAGGACATCCAAGGTTTGTAGAAGTTCATACGATTGAGGAAAAGGGTTCAGATGTAAACCTAGCAACCCATCTTGTGCGGGATGCTTTTCTAAATATTTTTGACGCAGCGGTAGTGTTATCGAAGGATACGGATCTTATCGAGCCTATGCGAGTAGTGAGATATGAAGTTGATAAGCCGGTCGGGCTGTTCTGCCCTGATAACCGTGTTCCTGAAGGTTTACGGGACGTTGCCAGCTTTGTCAGGCACATCACACCTAACCGTTTAGCAGCATCACAATTTCCCAATCCTATTCTGTCGCGAGCGGGCGCAAAGCTGTTCAAGCCTCCTAGTTGGTGATCATGCAATGACAAAAGCGAGATCACAAATTCATACCAACCAAGTCGACGCGCAGCTTGCCCGCTACCGCGCCATGCGCGACTTCTCCACTACCGCCGAGCCGAGCGGGGGCGAGCGCGATAGGCCGGACTGGCTGCCGAAAGAAGGGCTGCCGTTTGTGATCCAGAAACACGCGGCCACGCGTCTTCACTATGATTTCCGCCTCGGCTGGCGCGGCGTTCTGAAAAGCTGGGCCTGCGCTAAAGGCCCCAGCTACTCCACGAAGGACAAGCGCCTGGCCGTTGAGGTCGAAGACCATCCGATGGAGTACGGCGGCTTTGAAGGCGCGATCCCCAAGGGGCAGTACGGCGGCGGCACGGTGCTGGTGTGGGATCAGGGTACCTGGGAGCCGCTCGCCGGGCACGACTTTGACGAGGGCCTCCGAAAAGGCTCGCTCAAGTTCACCCTTCACGGGCACAAGCTGGAAGGCCGCTGGACCCTGGTGCGCATGGGCGGCCGCTTCGCCAAGGAAGGAAAACCGAACTGGCTGCTGATCAAGGAGCGTGATGGGCAGGAACGGCCGGAGGGCTCGCCGCTGATTACCGACGAAGCGCCCGACTCGGTTGTAACCGGCCGCAGCCTGGAGGAGATTGCCGCCGCGGAAGACCACATTTGGAACTCGAAGCCGCTGGAACAAAGCTCCGGCGCGCCGGCAAACCGCTCGCGCCTTCAGCAGAAGATTCTTGCGCGGCGTGCCGGCATCCCTGTTCCCGCTGCCGCCCAAACGCCGGCCCGGGCGCTGAAACCGCCGCAAGCCGCCCCGGTGCAAAAGCAAAGCACGGCCTCCAATCCCTCCATGCCGCCCGCCTTGCAGAAGGCTTCCAAGGAGGCGATGCCGCCCTTTCTGCCGCCGCAGCTTGCCACCCCGGCAAATACGATCCCGCCGGGGTCCGGGTGGCTCCACGAGCTTAAGCTGGACGGCTACCGCATCCAGGCACACATCCGCGCCGCAGGCGTAGCCAAAGGAAAGCGCGAAGTGGTTCTTTACACCCGCTCCGGGCTGGACTGGACGCACCGGATGCGCCCCGTCGCGCGTGCCTGCGAGCAGATTCTGGTTGAGCAGGCCGTGCTCGACGGGGAGCTGGTGATCCTGGATGAACGAGGGCAGGCGAGCTTTGCTAAGCTGCAAAGCGCTTTTGAAAATGCCGATAGCAGCAGCTTCACCTACTTTGCCTTTGACCTGCTGCACCTGAACGGCCGCAACCTGCGCGGGCTGCCGCTGCACACCCGCAAGGAGCTGCTGGAGCCGCTGATTGCCGAAGCCGCGGCGGCGAACGAGTCCAACTTGCTCGCCTACAGCCCGCACCTGATTGTGTCCGCCGATGAGGTGTACACGCACGCCTGCCGGTTAGGCGCGGAGGGCATTCTTTCAAAGCAAGTCGACGCTCCCTACACGGCCGGACGCACCGAAAGCTGGCTGAAGCTGAAATGTACGCACCGGCAGGAGTTTGTGGTCGGCGGTTTTACGCTGCCGAAGGACAAGGGCGCGGGGGTAGGCTCGCTGCTGCTCGGCTACTACGCGGGCGAGAAGTTTCTCCATTGCGGGCGGTGCGGCACCGGCTTTACAGAGGATTCCGCGCGCGAACTGCGGCAGCAGCTGGAGCGGCTGCGGGCGGCGAAGTCGCCGTATAACCATGCGCTCGATGCTCTTGCCCGGCGCGGCGCGATCTATGTGCGCCCGGAGCTTGTGTGCGAGGTGCAGTTTGCGAACTGGACCGCGGATGACATGGTGCGGCACGCTTCTTTTCAGGGGTTGCGCGCCGATAAGCCCGCGGCGGAAGTAAGGCGGGAAGAAGCCGCGCTGCCCGTCATGGACAGCCCGTCCGACGAGCCGAGGAAGAAAGTAGGGAAGCTCGACGAAGGGGAGACGATGCAGGCTCCGACGGAAAAGCGGCCTCAGGCGACGGCAACAGCCCGTGCGAAAAGCGTTGTGAGGCTCACGCATCCCGACAAGGTCCTGGACGCGGCAACCGGCACAACCAAGCAGCAGATGGCTGACTATTAC
>CAXTSG010000104.1:2607-10207 GCA_964246825.1 uncultured Acidobacteriaceae bacterium | reverse complement strand
CTTCAAAGGCATCCATATCGTTGCCGCCGTAAGTTACCTTGCGTTCCAAGACCTCGCTCCATATAGCGGCGGCAGCCGGTCCGCTGAGAACCTCCGGACCGTTCAGATTGTAGGTTTTTCCTTCGTGCCCCTCGGTCATCAAGGAAATGGCGCTTGCTTCCGCAATATCTCGAACATCCACGCTGGAAACCCCGACCGGGCCAAGCGGCATCGGGTAGACGCCTGCCTTGGCGATCGGTTCTTTCAATCCCGCGTCGTTTTGGTGGAAATAATTCGGTCGAATGATAGTGTAGGGAACATCAAACTCCCGCAAGGCATCTTCCAGTGCGGCTTTAGCCGCGAAATGCGGCACGTCCATAAAGCGGTCTGCGCGGAAAACAGAATGATAAACCACATGCTTTACGCCCGATCGCTTCGCAAGGTCATAAGCAATTAAACCTTGAGTAAGCTCTTCTGGAAGAACAGCGTTCAATAAGTAGAGCTTATCTACTCCCTGAAGTGCTTTTTCCACGGCAATGGGATCAAGAAGATCTCCAACGACAGGCACTGCCCCCTGCGGGAGTTTAGTGTCTTCCTTACGTACAAGCACGCTTACTTCAGCGCCGTGTTGTAAAAGCTTTCGAACAACTTCCGATCCAACCCGCCCTGAACCGCCGATAGCCAGAATCCTCATACTATTGCTTCTCCCGCTTTATCAAATCTTCTGTCTGAAAGATGCGACGACCTACATCTGCGAGAGCCGGTGCTTTTACAAACCGCGCTTGCACCCGGCGCAAGAATCTTTACCAGGACTTAGTCAATCGTCCGCGGCCTATTCAGTACTCAGGAAGGTCGCGTCTCCCGCGCGCCGCCGATTGCCTGCCGGTAAACTCTTCCTAACCCTCTATGCTGATCCGATGAACTTCTTCAGACGGGGACCGGCACCGTTCCAATCCATACACGCCGCGGCTGTCCTGGGTGCCGTGCTCTGGGCTTTCGGCTTTATCCCTTCACATGTGCCGCTGCTACCCGTCAGCCTTCGCATGCTCGGACTTCTTCTACTCGCGGCCCCGGCCATTCGTCATCGCTCGCTTACCCCCTGGCTTTTTTGGAGCATGCTTGGCGGCGTTGAACTCGGCCATGATCTTCCGCATCTCGCTCTCTCGCTTCATGTTCTTTCCGACATTTTTCTTCGTTTGATTCAGTCCATCATTGCTCCGCTCATCTTCGGCACCCTGGTTTCCGGTCTCGCCGGCCATGCTGATGCTCCGGTCGGGCGCCTCGGCTGGAAGTCCCTTGTCTACTTCGAACTTCTCACTACGGTCGCTCTGGTCATCGGCCTCCTTGCCATCAACCTGTCAGGGGCCGGCATCGGCGTTGCGCTTCCGGCTTCGGCCGCGCCTGTCGCGGCACCGCCCCCGCAAACCTGGCAATCTTTTCTGCTCCACGTCTTTCCGGATAACCTCGCCCACGCTGTTGCCGACAATCAAATCCTTGAGGTCGCGGTCTTTGCGCTCCTGTTCGGCCTCGCTCTGCGCCGGGTACCGGCAGAGAAGCGCCGGCCCATGCTGGCGCTTGTCGAGTCGCTGACCGCGGCTATGTTCGCTTTCACTAACCTGGTCATGTATCTCGCCCCTTTCGCCATCGGCGCGGCGCTTGCCTGCACGGTTGCCTCTGCGGGGCTTGCTGTTCTGGCTTCGCTCGGCCGCCTGCTGTTCACCCTCTACGCAGCGCTTGCTGCTTTTGCGCTCCTGGCCATGCTTCCCGCCGCGCTGCTTGCCCGCGTTCCGCTACGCTCATTTTTGCGCGCCGTTGCCGAGCCTGCCGCTATCGCCTTCGCCACCTCTACCTCCGAGGCCGCGCTGCCCCGCGCCATGGAGTCGATGGAAGCTTTCGGCGTTCCACGCTCCATCCTCGCCTTTGTTATCCCCGCGGGGTACAGCTTCAACCTTGCGGGCTCCGCGCTCTACCTTGCGATCGCGTCTGTTTTCACGGCGCAGGCCGCGGGCCGGCACCTGGGCCTGCGCGCCCAGTTTGGCATGCTGCTTGTGCTCATGCTCACAAGCAAGGGGGTTGCCGGCGTACCGCGGGCGGTGCTCGTGGTCCTGCTCGCCACCGCAAGCACCCTGCACCTGCCGGAAGCTCCCATTTTTCTCATTCTCGGCATCGACGCCCTGATGGATATGGGCCGTACCGTCATCAACGTCTCCGGCAACTGCCTGGCCGCCGCTGTGATAGCCCGGTGGGAAGGGGTATTGGTGCTTCCCGAAACGGAATTGCCTCCTCGTTAAACAGTACGAAAGAGTTTTCGTCCTTTCCTGTTCCGGGCGATAGAATCAGGCAAGGGAGGAAGTAACGATGTCTTAGAGGCGATAGCAGTGATTGCTGCCGTGGCGGTGCCGGCGGCCCTGCCTACGACTGACGTCGTCATCTCAATCCTCCGCTCTGACTTGAAGATTGAAGCTCTGGGTGCCCGCATGGAAGTTAAATTGAAGCACTCAGCAATCGGATGGACGCAAAAATCGATGCTAAGGTGGACGGCCTCCGTGCCGATCTTCGCGGCGACATGAGCATTCTTGAAAATACCGGCTACACGCACCGCGGCCGCCTGACCAAACTCAGAATCCTGTTCCGATCCGCAGCCTAACCTGCTGCCCTTGCTATACTTAGGAGTCTGAATTGTTCCGCGCGCCCTCGGCAGGAGCCGTTGATCCCTACCAGCCTCCGCGCCGCATAAGGCCTTCGCATGACCACTCGACTCGGCTCCATTCAATCTCCGGCCGACATCAAGCAGCTCACGGTACCGCAGCTCGAGTCCCTCGCGCAGGAGATCCGCGAACGCCTCATCGTCTCCCTGTCCCGCTCCGGCGGGCATCTCGGCCCCAATCTCGGCGTCGTTGAGCTTACGCTCGCCATGCATTATGTTTTTTCCACGCCCGAGGACAAGTTCGTTTTTGACGTTTCGCACCAGGCTTATATCCACAAGCTGCTCACCGGCCGCGAGTCGCGCTTTGACTCAATCCGCCAAGGCGGCGGGCTTAACGGCTTTATGCTCCGCACGGAAAGCGAGCACGACAGCTACGGCGCGGGCCACGCCGGCACAGCGCTTTCCGCCGCGCTCGGCATGGCGGTTGCGCGCGACCTTGCCGGCGGCACCGAGCACATTGTCGCCCTTGCCGGCGATGCCGCCTTCACCAACGGCATCTCCTTTGAAGCCCTCAACAACATCGCCGACCAAACCAAGCGCCTGATCGTCGTGCTCAACGACAATGAGTGGTCCATCGACCGCAACGTCGGCGCCGTCGCCCGCATGCTCCACAAGATCGTCACCAACCAGCGCGTCAACTCGCTCCATGCCGGGGCCACCAAGCTGGTTGAGCGGATCGGCGGCAAGGCTGCCAAGCAGGCCGTGCGCCGCGCGGAAGAGGCCGCAAAAGGCATGGTGTTTCCGTCCTCCTTCTTTGAGGACTTCGGCCTCACCTACTACGGACCGCTCGACGGCCACAACATCGCGCTGCTCATTGAAACTTTCGAGTTCCTGAAGCAGCAGGACCGCCCCGTGCTGCTCCACGCCATTACGCAGAAAGGCCGCGGCTTCCAGCCCGCGCTTGACGGGCAAAAGAAGTTCCACGGCCTAGGCCCCTATGACCCGGAAACCGGCCACACGCACCAGGGCGGCCAACCCACCTACTCCGAGGTCTTTGCCAATACCCTGGTCCGGCTCGCCGACCGGGACGACAAGGTCGTCGCCATCACAGCGGCCATGCCCAACGGCACCGCGCTCGACCTGTTTCGCCCGCACCACCCCAAGCGCTATTTCGACGTCGGCATCGCGGAAGAGCACGCCGTGATTTTCGCGGCAGGCATGGCCACGCGCGGGTTTCGGCCCTTCTGCGCCATCTATTCCACGTTTCTCCAGCGCGCCTTCGATCCCATCGTCCACGATGTTTGCCTTCAGAACCTTCCGGTTGTCTTCTGCATGGATCGCGGCTCGCTGTCGGGCGATGACGGTGCCACTCATCACGGGCTATTCGACATCTCCTATCTCCGGCCCATTCCCAACATCATCCACATGGTTCCGACGGATGAGGATGAGCTTGCCGACATGCTCGAAACCGCGCGGCTGCATGCGGGCCCGAGCGCCATTCGCTACCCTCGCGGGGTCGGCCCCGGCGTCGCGCTTAAGCCCGAGCCGCAGGCGATATCCATCGGGCAGGGCAAGCTGGTCCACCTAACAGCCGGCCTTGCGCCTACGCTGAAGCCTGCCGAGGTCGCCATTCTCGGCCTCGGTGTTCTGCTCCCCATGGCCCGGGAGCTTGCCGCCACCCTGGAAGGTTGGGGCTTTACCGCGGCTGTCATCAACCCGCGCTTTGTCAAGCCGCTGGACCGCGAACTGCTGCTGGAGCATAGCCGCGCGGCCGCGGCCGTCGTTACCTTTGAGGACCACGTCCTTTCAGGCGGCTTCGGCTCGGCCGTGCTGGAAGAGCTTTCACAGGCCGGCCTCACCGTTCCCGTCATCCGCATCGGCTGGCCTGATCGCTTTATTGAGCACGGTAAGGTCGACGAGCTTCGCGCCCGCTACGGCGTCACCGTCGAGGCCGCGCTTCGGCAGCTTGAACCGATCCTTCGTACCCTGCCCCGCCGCAGGCCGCAGGCTGTCGGGAGCCGCTGAATCAGCTCGCCGCTTCTTCGCTATCGAGGTGCAATTATATTTAGAAAGAGGTAAATCGCATGGCTACCGCAACCCGCGTCTCGCTCGAACACTATCTTTCCAGCAGTGAGTGGGAGCCCGATGCCGACTTTGTCGACGACGAACTTCAGGAGCGCCCTATGGGAGAAGACAGTCACGCAGAATGGCAAGGCGCAATTCTTGAGTGGTTTCGGGCTCACAAGCGTGAGTGGAACATCCGCTCAGTTCCTGAGCTGCGCGTCCAGGTTCTGCCCGGCAACTTCCAGGTTCCCGATGTCACCGTCCTGGACCACTCGCAGCCTCGGGAGCGCATCCCCACGCACCCGCCGCTCGCTGTGTTTGAGGTTCTCAGCCCGGAAGATCGAGTCCAACGCGTCACGAAGAGACTGATGCGCTACCAGGCCATGGGCATCCCCGCCATCTACCAGGTAGACCCCGACACCGGCATCTGGTCGCGCTTTGAGGACGGCCAGCTTGTCCGGGCTACTCAGTTCTCCCTGTCCGCCCACAACATCGTCTTCGAGCTTTCGGAGATTGCCGCGCTGGTTGACTGACGCAGCTACTTTCGCGGTTCCACATGCACCAGGCACACCCCGTTCCAGCTGCTTTTCCCGGCCTTCTCGGGCGGGGTCCCGCTTAATCCCACAATGCCGGTGTCCTTCGGTGCCAGGCCGAACTTTACCTGGAGATACTTCCGCACCAGCAGAGCCCGCTCGCGCGACAGGACCAGCATCTGCCCGGCGGTTCCGCCGTCCGCGTAGCCTTCCACAATCAGCGGCTCGTCATACAGGTTTTCGATCCGGCTTGCCGCCTCGTCCAGCTCCGCGCGGCCCTGGGCCGAGAGCGTTTCCGTCCCGTTCGCCCCCTCGACAAACAACGGCGTCGCTTCTATCAACTGCCGCGTTTCCACCCGCTTGCCCAGGATTTTTCCGCTGCGGTAAGGCTCCGTCGGCAGCTGGTCGAGATTGTTATAGCCCCGCTTCTTGAAAAATCCCTTGAAGAAAAACTCGTGCTTCAGTGCTTCCGTGTCATCCGCCAGGTTCCCCGTCGCCGCGTTCACGTTGGTCAGCGACTGCCGCAGGTTCGCCCCCGCGTCCTGCCCGAACCCGTCCGGGGCGAACGCGCTTCCCAGCGTTTGGTGTACCTGCTGTGCGGTTTCGTCCAACTGCCGCGCCGCGCCCTTCGTGCTGTTCAGCGTGTCATCTACTTTGGCTACAAGCTGCCGCTGTTGGGCGTCCGTCACCATCCCGTTTACCTGTTTCATGGTTGCATCCAGGCTTTCGGTGGCGGTGCGCGTGTTTACAACTGCCTGCCGTACATCCGCCGCCGTTGCCGGGTCTTCCAGCAGCATCCCTGCCGTTCCCTTGCCGTGTCGAACGTCCGTCACCAACCCGTTCGTATTGTTTACAGTCTTAGTGACCGCACCCAGGGCTCCATCCAGGCGGCCCTGCACGTCCGTGATCGTGCCGTTGACCTGCGTCAGCGTTCCACCCACCTGCGTCAGCAAACCATTCGCCTGGTCCAGCATTTTGCCCATGTCGAACGGTTCTTTGCTCGGCAGGGTAGCGCCCGAGGCCGCCTCCGCCGCGCCTTCGCTTCCTTCCCGCACCAGCAGGAACTTATCGCCCACCAGCCCTGAGGTTTCCACGGAAACGATCGAATCCGTCCGAACAAGTCCGCGCAGATGATTGTCCAGGGTGATCTTGACCCGGAACTTTTGCGCGGGCGACGGCGGAATCACGATGTCCTGCACCTGTCCCGCGTCCATGCCGCTTACCCTGACTTTGGATCCTTTGGTGATGCCATCCACGCTGATGAAGTCGGCATAGTAATCCGTTTTCGCATGAAACGCCTTGTGCTGGTCGCCCAGCAGGAAAAGGCTCACGCCGAACAGCACCACCGCCGCCGCGATAACGATGCCTACCCACACATTATGGTTTTTCAAGGCCCGGTCTCCGAAATAAATTGGTCGAGGTGCTTGTCGTCGCGTCGGTCCAGCTCCTCCGGGCTCCCGAAAGCCAGCAGCTTTCCCTCATCCAGCACCGCGAATTTATTGCCGATCTTGCGCGCGCCGTGGACGTCGTGCGTCACGATCACCATGGTCGTCTGCCGCTCGCGCTTTATCTTCAGCAGCAGCTCGTCGATCTCAGACGCCGTAATCCGGTCCAGCCCGCTGCTCGGCTCATCCACCAGCAGCACCTCGGGCTCCAGCACCAGCGCACGCGCCAGCCCGGCGCGCTTTTGCATCCCGCCTGATAGGGTTGCCGGCATCTTGCTGCCGTCCTTTTCCAGCCCCACCTGCGCCAGCGTGCCGTCCACCGCCTCCTTGATTTGCTGGGGCGAGCGGTTCTTGTTCAGCCTTCGCAAGGGCAGCGCCAGGTTGTCCCACAGCGAGAACGAGTCAAACAGCGCCGCGCCTTGAAACAGGAAGCCCATCTTTCTTCGCATGGTTGACAAACCGGCCTCGTCCAGCGACCCGACATCCCGATCCATCACCGCGACCTTGCCCGCGTCCGCCCGCATCAAGCCGATCATCAGCTTCAAAGACACACTCTTGCCCGTGCCGCTGCGCCCCAAGATGCACAATGCTTCTCCCCTCGGCAGCGAAAAGGAGATGTCGTCCAGCACCTTGCGATCCCCGAAGGTCTTGGTTACATGCTCGAAGCACACCGCTATCTGCCCCGATTCGTTGTTCCGTTCCTCCGTCATATCGCCTGGTCCGGGAACAGGAAGAAAATCAGCTTTACCAGGATGACGTCCGCCACGATCACCACCAGCGAGGACACCACCACGCTGTTGGTGGCCGCGCGCCGCACCCCGTCCGAGCCCTCGTTTGTCGTGTAGCCGTAGAAGCAGGAAATCGTGCCGATCAGGAAGCCGAAAACCGCTGTCTTCAGGGTCGGCGGAAGAATGTCCGCAAGAGCCACATTG
>CAXTSG010000104.1:0-2597 GCA_964246825.1 uncultured Acidobacteriaceae bacterium | reverse complement strand
ACATTGTCGAAGGCCCGCGCGAAGTACAGACGCAGGCCCAGGTGCGAGGTCGCTGCTTCCGAAAGGTAGCCGCCCATCACCCCGGCCGCATCCATAAACACCGTCAGCACGGGCAGCATCAGGGTGCAGGCCGTAATGCGCGTGACCACCAGAAACTTAAAAGAGTCCATGGAAAGCGTCTCGATCGCATCAATCTGCTCGTTCGCGCGCATGTTCGCCAGCTGCGCTCCGATTGCCGCGCCCACGCGTCCGGCCATCAGCAGCGCCGCTACTAGCGGCCCGATCTCGTTAAAGAAGGCCATCGCCTGGAACGTCGGGATTTCCGCTTCCGCCCCAAACTGCACCAGGGTCGAGCGCGTGTGCAGCGTCATTACGACTCCGAGGGCAAGGCCCGCGGTCAACATCAGCGAAAGCGATTCCACTCCAATCTCATAGAACTGCTCCATCAGGTAATCTGCTTCCAGCGGCGGCCGAAAAACATCCCGTATCGCTCGGAGGCCGAACAGCGTCATCCTGCCGACAGAATCAAAAAAAGAGGTCAGCATGCATGCTTTCTCCACGCCTCACGGCGGGTCCCAGGAGTACGCGGTCCGTCCGGCACGCACGTTTAGATGCCTCGTTGAAAACACGGATTCGCACCTTGGCGTCCCTTTGTACTTGCAGCGGAAGCAAGCGCGACAGGATCGTGTTTTCTACTGTGCGCTTCCATAGCCCTGGGGGAGGCGGGTACATTCAGGGCACCTTCGGGGAGATGCGACATCATGGATGCTGCCGCCTAGCTTAAGCTGAGGGGGAAGGCTGTTTTCTCGATGCGTTTTCAAGCTCTTCGTGAAATAGGGAAGTCGCTTCTTTACCTCACTGTGATTTCCGGCACTGCTTCGGCTCAAAGCGCGGCAGCGCCCGGAGCGCCGGCTGCCTTGACTCTGGAACAAGCAGTTCAGCAGGCGGAAAGGAATGAGCCGACGTTCGCGGCGGCAGTGGCCGAAAGCCGCGCGACGGCTTTGGAGCGCAAGGACGCGCGCGCCGCGCTGCTGCCCTCTGCCGTGTACCACAATCAGTTTCTTTTTACGGAGTCGAACCACTCGAAAACCACCCTCCAATCGGGAACCTTCAGCACGCAGGGCAGCGTGCAGCAGTCCCTGCCCGTATTTATCGCCAACAACACCCTGCACGAGTACTACAGCCAGGTCCAGGTAAATGAAACGCTCGGTTTTGCCCAAGCGGCAGCCGTGCGCCAGGCTGATGCAAATGCCCTGCGCGCCGCGGCCGAGCTGGAAATTGCGCGCCGGGGCCTGATTGCCGTCGTCGTGAATCTCTATTTCAGCGTCGGCGCGGAGGAACAGAAGATTCTTATCGCGCGGGAGGCTTTGGACGAAGCCGACCGTTTTCTCGACATCACCCGCAAGCGCGAAGAAGGCCGCGAGGCCGCGCATGCCGATGTGCTGAAAGCGCAGCTCCAGCAGCAGGGCCGCGATCGGGAGCTGGCCGACGCGCGGCTGCTCAGCGAGAAAGCACGGCTGGAACTCGGGATTCTGTTGTTTCCCGACCCGGCTGTTCCTTATACGGTGGCCCCGGCGCAGGCTCCGCCGGAGCTGCCCGAGCGCGGAGCGGCTGAGCTCGCGGCAAAAACCAACAGCCCGGAGCTGCGCAGCGCCTTTGCCTCCCTGGAGGCCGGCCGGGCTGCCGCCTTTGGAGCAGAAGCCGCGCTGCTGCCCGACCTTGCGCTTAACTTTACCTACGGCATTGATGCGCCGCAGTTCGCGGCCGCGGGGCCGGACGGCGTTCGCAACCTGGGCTATTCCGCCGGCGCAACGCTTGATCTTCCCGTGTGGGATTGGCTGACCACGGAGCGCAGGGTTAAGGAAGCGCGCATTCGCGCCGACGCGGCCAGAACGGCGCTGACGCAGGCGCAGCGGCGGCTGCTGGCCGACTTCAACGAATACTTTGGGGAAGCCTCGGTCGCCCGAGCGCAGCTGGCCTCGCTGGATGGAAGCGTCGGCACGGCGCGGGAAAGCCTGCGGCTCACCAACCTGCGCTATGTGGACGGGGAAAGCACCGTGCTGGAAGTAGTGGATGCGCAAAACACTTTGATTCTTGCGGAAACGGCTCAGATCGACGGCACGGTGCGCTATCGGCTCGCCCTGGCGCAGCTTGAAACCCTTACGGGGAGCCTGTAGCCATGCCCATTCGCGCGCACGGAGGGTGCTTCGCCGGTCTTCTCCTGGCCGCTTTGGCGGTGGGCATTTCCGGCTGCAAAAAAGATGCCGCAACCGACACGGCAGAGGCCGCGGTCTCTGTCACGGCCATGCACCCCACCGTCGGCTCCATTTCCGAGGAGATAGCTGCCGACGCGATGCTTGCGCCCCTGGCGCAGGCCGCGCTCGCGCCCCGCATCAGCGCGCCCATCCGGGCGGAGTACGTGGCGCGCGGCGCGCATGTGCGGCCGGGGCAGCTGCTCCTTACGCTTGAAGACCGCGACCTCCAAGGGAGCGCGCTGGATTCGCGGGGCGGCGTGGCGCAGGCCCAGGCCGCGTTTACCGCCGCCACCGAGGCCGCCATCCCCGAGGAAGCGCAAAAGGCTCGCCTGGATGTAGAGG
>CAXTSG010000103.1:0-10324 GCA_964246825.1 uncultured Acidobacteriaceae bacterium | reverse complement strand
GGGCGCGCCCGCTGCCGGCATCTGAATCGTCCGGCAAGGGACCGAGTGCGCCGTAAACAGCACCGTCGGCTCCTCGCCCGTTTCCTCGCCGACCCCGGCAAGCACCGGGCGCAGACGCTCCGCAAAGGCATTGGCCAGCAGCGGGTGCTCCGCCCAGCCCTCTGTGAAGTCGATGCGCATCGCGTCGCCCGCCTCGGCATACACCGCGCGCCGGTACAGGCCCACGCTGGTGCGGGAGTTCTGCGGGGCCAGGCAGATCGCGGCGGCTTCCGTGATGCCGTCCGCCTTCATCTGCTTCACCACATCCACGATGTAGGGCTTCCAGTTGCGCATACCCACGTACACCGGCGTGCCGAGCGCTTCGCCCAGCAGTCGGCCCTGCTCCAGGGTGAGCCCCGTCAGCGGGCTTTTGCCGATCAGTCCGTAGCGATGCGTGATCTCCTCGATCACTTCCTGCGGCATGGGCCGTCCGCTCACCACATTGCTCAGGTACTTCGGAACATCTCCCAGCTCATCGGGCGTACCGTGGGCCAGCAGCAGAACCGCTCGTTTCCCGCTCATCTTTTCCCCTCGCGCTGCGACAAGCGCCGTACCGTTTCCACCACATGCTGCACATGCTCCACGGGCGTGCCGGGTACGATGCCGTGGCCCAGGTTGAAGATGTGGCCGGGCCGCCCGTCGGCTTCCGTCAGGATCTGCTCTACGCGGCGGTCCAGCAGCTCGGGCTCGGCAAACAGCGTGATCGGGTCCAGGTTGCCCTGCACCGCGCAGCTATAGTCCAGCTCGCGCCAGGCTTTCCCGAGCGGTGTGCGCCAGTCCAGCCCCAGCACGTCGGCCCCGGCCTCGCGCATGGCCGGCAGCAGCGCCGCCGTGTCCACGCCGAAGTAGATCACCGGCACGCCCATGGCCTGCACCGCGCGCACCAGCACGCGCGTCACCGGCAGCACAAACTCGCGGTAGTCCGCCGGCGCCAGCGCCCCGGCCCAGCTGTCGAAAATCTGAATCGCGTCCGCCCCGGCATCCACCTGCTGCCGCGCATAGTCGGTCAGCACCGCGGTGAGCTTTTCCAGCAGCAGCTGCCAGGCCGCGGGGTCGCGGTACATCATCGTTTTCGTATGGATGTACTGGCGCGAGCCGGAGCCCTCGATCATGTAGCTGGCCAGCGTAAACGGCGCGCCGCAAAAGCCGAGGATGCCGAGCGCGTCGTCGGTGTCGTCGTGGGTGCGATGCTCAAAGTGCGAAGCCACCCGCCGGATCGCCTCGCCCACATAGCCGAGCTCGTCGGCGCGGTTAGTCCGCAGCGCATCCACTGCTTCCCTGGAGCGTACCGGCGCATGTACCTTCGGGCCTTCGCCCGCGACAAACTCGAACGGCAGCCCCATGCACTCAAACGGCAGCAGGAGGTCGGCAAAGATGATGGCCGCGTCCACGCCCAGCTTTTCCGCGGCAGTAATGGTCACCTCGGCCGCGAGCGCGGGCTGCTTGCAGATTTCAAGTAGCGAGTGGTGCCGGCGTACCGCCTGGTACTCCGCCATGTAGCGGCCGGCCTGCCGCAGAAACCACACCGGCGTGCGGTCCACCGGCTTCCGGAAACACGCGCGCACAAAGCGCGAACCCCGCGGCCGCGGCGCGCCGGCTACGCCGAAGCCGGAACGCGCCTGGAGATCCGGGCTGATTTGTTCCTCGTTCGTCGAAGTCATGGCTTTCCTGGAACCTTGCTGGTTTGAGGGTAGCACCGGGCCGTTCTCGGCCCGGCGCGGTAAAACACACGCTTTCAGGAAACAGGCGGCATCCCTCAGTTCTTCGGCGTCTTCTCCTGCCCGCGCGCCGGCGAACTGGTGTTCACCATCTCCGGCGAGCTTTGCGCCCGCAGTGTTTCCCCCTGGTCCTTTGCAATGCGCCGCGTCACCGGCACCCGGTCTACCTTTTCCCACGCCCCGCTTTCCAGGCTGCGGTGGATCGCCTCGATCACCCGCACATCGGCCAGCCCCTCCTGCCCGTCCGGCTCCGGCTCCCTGTTGTGAAGGATGCAGTCGGAGAAATACTTCATCTCGCCGCCGAAGTGGTCGGTGTTCTTGAAGCTTTCGTGGTCTTCCTTTTGCCCGATCACCGCGTAGTGCTCCAGCGGCTTGCCGTACATATAGCCCGGGTTCACCTCCAGCGAGCCCTTGGTGCCGACCACCACGTAAGTATCAAGCTTGTTGCCGTAGTAGGAAACGGTAAACTGCGCGATGCGGTTCTTTGGGAACTTGAGCGTGACACTCACCGTGTCGTCGAAGTCGCCGAAGCCGGACTCCGGGTGCCGCGTGCCCACGGCAAACGCCTCCGTCGGCTCATCCTCAAACAGGTTGCGTACCGCGTTGATCGGGTATGGCCCCATGTCCAGAACCGGGCCGGCCTCCACGCCCGAGTGCGCGCGGTGGTTCGCCGCATCCACCACCTGGCAGAAAGTCGAGTTGAAAATATGCACATCGCCCAGCTCGCCCGAGCGCACCTTTTCAATCGCGGCAATGGTAGCCGGCTCGAAGTGGAGCCGATAGGCCACCATCAGCTTCGCGGGCGAACCCTTTTGCGCGGCCAGGATCGCCTCGCACTGCGCGGAGGACACCTCCATCGGCTTTTCCAGCAGCACATGGATGCCGGCTTGGAGCGCGGGCACGGCAAACTCGGCATGCTTCCAGTTGGGCAGCGCCAGATAAATGGCATCGATGTGCCCCGACTGGAGCAGCTGCGGGAACTGGTCGTAAGTGTAGGTATACTCGATTCCATACATCTTCGCGAGCTCCCTCGCCTTCACGGGGTCGTCGGTGACCAGCGCCGTCATGGCGGAGTTGCCCGTGTGCTCCACGCCGGGCATCATGGCCTCCTGCGAGATCGACCCCAGGGCCACAATGCCGTACCGGATTTTACGATCCGTTCCGAAACCGAGTGCTTCCTTCAAACTCATGAGTGTTTGTCCTTGCTGTGGTTTTGCTTTCATAGGATGTGCTGAAGCCGCTTGAAGCCGCCTTCACGGCGGCGGGCGGGCGGCATCTCAGCATGGGGAGAACAACAATGTACGCGGTGATCGGAAGCACGGGGCAGGTAGGCGGGGCGGTAGTGCGGGCGCTGCTGGCGCAGGGCAAGGAGGTGCGGGCGCTGCACCGCGACGCGGGCAAGGGCGCGGACCTTGAAAAACTCGGCGCCGAGCCGTTTCACGCTTCGGTCGAAGACCCGAGCCGCCTGGAAGCAGCCCTGGACGGGGTGGAGGGCGTTTTCGTGATGACGCCGCCGCTGCTGGACTCGCCCGACCCGCGCGTGGAGCACGCGCTGGCGCTGGCCGGCATCAAGCACGCCCTCCAGGCCGCGCACGCGCCCCGGGTGGTGCTGCTTTCCTCCTACGGTGCCCAGCACGCCGAAGGTACCGGCCTCATCCTGAAGCTCTACGACATGGAACAGGAACTGATGCCGCTGCCGCTGGCTTCCGCCGCGATCCGCGCCTGCTACTTTATGGAAAACCTGCTTCCGCAGTTCGCGGCGGCGCGCGAAAGCGGCAGGCTTCCCTCCACCATCGAGCCCCTCGACCTGCCCATCCCCATGATCGCCACAAAAGACATCGGGCAGCTTGCCGCCCGCCTGCTGGGCGAGCGCTGGGAAGGCGAGCGCATCCTGGAGTTGGAAGGGCCCCGCCGCTACTCCATGCAGGATGCGGCTGCGGTCTTCGCCGCGCTGCTCCAGCGCCCCGTGGAAGCAACGGTGGTGCCGGAAGGAGAGCGCCTCGCCATGTTTGAGGGTTTCGGCCTGACCCCGGTTGCGGCGCGCGAAATGATTGAGATGACGGACGGCATCAGCCGCGGGCATGTCGCTTTCGCCGGCGGCCCGGGCGTGGAGCACGTCCGGGGCGAGACGACGCTTGAATCTGTCTTGGGAGCGAGGGCCTGAGGGCGCGACGTGAGTAAAAAGAAAAAAGATGCCGGCGCACAGCGGACGCTGTACCTCTGCGTGCGCAACCGCGGCGGCAAGGGCGCAAGCTGCGCCGGCAGCGGAGCACGCGCGCTGCTCACCGAGATGCAGACGATTCTTCGCGCCGAGGACATCGGCAAAGACGAGCTCCTGCTGCGGCCGGTCGGCTGCCTGGGCCTGTGCAAACATGGCCCGGTGCTCCTGGCCGCCTCCGGAAAGGCCGCGCTTGAGAAAAAACCGCCGAAGCCCGGGAAGAAAACTCCCGGGGTCTACACCGGGGTTGCCCTGGAGGAAGCCCGTGATGTTCTGCGCGAAGTGCTGCTGCCAGACGCTGCACTTTGAAAACACAACTGCCTAAAGCTGCTACTTTTCAAACTTCGGTTTATAAACAATTTATGTGCATTTCTACTGCTGAGAAGCATTACAGAAATGTGCGTATACCTAGCCGGATTACGAAGTTATCGGCCTATGAAAGATAGACAGCGACTACGTATTTCCTGCTGCATGGCGATGCTTGCAACCACTCTCAACACGGTAAGCGCCAAGCCCTGTCGAGTGATTGCGGGACGGGCACACGCCTACACAGATAGTCCAATTTACATCTTGCAGATGCATACACGGCATGCATTTACGCCGGATTTTTCTTCAACGGCAAGGGTTCGGCTATGGCTTAACGCAGGGGTTCGAGCCTTGGATAAACAGCTCGCGCTGCCGTCATCTACGGTCAACCTCTACGGCGACTTCTTACTTTGTCCTGCTGAACCGCTCAAAACCGAGCTTTTCAAATACGGCACTGTACAGGAAACAAAGTAATAGATGTTCGTCACCGCCGCTATGTCATTTCAAAACAAATTGCACAAGACAACCAAAATGGATGCTATCAGTGCAAATCTCGCGTTCACCAACAACCTGCAACTGCTAAAGCAAACACCCCCAATCAGCCGGCTTTGCTGAACACCTTTGATTCCAGAACAGCAAGCCGGCTTTCGTGGTTCTGCCGCACTGTTATTTCCACTTCGCTGAGCTTCTTCTCAATGCGCTCCAGACGCCCTGTGACATCCATCCGAAAATCATCCATGCGCTTATTCAAACCCGCGCCTAAGTCATCCATACGCTTATTCAGACCCGCGCCCAAGTCGTCCATTCTTTTACCCAGATCGTCAATTCTTTTACCCAGGTCGTTGATGGCGGAACGATTTGAAATAGTGGCCACGATAAACATGAGCACCACCGTGAAGAAAGGGACGCCCATTGCGAAGTAAAACTGCATGTTGCTCATGTTCGGAAAACTCCTCAGAGGGATAGTAGCACCGCTTCACACCCTTGTTGAAGCACATCCCGGCACAAAGTGCTGACGCTGCTTCGCTCCCCGAGATGACGCTTTTACAATCATTGAGAACTTCCCTCGCGCCATCGAATCAACTTACCTGGAATCCATCCGTCATCCCCCAGCCTCAGCCTTTAACAGCTCCTTTACTGCGGCTTTTCTTTGCCGGGGCTTTCTTCGCCGCTGTCTTTTTTATCGCGGCCGCCGTGCTCCCGTCAGCCTTCTTCCCGCTTTCCGCGTCCTTCCGCGCGGCGGCCGCCTTTTTCGTATTTGCAACAAACTGCTTCCCTTCCACAGAGCCCTTCTGCTTCTTCCGGTTCGTCGCCTCCTGTTCTTCCTTGCTCAGCTTGTTCCAGGCTTCGTCCGGCAGGTAGCGGGTCGTGCCGCCTTCACGCTCGGCCTTTTCACCGTCGGCGGTGCGCCACTTTTCCTCGCCCCACTGCTGCAGGCTTTCTTGGGCTTTGTCCGGGGCCTGCTTGTAGCCGCCGCCCTGGTGCTCATACTCACTCGCGACCATCTGCGCCTTGCGCGCGCTCCACTGGCCGGCTTTGCCGCCCTTGTCGCCTTCCGTCACCTGTTTCTTGATCTTGTCGCGCAGCTCCGGGTCGGAGTAGCGCTCCGGGTCGGAATGGCTCTCTTTTTTCGGCATGTTTGCCTCCCAGTCGGTTTGCCGCTTTAGGATGCGGTGCGGAGCCGGACGGCGGCCAGCGCCTACAATCTCGCTATGCCCGCACACACCACGCGCGCCGTCTGCTCGCTCGACTGCCCGGACTCGTGCGGCGTCTTGGTCACGATCGACTCGCTCACCGGGCGCGCCACCCGCCTTGCCGGCGACCCCGCGCACCCGGTCACGCAGGGCTTCCTCTGCGGCAAGGTCGCCAAGTACCTCGACCACGTCTACGCGCCCGACCGCCTGCTTCACCCCATGCGCCGTCGGCCCGGCATGGCGAAAGGCCCCCTGCGGCCCGGCGAGGAGCAGGAGGCCTTTGAGCGCATCGGCTGGGATGAAGCGCTCGACGCCATCGCGCGGCGGCTTGCCGCAATCGCGCGCGAGCACGGGCCGGAGTCGGTGCTGCCTTACTCCTACGCGGGCACCATCGGCGCGCTCGGCTACGGCTCCATGGACCGCCGCTTTTTTCACCGGCTCGGGGCCTCGCAGCTCGACCGCACCATCTGCGCGACCGCGGGCGGCGAAGCGCTGCTTTCGGTCTACGGACGCAAGCTCGGGACCGACACCGAACACTTCCACCACGCGCGCCTCATCCTGGCCTGGGGCGCGAACGTCCACAGCAACAACATCCACCTGTGGCCGCGGATCGAACAGGCGCGCCGCGGCGGGGCAAGGCTGGTCGTCATCGACCCCTACCGGACACGCACCGCCGCGCTCGCCGACCTGCACCTTGCGCCGCACCCGGGCACCGACGCCTCGCTCGCGCTCGGGCTCATGCACGTCATCCTGCGCGACAGCCTTGAAGACGCGGACTGGACCGCGCGGCACACCCGCGGCCTCCCCGAGCTGCGCGCGCACGTCGCCGCGTACCCACCCGAGCGCGTCGCGGCCGATACCGGCATCCCTGCCGCCGCGATTGAAGAGCTGGCGCACGCCTACGCCCTGACGCAGCCCGCGGTCATTCGCATGAACTACGGCGTGCAGCGCTCGGAAAACGGCGGCGCGGCGGCCCGCGCCATCAGCATGCTGCCCGCGCTCACGGGCGCGTGGCAGCACCCCGGCGGCGGCTTGCAGCTCTCGACCAGCGGCGCGTTCTCCTTCGACAAAGAGGCGCTGGAGCGGCCGGACCTCATGCTCGCAAGCCCGCTCGGACGCCCCGCGCGCGTCGTCAACATGACGCTGCTGGGCGATGCATTAACGACGCTCCGCAACCCGGCCGTCCACGCGCTGTTCGTTTATAACTCCAACCCCGCCGTCATCGCCCCCGACCAGCGCGCGGTGCTCGCCGGGCTCCGTCGGCAGGACCTGTTCACCGTGGTCCACGAGCAAAGCTTTACCGACACCTGCGACTACGCCGATTTCGTGCTGCCGGCGACCACCTTCCTTGAACACGCCGACGTGCAGGGCGCCTACGGGCACTACCACGTCCAGCTTTCCGAGCAGAGCATCGCCCCGCGCGGCGAAGCGCGCTCCAACGTCCGGCTCTTCAGCGATCTGGCGCGGCGCATGAGCTTTCCCGAGCCGTGCTTCGCGGACGACGAAGAAACGCTGATCGCCCAGGCCCTGCGCGAGGACGCCCCCGAGCGGCAGGACGAGCTCATGCGCGGCATCACGCGCGCCACGCTCCGCGCCCGGGGCGGCAGCGAGCGGCTCTATTTCCCCTCTGAAAAAGAGGGCGAACCGTTCCGGCCGTTCAGCGACGGCGTGTTCCCCACCCCTTCCGGCAAGGTCGAGTTCTTTTCGGAAGCCATGAAGTCCCGCGGCCTCGACCCCCTGCCGACCTTTCGCGCGCCGGCGGAGTCGCGCCCCCACGCGCCTGCGGGCATGCTGGAGTTTCTACCGCGCAAAAGCGGCCACTTCATGAACTCGACCCTGGCCAACCATCCCGCGCACCAGGCCATGCAGCGCGAAACCCTCGACCGCCTGGCCGCCGACGCGCGCGGCATCCGCGACGGCGACAGAGGCCGGGTCGGGAACGAGCGCGGCAGCACCGTGCTGCGCGCGCTCCTGAGCCCGCGCGTGCGGCCGGGCGTCGTCGCGGCCGGCATGGGCTGGAACAAGCTCGGCCTTGAAGCAGACGCGGGCGGCGTCAACCAGCTGACCTCGCAGCGGCTGACGGATCTCGGCGGCGGCCCGACTTTCTATTCCACCCTGGTGTACGTAGAGCGGCTGATGGAGCGGCTTACAGGTGAAACGCCCGATCGGCCCCCACCACCAGCGCCAGCGTGATCCCGGCAATGGCGATCTCGCCGATGGCGCTGACCGCGAAAGGCCGCCAGCCCTGCCTGCCGAGCTCGCGCAGATTCGTGCGCAGACCCACGCCGGCAAACGTAAGCAGAAAAGCCCAGCGGCTGAGATTGGCCAACACCCCGAGCTGCCCCTTGGAAAAGCCGACAGCCGCAAGCGCCGGCACCCTGCTGCCGCCTAGCGTCGCCAACAGCGAGATCAGCAGAAAGCCCAAAACGAACTTAGGAAACTTGTTCCATAGGAATGCTGCCTTATAGCGCAGCTGCTGTTCAGTCACGGAAGAAGCAAGCCCCCTGCGCGCCCACTGCACCGCATAGCCCAGCACCACAAAGCCGATGGTCGCATTGCGGCAGGTCTTGGCGAGCACGGCAAACTTGCCCGCGCTGTCGGAGTAGAGCGCCCCGGCCGCGGTCGCCTCCGCCGTATTATCCACCGCGAGCCCCGCCCACAAACCGTAGGCGTGGTCCGACATGCCGAGCGCGTGGCCGACCAGCGGAAACAGAAACAGCGACAACGCTCCCAGCGCGAGAATCGCCGCAATTGCCGTGGAAGACTCGCGCTCATCGGCATCGATCGTGCCCTGGGTTGCGATAATGGCGGACACGCCGCATACCGAAGAGCCGACTGCCAGCAGCGTCGTCAGCTTGGGGCCGAGACGGAAGCGGCGGCCGAGCCATGTCATGAAAGTGAGCGAAAGCACCAGCTCGGCAAACACCAGCAGGAGTGAAATGCCGCCGAGCCGCGCGATGTCGCCCAGAATAAAGCGCGAGCCCAGCAGAATAATGCCGGCCTTGAGCCAGAACTCATAGGTCGCGACTCCGGCGCGAAACACACGCGGCAGCCCGACGGTGTTCGCCAGGAAAGCGCCGAAAAGAATGGCCCACAGCACATACTCGATATTAGGGAGCACATGGTGGTGCGCCTTGCCATAGCGCGCAATCGCCTGCTCAATCCACTTGCCGGCATAGCCGACGGCAAGCAGAAGCAGCACCCCGGGCACAAGCGCGGGCAAGTTTGTGCGCTCTTCGAGCCGGCTCGCGGCCGTTACCGCTATGGCTTCTGTCTGATGGGCCATCTTGTACCTCCTTACCAGGGAACCCGGGTGAGCAGCCCAAGCTTGACGGCAAGAGCCAGCAGAAGGGAAAAAGCCACGGCCCAAACATCGAGCGGGATACGCGCGCGCAAAGGACTCATTGCAACCTCGGGACTGGATGGGGATGAAACGGTTCAGGGCTGAGGAAGCCCGGGAAGCTCGCCTAGCGGCAACAACAGGCAGCCCGACATCCGCACGCTGCCGGGAGGCAGCGGCACAGCTCGGCTTGGGGCGCGATGCACATCGTGAAAGCAGCTTACCTCAAAATTGCCCGTTTCGGTCAAGCAACCTTTTCCGTAGCGGTTTGACGCTGCCTTCGGCACCCGTCTAGAATCTCTAACAGTACCCGGTACGCGCAGGTACGTTCCCGTGCACAGGTGTCGGGGATCGGCAGCGGCAACGCGCCGCTCACCCATTGAACTAAGGAGCCTTACCCTTTCATGAATTCATATGCACTCGTACCCCTGCTCGCCGCCGGGCTGCTTGGCTCTGCCGCCGTGGCGCAGTCCGCGGCTCCTTCCGCTCCGGCTGCCTCTTCCGCCGCAACAGCCGCGCCTGTGTCCACCGGCCCCTCCAAGGTCGGCATCATCATGTTTCAGGCTGCCGTGGCGCAAACCAATGAAGGCAAGCGCGACCTGGAAGAAGTTGAAAAGAAGTACCAGCCCAAGCAAACGCAGCTCAAGCAGCAGAGCGATGAGATCGATAACCTGAAGAAGCAGCTGCAGTCGCAAAGCGCTACCCTGAGCGATACCGAGCGCGCCCAGCGCTTGAAGTCGATTGACGACAAGGAAAAGTCGCTCCAGCGCTCCGGCGAGGACGCGCAGAACGACTTCCAACAGGAGATCCAGCAGACCTACGCGCAGGTCGCGCAGAAGGTCTACGGAACGCTGCAAAGCTATGCGCAGCAGAACGGATATACCGTGGTGCTCGACGCCTCCACGCAGCAAAGCCCCGTGCTCTTCGCCACGCAGGGCAACGACATTACGGAAGCCGTGGTCGCCGCCTACAACACCAAGTCCGGCATTGCGGCCCCGCCGCCCTCGGC
>CAXTSG010000102.1:5171-10341 GCA_964246825.1 uncultured Acidobacteriaceae bacterium | reverse complement strand
GCGGAAGAAGGGGCAGGCGCGTCAGGTATCATCCTCTTCTTAATGTAGCGCTACTGTAGTGAAAGAGGCGCTGCGCTCCCTGCCGCGGAGCTACCAAAAGTGCCCGATCGCCGCGCCCACGAGCAGCGCGTACACCCCGGCGGCTACATCGTCGAGCATGATGCCGAGGCCGCCGTGGAGCCTTTCCAGCTGCCGCACCGGCGGCGGCTTCAGGATATCGAAGATGCGGAAGAGAAGAAGCGCCAGCAGGGCATGCGCTCCATTGGCATGGCCGTAGCCGCAAAAGGGAAGCAGCGCGATCCACTGACCGGCTGCCTCGTCGATGACCACATGGCCCGGGTCCTCGCCGGATGATTCTTCTTCCACCACTGAAGCCGCCGGAATGCCCGCGACCAGCGCCAGCAGAGCCGCCAGCAGGGTTGCCGCGCGCAGGGCGGGCGGCGTGGGCTCTACCAGCGTGCTAAAGAGAAGCCAAAGCCCCACCGCCGCCAGCGAGCCCCAGGTACCCGGTGCCGGCTTCAGGAAGCCCGCGCCCAGAAGGGTCGCGACCGTCCAGGCCCACGGGGTGCGCACCGCGCTGCGCGCCGGGGTCGGCGGCTGGGGAGCAAGAGCGTCAGCCATTCTCGTCCGCATCGCGCTCAGGCCGGGAAGCACCGCGCAGCCCGTCCAGTTCGTCCAGCAGTTCGGGGTCGTGTACGGGCGAGGAGATACGGTAGGCACCCGAAGCCCATTTGCCCAGGTCGATGACCCGGCACCGGTCGGAGCAGAAAGGAAACTCAGTGTCGGCCGCGGTGACAAGGGTGCCGCAGCTTGGGCAGCGCAGAGCTTTCGCGGGTTTGGCGGCCATCACAGCACCCTAGCCACTACGTCGTAGTCGTGGGCTTCGGTGATTTCGCAGGTGACAAAGCTGCCCGGTACAAGCATGTCGCGGTCTCCAAAATCATTGAGATACAGTTTGCCGTCGATTTCCGGCGCATGGAGGGGCGAGCGGCCTTCCCACAGCAAAGGCGTTTCCTCGCTCGGGCCCTCGACCAGCACTTCCATCTCGCGGCCGACCCAGCTTTGCTTTGCCGCGCGGGAAACACCCTGCTGTAGCTTCATCAGCGAGCGCCGCCGCGCTTCGGTCGTGCGCCGGGGTACCTTTTCGCCGTAGTCGAACGCCCGGGCGCCTTCTTCGTCCGAGTAGGAGAACACGCCCAGCCAGTCAAAGCGGGCTTCCCGCACAAACTGCTTCAGGGTCTGGAAGTCCGCCTCGGTTTCCCCCGGGAAGCCGACAATGAAGCCGGTCCGCAGCACAAGGCCGGGCACGGCGGCGCGCGCTTTTTCCAGGGTTCGCAAGAAAATCTCCGGGCCGCCGCCGCGCCGCATCCGCTTCAGCACGGCGGGCGAAGCATGCTGGAGCGGCACATCCAGGTAGGGGCAGATCTTTGGGTGCCGTGCCATGGTTTCGAGCAGGCGCGTCGTGATGCGGTTCGGATAGGTGTACAGGAAGCGCAGCCAGCGCAGGCCCTCCACCGCCGCGAGCCGGTCCAGCAGCAGCGCAAGTCCATCGCGCAAGCCCAGGTCTTCGCCGTAGCAGGTGGTGTCCTGCCCGATCAGCGTGATTTCACGCACGCCGCTCGCCGCCAGCCGCTCGGCTTCCAGCACTACCGACTCCAGGCGGCGCGAGCGGAACTTGCCCCGAAGATTCGGAATGACGCAAAAGGTGCATGGGTGGTCGCAGCCTTCGGCGATCTTGATGTAGGCCGAGGTGCGCCCGGTCGCCAGCCGCCGCGGCGTTTCATCGGAATACAGGTAGCTCGGCAGCGCTGTTGCTTCCGCGCCGTCCCACGCCGCGCGGGTAAAGCGCCCCTGCTGCTCGCGCAGGTCGCCTTCGGGGCGGCTCGGGGTGGAGCCTCCCGCGGAGGTGAACTTCGGTGCCGAAACGATGCTTTCAGCCGCCGCGCGCACGATCGCCGGGTTTGTCGCACTCAGAATGTGAAATGGCGAGGCGGGCAGCACCTGCGCCGCGGGCTTTTGGAGCCCGGCTGCCGCGAGAATTGCCTCCAGCTCGCCCGTACCCACCACCGCGTCCACTTCCGGCAGGTTTCGGCGAATCTCGTCGCGGTAGCGCTCCACCAGGCATCCGGCCACAATCAGCTTCTGCGCCCGTCCGCCCGCGGCCGCCTTGTGCCCGGCCATTTCAAGAATCGTGTCGACCGACTCCTGCTTGGCCGAATCAATAAACGAGCAGGTATTCACAACCAGCACGTCGGCCGAAGCCGTATCAGTCGTCAGCTCCGCTCCGGCCTGCTCCAGCATGCCCATCATGACTTCACTATCGACAAGGTTTTTGGGGCAGCCGAGCGAGACGAAGCCGATGCGCAGCGGCTTCACTGCGGCGGCAATTGGCAGGTCGGCAGCGGAACTAGATTCAATCTGAATTGCGGTGAACACCCCTTTAGTTTAGCGGATTACTCCCCTCCGAAGAGCTAACTTGCTGTAGCTGTTGCATTTTGGCTCTTGATGGTGTACATAATTATAGTAAATATGTACATGCTGTTCAAAGAGAAAACTATGCAAATCACGGCAACCAACTTCCGCAAAGATATGTTTCAGATTCTGGAGCGGGCCAAGCAGGGCGAAGAGGTGCTCGTCTTGCACAAGGGCGAACAGTTCCGACTGATGCCGGAGAAGCCGGTTGATAAATTAAGCCGCATCCAGCCGGTAGAAGTTTTTCATCCGCATTCAGAGGCGGCGGATGAAGAGCGCATGAAAAAAGAGATGGCAGCTGAGTGGGAAGCTAAGTGGGAAAAACGCCTTTGATTGCTTATCTGGATACACAGATAGCCCTTTGGCTTCTCAACGGCGACTCTAAAAAGCTGACACAAGAGGCAAAGCGGGTCATACAGCAATCCTCCCTTCGCATTTCTCCTATGGTGCTTCTTGAGTTTGAGTATTTGTTTGAGATTGGGCGGACCAAATTGTCTTCTGCGGAAATAGTTACCAGGCTACAAAGCCAGCTGGATGTAGAGGTCTGTTCTTTGCCGTTTCCGCTCATTGCCAAAGCAGCTGTGTATGAGAAGTGGACGCGCGATGCTTTTGACCGCCTCATTGTGGCGCATGCACGCGCAAACGGAGCAGCTTCGCTGATCTCGGCAGATGATCGTATTCAAGCCAACTACCACGCCGCGGTTTGGTAATTGCAGGCGCCCTCAGGAGTGACCGAAGTAGAGCGCTGCGTTCTCTGCTAAACTGGTCCCGTGCCGGGCCCTGCGCGGCGCAATCCCGCCAACCCCGCCAGGTCCGGAAGGAAGCAACGGCAACGGGCTCGTGCGTGCGCAGCAGGTACCCCGGTACAGAAATCCCGCCGGTCTATTCGACACGACGCTCCCTCTCAGAGACAATCAAGGTGCTTGATCCGTCCTCCCTTGGGCAGGGAAGACCGTTTGCTTTGCTGGAGATTGCTTTGATGGATGAATCCTTTCGCGCCCAGGCGGCTGCCCCGCAGCGGAGCCTGCGCCGCGCGAAGATCACAGCCCTGGGCACCTATGTTCCTCCTCAGGTGCTGACCAACGCCGACCTGGAAAAGATGGTCGATACCTCGGACCAGTGGATCGTGGAGCGTACCGGCATCCGCGAGCGGCACCTTGCCGGAAAAGGAACCGCAACCAGTGATTTAGCGGCGGAAGCCGCGCGGCGCTGCCTCCTCGACCGAGGCATCACGGCCGACGAGGTGGAGGTCATCATCGTAGCGACTGTCAGCCCGGATATGCCGTTCCCGGCGACGGCCTGCCTGGTGCAGGCAAAAATCGGCGCGCACCACGCCTGGGGCTTTGACCTGGGCGCGGCCTGCTCGGGCTTTCTATATGCCTTGCAGGTGGGCGCAAAGCTGGTGGAAAGCGGCGCGCAGCAAAAGGTCCTGGTGATAGGCGCCGATACCATGAGCTCCATGGTGGACTGGACCGACCGCAGCACCTGCATCCTGTTCGGCGACGGCGCGGGTGCCGTGCTGCTGGAGGCCGCGGAGCCCGGCGAAGAAGGCATCATGGACTATGTGTATGAGATCGACGGCTCCGGCGCGCCCGCGCTGCACCTGCCCGCGGGCGGCAGCCTGCGGCCCGCCAGCGCGGAAACCGTCGCCAACAAGGAGCATTACGTCTACCAGGACGGGCAGACCGTTTACAAGTTTGCCGTGCGCAAGATGGCGGAAATCTCTGAAAAGGTGCTTACCCGCAATGGGGTGAATGCCCTTGACCTGGCCTGCTTTGTACCCCACCAGGCTAACCGCCGAATTATTGAATCCACGGCTCAGCGGCTGGGCCTGCCGCTTGAGTGCGTCATTATCAATATCGACCGCTACGGCAATACGATCGCCGCCACGGTGCCGCTCGCTTTGGGTACGGCGCGGGCGGAAGGCAAGCTCAAGCGCGGCGGCCTCCTGCTGCTGGCAAGCGTAGGCGCGGGCTTTACCGCGGGTGCCACGCTGCTGCGCTGGGAACTGGACTAAAGCACTCAAGAGAGTGCTTTGTAGGGAGCGTCTGCTCAGGCACCTGCTGCCGCCGGTGCCGGAACGCGGGAGCGCTGCTCGGCTTCCCAGCTGCGCTTTTGCCGGCGGTACTGCCAAACCCCGAAGACGATAGCAGCAGCCAGCAAGCCTAAAAATGTCCATAGGATAGCTGCCGACCAGTTTGCCAGATATTGGTTCCAAACCCGCAGTACGCGCCGGCCGTAGGTATCGCCGACCCAGGCGACCAGCCCATAGCGAACCGCGCGGGACAGGGCGAAGGCGGTAAGGAAGTGTTTCCGCTTGGCCCCCAGCGCGCCGGCCCCCAGCAGCAAAGGCATCAGGGGAACCGGCGGCGGCAGCAGCCCGCTCACGGAAATAGTGACAAAGCCGTGCCCGCGCATCCAGCGGGTGACTGGCCGATGCATGCGCTTCGGCACAAAGTGCGCCAGCATGGTTTCGCCGCCCTTGTGCCCGGCGCTCCAGGTGGTGTAGCCGCCCAGGACGCTGGCCACGGTGGCGATGGCCGCCAGCAGCATCGGGTGCTCGCCGTGCTGCGCCGCCAGCAGAAGCAGCAGCACATCGGTCGAGCCCGGCAGCGGCAGCGGAATAATTGCCGCATCCAGCAGCGAAACCACAAACAGCCCCGGCAGCCCCAGGTGGATGAGCCAGGGAGGGATATGC
>CAXTSG010000102.1:2162-5161 GCA_964246825.1 uncultured Acidobacteriaceae bacterium | reverse complement strand
GTGAGGGCTCGGGAGCTTCATATCTTCATGCTTGGAAGCGATTGTTGAGGCTTGCGCTCCGCCCGAGGCTGAAAATAGCTTCAACCGGCGACTTACCCCTCAAACAGGCGCAGGGTCGGTACCGCGGGCAGCAGCCGCAGCGCATGGGCTTCGGCAAAAAAGCGCTCCATCCCGGCGATGACCGACGCATCGAGAAAGTAGTAGATGTTGTGCGTCAGGTAGCGCTCCACGGTAGTCGGCCGCAGCCCGAGCGCGGGTGCCCACTCCCGCACCAGCTCCGGGATGTGCCGGAGCCCGGCGTCGCGGGAGTCGCAAAGATCGCCGATCACGGCGGCCCGCTCCGCCCGGCGCAGCGAGGCTACCCCTGCTTCGCGCACCGCCCACACGGCGGAAACCCAGGGCGCTCCGGTCGCTTCCCGCCAACTGTAGCCCAGGTCCAGGTAGCGCAGCCGCTCGCCCGTGCGCGCCCGACGTGCCGCCCGGTCCCGCAGGGCCAGCAGTGCGGGGTCGCCGATCACAACCGCCGCGTCGGCTGCGCGAAGCATCGCGTCCAGCTCCGGCGGATGCGGCAGAAAGCGCGGCGCATGGCCCCAAAACCGCCGAAACAGCACCTGCGTGTACAAGGCCGTGGTGCGGGATGAGGTATCGAGCGCGACGGTGCCGATGCGGGCGAGCTCGGCCGCTGTCGGCCGGAGCAGGTCCGGTTCGTTCTCAGCCGCGTCGTCTTTCGTATCTGCCCGGTACACAAGCAGGAGCGACCGTATCGCCCCCAGCGAGGCAATTGCGCAGCCCGGCACAATGGAAAGCCCTTCCATCGCGGCATAAGCACCGATGGGGATGAGGCCCAGATCGGCCTCGGCCGTACCGAGCGCCGCGGCGCAGGCAGCCGGGCTCATGCGCTCAATCTCGTAACGCTCCCCGAGCTCGCCGGCAAGCGGTGGATGCTCGAAGTTCCACATCAAGGGCGCGGGATTGAGGAAGTCGACCGCCGCCATGCGCAGCAGGGGCCTCACCGGGGGCCTGTCTGCGTCAAACGGAGCCACACCGGCGCAAAGGTACACACCAGCGCCAAAGCCTGCACGCCCAGCAGGGCGGTTTGTGCCGGCAGCAGCGCATACGCGCACCAGGCCAGCGCAATCCAGAACGCCATGTTCGCGGAAGCCGCCAAATACACCCAATTCGGAAAGCGGTGTTGATCGCCTCCAAACTGCATCTCTTCCACAGCAGGGTACGGAAGCCGCATGCGCCAGCCGACCGCGCGCAGGGCCGCAACGGGCATCACATTCAGCACAAGCACCATGACAATCCAGCAGGGGAGCGCCCACGGGTACGCTCCGTAATGAGCAAAGACGATCAGCGTGACCGCGACGGTGATCAAGATATTCAGGGTTGCGCCTGCATGGACCAGCGGCGGAAAGCGGCCCATATCGCCGAGGCGGTTCATCTGGTCGAGCGGCTTGGTGGGCGGCAGCAGCAAGGACGGCATTGTGAATCGGCTCCCTCAGACTAGGGTAGCCGACCGGGAGGAACGGACCATGGCAGCAAAGGAAAACACCTTGGAACAAAAGGGCCGACCGGGCGGCGCGCGCAACGTGCTCGGCGGTGCGCTGGAAACCTGCGGCAAGGATCCGATGACCGGCTTTTACCGCAATGGCTGTTGTGATACCGGGCCGGACGACTTCGGCGTTCATGTGGTGTGCGCCATCGTTACGGAAGAGTTTCTCCAGTTTTCCAAAGTGCGCGGCAACGACCTGATCACGCCGAGGCCCGGCTTTTCCGGCCTGCGCCCGGGCGATCCCTGGTGCCTGTGCGCCTTGCGCTGGGTTGAGGCCGAGCGCCACGGCGTCGCGCCGCCGATCATGCTGGCCGCCACGCATGAGGCTACTCTGGACGTAGTCTCGCTGGAAACGCTGCTGCCGTATGCGCTCGATCGGGAGATGGTGCAGGGGTAAGAGAGTGAAGCCGAAACGCTGATTTCTTTCGGCGAGCGATAAAATACGGGAGTGAAGAGGCGGGTACTTCCGGCACTTGCCTCCATCCGCACAGCACGTTAGCCTCGCTCTGACTTTCCATGCCGGCCGCATGCAGCAGCCTGATGGAAAGCGTCCGAGGTTTCCCGTGCCCGCCAAGTCCCAGTTTGCCCCGCTGCCCGCGCCCGCCGTCGTTACCCCGGAGCAGGCTCCGGCAGAATCCCCCGAGCGCCTTGCCTGGCTTGCGCTCGCGCTTACGCCCGGTCTCGGCTCCCGCAGGATTCTTCAGGCGGTGGAGCGTGTCGGCTCCGCGCTGACCCTGACCCGGCTACCGCTGACCGCGCTTGAAGCCCAGCGCTTTCCCGCGTCCTCCGTCCAGTTTCTTGCGGACGGGCAGGCCTGGCGCGCTGCCGCCGAGGAAGCCGAGCGCCTTCGCGCGATGGGAGCGATGTTTCTTCCCTACGACGACCCCCTGTACCCCGAGCGCCTGCGCGAAATCTACGATCCGCCGCCGGTACTGTGGGTGCGCGGATGCGCCGAACTCCTGTCGGTGCCCGGCATCGCCGTGGTCGGCACCCGGCAGCCCAGCCCTTATGGCTCCGGCATGGCCGAGCTGCTTTCGCGCGACCTGGCCGCCCGCAATCTCGTCATCATGAGCGGCATGGCGCGCGGCATCGATACTTTCGCGCACAAGGGGGCGCTTGCAAGCGGCAAGCCCACTGTCGCCGTTTGGGGCACCGGGATCGATGTCATCTACCCGAAAGAAAACAAGCAGCTTGCCGAGCAAATCCTCGCGAGCGGCGGCTGCATCCTGAGCGAGCAGCCGCTCGGCACCTATCCGGCACCCCCGAACTTTCCCAAGCGCAACCGCATCCTCAGTGCCATTTCGTACGGCGTGCTGGTCGTGGAGGCCGCGGAATACTCCGGCTCGCGCGTGACCGCGCGCTGCGCCCTGGAGCAGAACCGCGAGGTTTATGCGGTGCCCGGCAATGTCACGAATAAGAACTCCTGGGGTCCGAACTCGCTGAT
>CAXTSG010000102.1:0-2152 GCA_964246825.1 uncultured Acidobacteriaceae bacterium | reverse complement strand
TGCGCGTCGCGATGGAAGCAGCCCTGCCGGCTGCCGCCGCGGAACCCGGCGTCAGCGGCACGGAAGCCGCGCTGTTTGCCGACTCCGGTCTGCCGCCCGTGGAGGCCCGCGTTTTATCCGTCCTGCGCCATGACGAATCGCTTCAGCTGGACGAGGTCATGGAGCAGCTGGAAGGCGAGCTCACTTCCGCCGAGGTGTTTACCGCGTTGTTCGAGCTGGAGCTCGCGGGCAAAATCAAGCACCTGCCCGGCAAGCACTATGTGCGTTCATTTTGACGGGGTGCGACACGAAGATACATCGTGATACATTGCAGCATGGCTGAAACAACAACAGTAAGTTTTCGTATTCCGACAGAACGGGTGGAGGCGCTGGCTCGCCTGGCGGCTGTTCAGGACCGCGACCGCAGCTACCTCTTGAATGAGGCGGTCGAGCAGTACCTGGACCTTCACGAGTACCATGCCGAACATATTCGCGAAGGCATGCGGGACGCAAGGGAGGGTCGTTTTGTTGACAACGCCGAGGCACAAGCTCATTTTGACCGCTTGATAGAAAAAGCTCGCCAACGGTGAGCTTGCCGCTGCAGTGGACTAAAAGAGCCGTTGCAGACATGGACGGCATTGCGGATTCCCTCAGCGGGGAGCAGCCGTCGGTCATGGAAACGCAGATACAGTTGATTCGGCAAGCCGCCCGCACCCTGCAAACGTTTCCTAAACGGGGTCGTCCCGGCCGCATTTCCGGCACAAGGGAGCTGGTTGTATCCGGCACACCTTACTTCCTTGTCTACGCCATGCAGGAACAGCTCGTTGAAGTTCTCGCCGTGATTCATGGCGCGCGGCGATGGCTGAAGTCCCTTCCGCAATCCCGGCCGCAGTAGAAATCGCTTTGGACCCATTCACCCCCGTCCTGCATCCCTTGTAAAAGCAGCACCTCCCCAAAAGTAACCGGTGGTACCCGGCGAAGCTGGCTCCATGCGAGAGTTGCGTGGTAGCTTCCAGTAGCTTTCGTTGTGCTTCCCGGCTTTCTCAGGCCGGCGCGGCTAGTCAAACAAGGACCTGATATGAGCAAATCCCTCGTGATTGTCGAGTCGCCCGCCAAGGCCAAGACGATTAACAAGTATCTCGGCAAGGACTTCGTGGTGGAAGCGTCGCTCGGCCACATTATGGACCTGCCGAAGAACAAGATCGGCGTGGAACTGGAGAACGGCTCATTTCATCCCGAGCTGATCGTGATCCCCGGCAAGGAGAAGGTAGTCGACCACCTCAAGAAACTTGCCGAAAAGGCCGACCACGTCTATCTGGCACCCGACCCGGACCGCGAAGGCGAAGCCATTGCCGCGCACCTGGAAGAACAGCTGCGCCCGGTGACGAAGAATGCCATCAGCCGCGTCACCTTTAATGAAATCACGCCCAAGGCCGTCAAGGCCGCATTTGAAAAAGCCCGCAAGGTCAACGTGAACCTGGTGGACGCGCAGCAGACCCGCCGCGTGCTCGACCGCATCGTCGGCTACCAAATCTCGCCGCTGCTGTGGGACAAGGTGCGCCGCGGCCTTTCCGCGGGGCGGGTGCAGACGGTTGCTGTGCGCCTTGTGGTGGAGCGCGAGCAGGAAATCAAAGCTTTCCAGCCGGTGGAATACTGGCCCATTGACGCCGTGCTGGAAGCGCGTGATGCTCAGGGCGAGCCGTCGCTGTTTGTCGCCCGGTTTACCGGCATCAACGGCGAACGAGCCTCGGTGCCGACCGTGAGCGGCCCGGCCATGGCTGACCGGGCCGGCGCTTTGTCCGTGGTCAACGGTGCCGAAAAAGCGCGGTGGTCTGTCCGCTCGGTGGAAACCAGGGAGCGCCGCCAGAACCCGCGCGCGCCCTTTACTACCAGCAAATTGCAGCAGGACGCCGCCGGCAAGCTCGGCTTTTCCGTCAAGCGCACCATGGGCGTGGCCCAGCGCCTTTATGAAGGCTTGGAAATGGGGGAGCAGGGCACCATCGGCCTGATTACCTATATGCGTACTGACTCCACCCGCGTTTCGCCGGACGCGGTGGAAAGCACCCGCGCCTGGCTGGCCGAGCAGCTCGGCCCGCAGTACATTCCGGCCAAGCCGAACGAGTTCAAGAGCAAGAAAGACTCGCAGGACGCCCCCGAAGCCATTCGTCCCACT
>CAXTSG010000101.1:6228-10975 GCA_964246825.1 uncultured Acidobacteriaceae bacterium | reverse complement strand
GGAGGAAGGCTCGGCGGAGAAGCGTGCGGAGCATGCCTGTTTATTGTCGCAGAGGGTTAGGAGTCCTTCCGCCCTCGCGGCCGCATGCATCATCCCTGGAGGATGCCGGCGAAGTTCCCCGGCACGACCCGGGCGGCACCGACGATGCGCGACAGGGTCGTCAAGGCATGGCTCTGGTGTTTCGGTCCGCGCGCGGATGCGGTGTAGTCGGCGAGGATGACCGGCGGGAGGCCGCGGTCAAACAGCTGGGCTGCGATGACGGAAATGCACACATCGGTTTCAATGCCGGCGAGGTAGAGCGTGCCCCGGGCGCAGCTTTCCGCGATAAGGCGGGCTGCCTGCTCGGGCAGCCCGTAGCCGGTTTTGTCGATCACGAAGGCATTGGCCGGCAAGGAAACGGCGAGGGCCTGCTCAGCGGGCGAAAGCAGCCCGCTCCAGCCGATCACGTCGGTCCACAGGCTGCCGGGCCGGTTCAAAAAGCGCGTGGCGAGCACGGCCCGAAACGCGCCGGAGCGGAGGAGCAGCCCTACCGGCTCGCGAAGGTGCCGGGTGCCCTCGCGCAGAAAGCCTTCCTGGAAGTCGACAAGAAGCAGGGCCTTCTCTCCGGGGGCAAGCACGGGCAAAGCTGGAAGCGGGTGGCTCATGAATTATTTTCTCGCAAGGTGCCCCGCGTGCCGCCGCAGCCCGGAACAAGACGCGCCGAGAGGGCCTTCAGGCTGTCGGCGTTTGTGTTCCGGGCTCCCGGAAACGGCGCTGCTAAACTGGCCCCATGAACCCCTTCCCTGTCGAGCTCGTTCCTTCCATTCTTTCCGCCGATTTTGCGCGGCTGGCCGAGGAGGCGGCCGCGGCCGAGCGCGGGGGCGGGACCGTGCTGCATGTGGATGTGATGGATGGGCACTTTGTGCCGAATATTACGCTGGGGCCGCCCGTGGTCAAGAGCCTGCGGAAGCACACGGAGCTGCCGCTGGACTGCCATCTGATGATCGAGAACCCGGACGACTTTATCCCGGCATTTGCCGAGGCGGGCGCAAACTGGGTGAGCGTCCACTATGAGGCATGCCGGCATCTGCACAGGACGGTGACGCTGGTGCGCGAGCATGGGATGGAGCCGGGCGTGGTGCTGAATCCGGCGACGCCGATCGAGCTACTGGTCCCGGTGCTGCCGCTGCTGCACCATGTGCTGATTATGAGCGTGAACCCGGGCTTCGGCGGGCAGAAGTTTATCCCGTACTCGCTGACTAAGCTGCGCGACCTGCGCGCGCTGCGGGAGCGGATGGGGCTCGACTTTCGGATTGAAGTGGACGGCGGCGTAGGGCCGGAGACCGTGGCCCGGATTGTGGAAGCCGGGGCGGAGCTGCTGGTGGCCGGGTCGGCGGTTTTCGGGCAGGGCGAGGCGGAGCGGGACGGGCGCGCGCTGCTGGGGGCGGCGCAGACGGCGAGGATGCGGGCGGGCGCGCTCACGGCCTGAGTCTAGTAACTTCGCGGCGGCCTGTTACCGTCGGGCAGGAGCTGCGTGGGCGGAAAGCTGCAAGGATTTTGCCCGCATGTACACTGTGCCCATGCGAAAAATGTGGCCCCTATGGGCCGCCCTGGGGGCTTACGCCGCGGCGTGCGGTGTACAGCTTGGGGTCATCCTTGAGAAAACGCACGGCAGGCAGTTTTATCCGCTGGACGACACCTATATCCACGCCGCGGTTGCCAAGAATATCGTCCTCCACGGCGTTTATGGCATCAGCCGCTTCCACAGCAGCTTTCCGTGTTCTTCCATCCTGTGGCCGTTTGTGCTGGCCGGGAGCTACGGGCTGTTCGGGGTTCGGCTTTCCCTGCCGTTCGCGCTGAACGCGCTGTTTTCCGTGCTGGCGGTGGTGCTCGCGGGGCGCATGCTGGAGCGGCAAGCGCCGCATCTATCGCCCGCGCTGCGCTTTTTCTGCCTGCTGCTGCTGGTGTTCGGGGTGCCGCTGGTCGGGATGACCTTTCTCGGCATGGAGCACGTCCTTCAATTGCTGGCGCTTCTTTTGCTGCTCCATGCCTACGCGGCCGCGGCTAGTCCCGGCGCGGCGCCTCGTGCAAAGCTGCTTCTGCTGTTTTCCTGCTTCCTGCTTCCGGCTGTCCGCTACGAGGGGCTGTTTGCCGTCCTCATGGTTTCTTTCCTGCTTCTGGCGGCGGGCCGGTGGGCGCTGTCGGTCCTTTGCGGTTCAGTTGCGCTTATGCCCGTTGTCGCGTTCGGCCTTTACGGGCTTCATCGCGGGTCCACGTTTTTTCCTTCGCCGCTGCTGGTTAAGACGGCTGGAGCCCATCAGTTCTCCTTGCTGACGTGGGTCCACACGCTGTTCGGCAAGCACGCTTTGAATTCGGGCGTTTCGCTCATCTTTATTCTTTGTGCTTCCATGCTCGCTTATCTGTACGGGCGAGTGCCGGGCAGGTTTCCGCTTCTTCAGCGTCTGCTCCTGATCTTTCTGGGCACCATGCTGCTCCACTCGCAGTTGGCAAAATTCGGCGGCTTTTTCCGGTACGAGGCGTACCTGGTGGGCGCGGGCACGGTGCTGTTGTTCGCGGGTGTGTCCGCGCGGCGCGATCCTTCCCTGCCGCCGGCGCCGCGGCAGGAAGCGCGCATGGCCGCCGGTGTTCTTCTCGCGGTTGCCGCCGCGGGGCTGGGTGCGCGCGCGGCTGCGATTCTTTATGTGGTTCCGGGCCAGGCCTATGGCGTGTATGAGCAGCAGTACCAGACGGCGCAGTTCCTCCATCGCTACTATACGGGCCAGGCGGTGGCGCTCAACGACATCGGCGCGCCGAACTATTTCGGCGACATTAACTGCCTGGATCTTTGGGGTTTGGGCTCGGTTGAGGTGCAGCGGCTGCGGGCGCGCAATGCGTTTGACCGCGCGGCGATGACGCGGCTGGCTGACGCGAACGGGGTAAGATCGCCGTGATCTACCGCTCCTGGTTCACCGGCACGATTCCGGCGCAGTGGGTGCCGGTATCGGACTGGCGTGTTTCGGATTTTTCCGGCCACAATGTTCTCGGCGACAACACGGTGACGTTTTACGCGGTCGGCCCAGCGCAGGCGGCGCAGTTAGCCCGGGACATCGCCGATTTCAGAGCGCAGCTGCCGCCGGGGGTGCGTACCCGGCAGCTGTGGCCGCGGGCGGCGGAGGAAGAGCAAAGCAGTGCCGACGCGGCGGCTCTGCCATAAGATTGTGGGAGGCAAAGGGAGGCACCGATGGCAGCGATTCATGTGTCGCAGGCTGAGGCAGCGCGGGATTTTGCCGCTTTGATGGCGAAGGTGAAGGGCGGGGATGAGGTGGTGATTGAGGAGAATGCAGTGCCGGTGGCGGTGCTGCATGCGCCGGCTGTACCAAGGCGCTCGTTCGAGGAAATTATCGCGATGCTTCCCAAAAACTCACCGGGAGTGGTAGACGAGGATTTTGCCCGCGATGTGGCGAAAGGAATCAGATCTATAAGCGCGCCTGTGGCGGAGCCGCATACGCCTGCTGTCGTAGGGAGACCGCTCGCCGAGTGCGTCGCGATGCTATCGAAAGACTCGGATGCTGTTATAGATGAGGACTTCGCCCGTGATTTGGCAGAGGTGATTGCACTGCATCGCGAGCCGCTCGGCTCTCCAGAATGGGACTAGTTGTAGATTCAGGCGTTTTGATTGCAGCGGAACGCAAGGCGCGCAACGCACAGATGGTGCTGGCTGAGCTTGACATGCGGTTTCCCGGTGAGGTGGCCGTCATCTCTGTAATAACGGCAATGGAACTGCGCCATGGAGCTATGCGCGCCGATACAACGAAAAGGCGTATGCTGCGAGAACGATTTCTGAGTGAAGTTATGTCGGTGCTGCCGGTACAGCCGATGACTACGGCGATTGCATTCAGAGCGGCAGAAGTTGACGCTGATCATGCCGACAGGGGCATTCGGCTTGCGCTTCCAGACTTGATTATCGGAGCTACGGCGCTTGAGATGGGCTATAGCGTTTTAACCGCGAATGTGCGCCATTTCCGCATGATTGTTGGATTAAACGTAGTCCCTGCTCTTTGAAAGCGGGATAGGCAGTAGAAAGCGGCACCGTTCGCCCCTCTGAACGCGACAGAAGCCGGGCGGGCGCAGTAGCATAGGGATGTTGCTCGTTTTGTAGGAAAACCGGACCGGGTTCGCTGCCGTGTACGCCCCGCAGCGGTGCCCGCTCCTCCCGAGGGTATGGATGACATATTTCCAACGCAGCGCTCCTCTTTTGGCCCTGGCACTCTGTTTTGCCGTGGTGCCGGCAGCTCATGGGGCGACCAAGACCAAGAAGAAGAAAAACACCGACCTGAGCGCCAACCCGATCGCCGATGTGAACTCGAAGCAGCCCGACAAGGAGCTGTACGACAAGGCCATGGTTGCGATGAAGAAGGGCCGCTATGACATTGCGCGGCTGGACCTACAGACCCTGATGAACACGTACCCGGACTCCGAGTACCAGATGCGGGCCAAGCTTTCGGTCGGTGACACTTGGTACAAGGAGGGCGGCACGGCGGCCATGGCGCAAGCCGAGCAGGAGTTTAAGGACTTCATCACCTTTTTCCCGAACACGCCCGAAGCGGCCGAAGCGCAGATGAAGGTGGGCGACATCTACTTTGCGCAGATGGACAAGCCGGACCGCGACCCGCAGAACACGGAGCATGCGGAGGATGAGTACCGGCAGATGATCCAGCAGTTTCCGGATTCCACGCTGGTGCCGCGGGCCAAGCAGCGGCTGCGCGAG
>CAXTSG010000101.1:0-6218 GCA_964246825.1 uncultured Acidobacteriaceae bacterium | reverse complement strand
GATCGGCGAGTTCTATGCCGGGCACGAGAACTGGGCGGCGTCCATCGCGCGGCTGCAAACCGTGGCGGACAACTACCCCCTGTTTTCGCACGCGGACCAGACGCTGCTGACGATCGGCGACGCGTATGCACAGCAGGCAGCCATTGTAGGCAACCTGAACATTCCGCCGAAGGCCAAAGCCGAGCTGCAGCAGGCGTACAACGACCGCGCCGCGCAGGCCTGGAGCCGCGTGGTGACGCGCTACCCCATGGCGCCGCATGTAGAGGACGCGAAGGACAGGCTGATTGCCGCGGGAAGGCCGGTACCGGACCCGAATGCGGCCGAAATGGCGGAAAGCGAAGCGGAAGAAGGCAGCCGCGCGCCGGTGAAGCTGAAGGACCGGGCGCTGCTGCTGATCAATCGCGGGCCGGCGACGATTTCCAGCGTGCGGGTGGGCGAGCCGAGCATGACGGACGCGCCGGCAGTGCTGGCGCCGACAGTGGCGCAGCAATCGCTGGATAATTTTCAGCTGGCGATGAAGGGCGAGGCGATTCCGCCGCCGGGGCCGCTGGGCGCCTCGCGCGCGGCGGCTTCCGACGCGACGGCGGCTTCAGCTTCCTCGGCGGCGGACAGCGGGACGGCGGCCGCTGCGATCACCATGGAGAATGTGCCGGATTCAGGGGCGAGCGGGAATCATATTGGAGTGGAGGTGGTAACGCCGGGCGCGAACGATGCGGCCCCGGGCAATGCAGGGCCGGCGAGCGCCGCGCCGAGCAGCACGGACCAGCCGCCCACGACTACAGGAGCCGCGCCGGGGGCCAGCGGCACGACGGAGAGCAACAGCAATCTTGTGGCGACGCCCCCCAGCGGGACCACGGTGGGCGCTGCCGCGGTGACGGGCAATGCGGCCGCCGCGCCTTCGGGCGCAAACCCGGAGCATGTGTTCGGGTTGGCGCAGCCGGTGGGGCCGAACACCCCGGCTCCCCTGCCGCCGATTGACAAACCGGCGGCCGCGCCGGACCAGATCAACGATGTGAAGTCAACCGGGCAGCCGCAGGTTTCCACCGGGACGACGAGCGGCAAGCCGGGCAAAAAGAATCCTAAGCCGGCGTACCATGCGGGGGATGAAAGCTCGAGCAAGCACCATAAAAAGAAGGGGCTGGATAAGCTGAACCCGCTGTAGGCAGCGGTTTTTCGGAGACGGCCGCGCTTGATGCGCGGCCGTTTTGCTTCCCGGTTCTTTTTCCGCCGCGAGGCAGTGCTACTGTGGAAGAGCAAAGCCATGGCACACGATCTCCCTACACAGTACGACCCTGCCGCCATTGAGGAAAAGTGGGCGCGGCAGTGGGTTGAAAGCGACCTTTGGCGGCCCTCGCAGGCCGCGGAAGAAGCACCTGCTTTTACCATGCTGCTGCCGCCGCCGAATGTAACGGGCCGGCTCCACATGGGGCACATGCTGAACCAGACAGAGATGGACATTCTGGCGCGGTGGCACCGGATGCGCGGCGAGCGGACCGTGTGGGTGCCGGGGACCGACCACGCTTCCATCGCGACGCAGATGATGGTGGAGCGGCAGCTTGGGAGCGAGGGGAGCTCGCGGCAGGCGGTCGGGCGCGAGGGCTTTCTCCGGCGCGCGTGGCAGTGGACCGAGCAGTACGGCGGGGCGATCCTGGAGCAGATGCGGCGGTTGGGCGCGAGCGTGGACTGGGGGCGCGAGTTTTTCACGATGGACGAGCGGCTGTCGCGGGCGGTGCGCGAGGCCTTTGTGCGGTTGTGGGAGCAGGGGCTGATCTACCGGGGCGCGTACATCGTGAACTGGGACCCGGTGCAGGGCACGGCGGTTTCAGACCTTGAAGTGATTCACGAGGACCGCGTGGGCAAGCTGTACCATGTGCGCTATCCGCTTGCGGACGGGTCCGGGTCGATTGTGATTGCGACGACGCGGCCGGAAACGATGCTGGGCGATACGGCGGTGGCCGTCAACCCCGGGGATGCGCGATACACGGCGCTGGTGGGCAGGAGGCTGCGGCTGCCCTTGAGCGGAGCGGGCGGGGCGGAGCGTGAAATCCCGGTGGTGGCCGACGGCTGGGCGAACCCGGAGTTCGGGACGGGCGCGGTGAAAGTGACGCCGGCGCACGATGCGAACGACTACGCCATTGGCGAGCGGCACGGGCTCGCGAAGTTGACGATCATGGACGCGGAAGCGCGGATCGACCTGCCGGGCTCGCCCTACCACGGGCTCGACCGCTCCGCGGCGCGGGAGCGGATCGCGGCGGACCTCGACGCGGCGGGGCTGCTCGTTGCGGTAAAAGATCACCCGATGTCGGTGGGTTTGAGCCAGCGAACGGGCGCGGTGATTGAACCGAGGCTTTCGACGCAGTGGTTTCTGCGCACGGCGGACTGGACCGACGAGCAGGGGCAGCCGCGGGAAGGACTGGCGCGCAAGGCGCGGGAGGCGGTGGCACCGAGCGAAGGCGCGCCCGCGATCCGGTTTACGCCCGACCAGTACCGCAAGGTGTATCTGGAGTGGATGGACGGCATGCACGACTGGTGCCTGTCGCGGCAGCTGTGGTGGGGGCACCCGATCCCGGCGTGGCACTGCGAGGCGTGCGCGGGCGTGACCGTGGCGCGGGAAACGCCCCCAGCTTGCGAGCACTGCGGAAGCACGGCTTTGCGGCAGGACGGGGATGTGCTCGATACCTGGTTTTCCTCGGGGCTGCTTCCCTTTTCCGTGTTCGGCTGGCCCGAAAAAACGCCCGACCTTGCGGCACTCTACCCGACGTCGCTGCTGGTGACGGGCTCGGACATCCTGTTCTTCTGGGTGGCGCGCATGGTGATGCTGGGCACGCACTTTATGCAGGGCGAACCGAAGGCGGACGGCACGGCAAGGACGTTGGCCGAGGCGGTTCCTTTCCGCGAGGTGTACATCCATGCGCTGGTGCGCGACGCGGACCGGCAGAAGATGTCGAAGACCAAGGGCAACGTGATCGACCCGATCGAGATCGTGCGGCAGTATGGGACCGACGCGGTGCGGTTCACGCTGGCGTCGATGGCTTCGCCGGGCACGGACATCGCGTTCAGCGAAGGGCGCACGGAGGGGTATCGCGCGTTTGCGAACAAGATTTGGAACGCGGCGCGGTTCATCTTCATGAACGTGGACCGGGCGGCCGAGGCTGGCATCTCCGTGGACGCGCTTTCTTCGGGAAGCGCCGAGGGCTCGGGCGAGCTGGAAGCGCGGTGGATTCGCGCGCGGCTGGCGGCAACAGCCGGGGAAGTGAACGCGGCGCTGGCCGGGTACCGCTACGATGACGCGGCCAACCTCCTGTATCAATTTTTCTGGGGCGATCTGTGCGACTGGTACCTGGAAGCGGTGAAGCTGCGGCTCCAGTTCGGGCCGGGCGCCGATTTGCCCGGCGCGGGCCGGGCGCTCGGGACGCTCCTCGCGGTGTTCGAGGCGTCGCTGCGGCTCCTGTCGCCGTTTATGCCGTTCCTGACGGAAGAGCTGTGGCACGCAGTGCATGAAGGAGCGCCGCCGGTCGCTTCCATCGCGCTTGCGGGCTACCCGACGGGCACAAGCCCGTTCGCGGCGGAGCCGGGGGTGTGCGCGGAGATGGCGACGGTGCAGGAGCTGATCGGCTTCGTGCGGGCGCTGCGCAAGGAAATGGGCGTGGAAGAAAAAGAAACAGTGCCGGTGCGGGTGCGGGCTTCGGCCGCGGCCGAGCAGACCCTGCGCGGCGCGCGCGCGCTGGTGGAGCGGCTGGCGCGGGTTTCGGCAGTCGAATATACGGCGGAGCCGCTCCGGGGCGCGGGGGTGCGTTCGACATCCGGCTTTGATGTACAGGTGGTATATGAAAAGCAGGTCGATGCGGCGGCCGAAGCCGAGCGGCTGCGGAAGGAGCTGCTGCGGCTCGAAAAGGAGCAGGCGACCGCCGGGGCGAAGCTCGGGAACGAGAGCTTTCTGGCGAAAGCGCCCGCGCCGGTGGTGGAAGGGATTCAGAGGCGGGCGGCTGAGCTTGCGGAGTTGATCGGCAAGGCGCGCGCCGGGCTTGGGGCGCTGGGGCAGGAGTAGCGGGGATGGATTGGAAGTCAAGGCGGATCGAAGCCATTGTGGAGCAGGCGCTGGTGGAGGACATGGCCACGGCGGACGCAACGACGCTGCTGACGGTTGCGCCGGGGCTGGGGGGCACCGGCACCGTGATGGCGAAGCAGGACTGCGTGATCGCGGGCCTGGGGGTGATTTCCCGCGTTCTGGAAGTATTCGCGCGGCTGGAAGGGCGCGCGGAACGGAACTTCAACGTGGTGAGCCACCCGGAAATCTTCGACGGGGTGCGGGTGCGCCGGGGGCAGTCCCTGGCGGTGATCCGCACCAGCGCGCGGACGCTGCTTTCGACCGAGCGCGTGATCCTGAACCTCCTGCAACGGATGAGCGGCATCGCGACCTTGACGCGGCGCTACGCGGACGCGGTGGCGGGCACGGGCACAACCGTGATCGATACCCGCAAGACGGTGCCGGGGCTGCGCATTCTTGATAAATATGCGGTGCGCTGCGGAGGCGGCGAAAACCACAGGCTGGACCTGTCGGACGGCATCCTTATCAAGAACAACCACATCGCGCTGGGCGGGGGCATTGCCGCGGTGCTGCGAAGCGCGCACGCGGGCCGAAAGCCGGAGCAGGTTATCGACATCGAGGTGCGGACAGCGGCCGAGCTGACCGAAGCGCTGGACCATGGGGCGGAGTCGCTGCTGCTGGACAACATGACGCCGGACGAGGTGCGCACAGCGATCGCGGCCGTGCGCGGGCGCGGGTCGCGGATACCGATCGAGGCTTCGGGCGGCATGGAGCTCGGGACGATCCGCGAGTATGCGCTGGCCGGACCGGACTACATTTCAGTGGGCGCGCTGACGCACTCGGCCGTGGCGGTGGACCTGAATATGCGCATCGTGGGGGAGCGGGATTGAGCGCGGCCGTTACGCCCGCGGCAGCCGACCCGTATGACCTCCCGGCGCTCGACCGAGCGCTGCGGGGAACGCCGTTTGAGGGCAGGGTGGAGTATTTCGAGGAAATCGGCTCGACCAACACCCATGCCATGCGGGCCGGGGCCGCGGGCGCGCCGCACGGCTCGGTGTACCTGGCGAATGCGCAAACCGGCGGGCGCGGGCGCGGGGCGCATACCTGGATGTCGCCGGCCGGCAGCGGGATTTATGTGAGCGTGCTGCTGCGGCCGCCGATGGATGCGCCGCTGCTGCCCGCGGACGCGCTGTGGCTTTCGCTGGCCGCGGGTCTGGCGGCGGGGGAAGCCATGGCCTCGGCAACGGGCTTGGAAGCAGACCTGCGCTGGCCGAACGACCTGCTGGGGACCAAGGGCAAGCTGGGCGGCGTGCTCACGGAAATGCAGGCCGAGGCAACGCGGGTGCGCTTCGCGGTTGTCGGCATCGGGATCAACGTGCACCAGGAGGAGTTTCCGCCGGAGCTGGGGGCAAGCTCGCTCCGGCTGGAGCTGCCCGGGGCCGGGCCGCGGCGCCCGGAACTGCTGGCGAGGCTGCTGGCGAGGCTCGGGGAGCGGGCGCAGGCGCTGATGAGCGCGAACGCCGAGGAGGCGCGCGCGGAGCTGCTCCGGGCGCTCCGGGCGCGTTCCAGCTGGGTACAGGGCAAGCGGGTGCGGCTCGAAGAAGGCGGCGAGGGCGTGACGGAAGGGCTGGACGAGCGCGGGTTTCTCCGGGTGCGCATGGACGGGGGCGAGCTGCGCACGGTATATTCCGGCGGGGTGCGCGAGGCGAGGACCCTGTGCTGCTGACGCTCGACGTAGGCAATACAAATACCGTGCTGGGGCTGTTCCCTCCCGACGGCGGGCCGCTCGCGGCGCACTGGCGGGTCACGACGCACCGCTCGCAAACGGTGGATGAGTACGGGGTTTTGTTCCTGAACCTGTTTGCAATGCGCGGGATGGCGGCGGAGGATGTGACCGGGATAGCCATTTCGTCGGTGGTGCCGCCTCTGGACGGAACGCTGCGCGCGGTCGCGGAGCAGTATTTCCGCTGCCTGCCGCTGGTGGTGGACCCGCCCTCGACGGGCATGCCGCTGCTGATCGACAACCCGGCCGAGGCCGGAGCCGACCGCATTGTGAACTGCGTCGCGGCTTACGAAAAACATCGGAGGGCGTGCATCGTGGTGGACTTCGGGACGGCGACCACGTTTGACGTGGTTTCAGAGCGGGGGGAGTTTCTGGGCGGGGCGATCG
>CAXTSG010000100.1:0-10975 GCA_964246825.1 uncultured Acidobacteriaceae bacterium | reverse complement strand
TGTTGGTATCGGCCGGCATCCTTGCCGCGCAGGCCGGTCCCGCGCTTCCACCCGCGGGGGCGCAGGGCAGCGCGGGCGGCGGTGTCAGCACCGGTACGCCGCAGGCCGCCGTCCTGGATGCCCAGCAGCGCCCGATCACGGCGGGCGGCTTTGTGGCGACAGGCCCGATTGTTTTTACCGATGCAAGCGAAAAGGCCGGCCTCGCGCGCTGGCACCACACCATGGGCTCGTCTGAGAAAAATACCCTTCTGGAAACAATCGGCTCCGGGGTGGCGCTGCTGGACTACGATAACGACGGCTGGCTCGATATTTACCTTGTAAACGGCTCTACCTACGAGGCCGAGGCGGGCAAGGCGCAGGCGCCGCACGCGGCGCTCTTCCATAACAACCATGATGGTACCTTTACGGAGGTGACCGCGAAGGCCGGCGTTGCAAATGACCGCTGGGGCTTCGGCGCGGCCGTGGCGGACTATGACAACGACGGCTGGCCCGACATTTACGTCACCAACTACGGCAAGAACCGCCTGTACCACAACAACCACGACGGCACCTTTACCGATGTTGCCGAAAAGGCAGGCGTGACGCTGGGCAACTGGTCCACGGGCGCGACCTGGGGGGACTATGACGGCGACGGCCGTTTGGACCTGTTTGTGCCCGGCTACGTGCATGTAAATCCTGGGGACCGTGCCGCGCAGACCGCCCAGGCTGCTTCCTCGTTTTGCGAGTTTCGCGGGGTACCGGTGATGTGCGGGCCGCGCGGGCTGACCGGCGAGCCCGACCACCTGTTCCATAACAACGGCGACGGCACCTTTACCGACGTAAGCGTGAAGGCAGGCGTGACCGATACCAAGGGCACGTACTACGGGCTGGCTTCACTGTTTATCGATGTGAACAACGACGGGAGGCCGGACCTGCTGGTTGCCGACGACTCGACGCCCAATTACCTGTACATCAACAAGGGCGACGGTACGTTTGAGGACGCGAGCTTCGCCTCGGGCTATGCGCTGAACGACAGCGGCCGCGAAACCGCGTCCATGGGGATCGCTTCTGGCGATATGACCCACTCGGGCAACATCGACCTGTACAACACTACTTTTTCCGATGACTATAAGCCGCTGTACCGCAACGACGGCGAGGCCAACTTTACCGATGTGAGCTATGGCATGGGCATCGCCGAGCCGACGGTGCCGTTTCTAGGCTGGGGCACGGGCTTTCTGGACTACGACAATGACGGCTGGCGCGACCTGCTGGAGTCGAAGGGGCATGTTTACCCGCAGGCCGACCGGGCGAGCTGGGGCACGAGCTTCCGACAGCGGCCGCTGCTGTTCCACAACGAGCGCGGCAAGCTGGTGCTGATGCCCGCGGTGGAGGGCAGCTCGCTGGCAAAGCTCGGCTCCGGCCGCGGCATGGCCATGGGCGACCTGTTCAACGATGGGCACATGGATGCCGTGATCAACAACATGGACGGGACGCCGGCGCTGCTGCGCAACGTGGACAAAAACGTAAATCACTGGGTTGAGCTGAAGCTGGTAGGGGGCCCCAAGAGCCCGCGTGACGGGGTGGGAGCGACTGTGTGGCTTACCGCTGAAGGCTTTCGGCAGCGCGGGGATGCGATCAGCGGCGGCAGCTTCGCTTCGACCTCGGACCCTCGGCTCCACTTTGGGCTGGGCGCGGCTACGGCTATGGATCGGCTGGAGATTCGCTGGCCGAGCGGATTGCGCGAGGTGGTGGCGGCTCCGCCCGTCGATAAGATCACGACGATTGTGGAGGGAAGCGGCAAACCGGTTGGACACTCGTAGCTGATTCTTCAATGAGAACCGATTACGGAACTGTCTACAGAGGTCATCACCTGTGGACTGTCGCCGGTAGAAAGGACCTAAAGGTATATCGACTTCAAGGCTTATAAGTATTTTCCATCTAGAATTGTAGATAAACTGTCCGCGTGGCTAGTGGGATTCAGTTCGACTGGGATGACGCAAACCGGAGCATATCGCCCGACATGGCATTATGCCGGAGGAGGCGGAAGAGGCTTATTTAGGCGACACATTGTTTATAGAAGCTAGGCCTCACGGGAGTGAAGCTCGGACCACGCAGGTTGGGCAGACAGGCAGCGGGCTTATACTTTTTATCGTTTCTACGCCCCGAGTCGGATTTGTGCGAATTGTAACCGCCTGGAAAGCAAATAGGAGATGGAGGCTTTTATGGAGCGAGCGGATGAGCAGAACAAAATTCTTGAGCTAAACACGCCGGATTTTAGAACTGAAGCAGAAGAAGCAGCGTGGTGGCCTACGCAGGAAGACAAACTTTTTGCAGAGTTTGAGAGACAGGCGAAGAACGGCACCCTTAAAGTAAGCCTGGCTTCGGAGAAGCGCAGGATAGAAACGATTTCTACTCCCATTTCCTTGAATCCCGCCGACATCGAGCTCGCCAAGCAACAGGCTGAAGCGAAAGGACTGCAATATCAGGCATATCTGGAGATGATTCTTCACGAGGCGCTTCACGCCCGGTAGTGCTGCCGCTGCGCCTTGCGCAGGGAGACCGGCAACTTGGAAGCATCGTCCTAAGCAGCAAAGCGGGTGTAGAGCGATGCACTTACCATTTACAAGACCGGCCAGTCAGACGATGACTAAGTTCCATACCGAAGGATGGCGGATCAGCCTGCTCAAGTTAGCCTTCTTTTGGAAATAGTAAGTGAAAGGCTAGACGAAGAGTGAAACGGGGAGGATTGTAGCCTGGATACGGAGGACGCCGGGCCAGGAACTCCGGTTCGATATAGACATTCACGAGCTGTCCATGGATGTTTACCAGGCGGCCCAGCGCCAGGTTTAAGGGAATGGTGGCTGTCCCATGCTCCTTCCAGTCAAACACCCAATATGGGTCAAAGCGGGCGAAGTAGCGGTTGGGCAAGGGCTTGATGATCAACGGTTCCAGCGTCAGCGCATTGACCCCTTGCCTTGAGCGTTCGCCTCCTATGCTGATCGGATTGTCCGTGATCGCGCCCAGAATTAGTTTCTTGATTCCGGAGTAAATCAGAATCGTCGAAGGTCCGGCTTGCCACTGCCCCTGGCCCGCGCCGATGTTTGTTGCTGTAGGCGCGACAAATACCGGTCCTATGCCGATCTTTGTTTTTACCTTCGGACCCTGCCCGGGAAAGTACCAGTCGATCAATTGAATATCGCCAAGGCCGGTACGGCCGTTAGGATCGCTCATCACAGGGATCTCCGTACGGATCAACGATGAAGGAAGATGACCCTTTTGAGGCAACGGCACGATAGGGCGAATCAGGACTTCGTTGCCCTCCCCGCGTACACCGTCATACGTGGGGTGATACCAGTCCTGGAGCTGAATCTGAGTTAAAGGCGAGGAAGGATCGTTGGCGACGCTGGCATCGGTTCCGCTCTTCGGCGGCTTAGGGTCCTGGGCATGGAGGACGCTTTCCATCCAAAGCGGCGCAGCAAACAGCGTGGCTAGAATGAAGCTGACCTTTTGCAGCGCCGTACTTACCCAGCGGACGCATCTGCCATGCATCGAAACCACCTCCCGAAACGAGTGATGTCGAAGGTGATGGGGTAAATTGATTTGGACGTTGCACCGCGCCGATGCACGATGCAGTTGCTTTTCCGGCAAGAGCGCTGCCGCCGGCACGCCCCGGCCTACGTCGAGCGAGTGAGATCACTACCATGAGGGAGTGTGCGGTGCATTCGCGGCAGCGGGAAGCCGCAAGCGCCGCCCTCATGAAGCCCTGAGAACCAAGGCTTCATGAGCGTTTGTATTACGCCGGCAATTCTGACGTGCTGGGATAATTGTGCTGTTCGCGGCCCAGGTCGCCCTCGTACTTTACCGTACCTTTGTAGAGCTCGTAGCGGCCGTCGTTGAACTGTCTGCCGTGGTCGCGCAGGGACGCCATCTGCCCCTCGCTCAGCGGCTTGAAGTTGCGCAGGATGTCTAGGTTTTGGTCGAGAACCGCCATGGAATCCATGCCGGACACCGTGACGGATACACCCGGCACGCTCATGGCGTAGGAAAGTGCTTCGGTCGGCGTCAGCGCGCCGTGGACGATCGGCTCGCCCGAGCCGCCCATGCTCTTCATTCCGAAGATGGCCATGCCTTTCTGCACGGCGACCGGCAGCACTTCCTGCTCAAAGGAGCGGTAGCTCGGGTCGAACGGGTTGATGGGCATCTGCACGGTATCGAACTTGTAGCCGCGATTGATCATGTCCAGGTGGATGGAGGGATTTTTGTGTCCGGTAAAGCCGATAAAGCGAACCTTGCCCTGCTGCTTGGCGGCGGTGAGCGCTTCCAGTACCCCATCGATGTCATAGCACTTTTCCGGGTCGTTGTAGTACACCACTTCGTGGACCTGCCACACGTCGAGATGGTCGGTTTGCAGGCGCGTCAGAGAGTTTTCGAGCATTTTCATGGCAACATCTTTCTTGCGGCCGTGCGTGCAGACCTTGGTCATCACGATGACGTTTTCGCGCTTGCCCTTGAGCGCCGTGCCGACCCGCTCCTCGCTCATGCCGCCGTGGTACTCCCAGGCATTGTCGAAGAAGTTGATGCCGTGGTCGACGGCTTTCGCGACCATATTGTTGACCTCCATCTGCCCGGAGGCGGTGCCCAGATGGAAGCCGCCCATGCCGAGAATGGAGACCTGGAGGCCGGTTGAGCCCATGGCGCGCTTGGGAACAGTAAAGCCCGGGCCGCCCGAGCCCGGCAGCAGGCCGTCGTACTGCCCCTGGAAGTTGGGCACGACTGGGTTCGGCTGGCTTAGCTGCGAGCCCTTGCCGGTGGCATAGGAATACGTGGCCTGGGCGGCTGCCGCGGCCGGCACAACCGTGCCGACGCCGGCGACCGCGGCACCCTGGAGAAAGCGACGGCGTGAAACTTCGGTTTGCGATGCTGCTTGTTCGTCAGGGTTCTTCGACATGCATCCTTCTCGGGTTTCTACAGCGTTGAGGCATTGCCACAGGGCCTGCGCTAGGTGCCGGGCGAGTCCGTGACCTGCGGGTAGGGCCTGCCCGTGTTCTGCGTCTCGTAAATCATCATCTTGGCTTCCGCCTGGCCCAGGTCGAAGGGAAAGTCGTGGGCGATGCGGGCTTCGGGGTTGTCGAACTTGATAGAGGTCTTGTACAGCTCGAAATGGCCGTCGCCTGCATAGGGCTTCGCCCGGTCGCGCAGCGCCTGCATGGCATCCTTGGAGAGCGGCTGGAAGTTCTGCGCGATGCCGAGATTCTGCTCCAGGATCGGCATTTCCACCGCCCCCGTGATCGTGGTCGCGACCGGCAGGCTCATGGCGTAGTGCAGCAGCTCGCTTGCCGTAAAAATGCCTTTCTGCACCGGCTCGCCATGGCCGCCGATCGGCTTCATGCCGAGCGGGGCGATGCCGCGCTCAACAAGCACCGGCAGAACCTTCTTCTCGAAGCTTTGAAAATTCGCGTCAAACGGGTTGAGCGGCATCTGCACGGCGTCGAAGGGAAAACCGGTGTTCAGCATGGCCAGGTGAATATCCGGGTCCTTGTGGCCGGTGAAACCGACAAAGCGCACCTTGCCGGCTTTTTTCGCGCGGGTGAGCGCTTCAGCCGCGCCGCCGGGACGGATAAACAGGTCCGGGTCGTTCTGAAAGCTGACCCCGTGTATCTGCCACAGGTCCAGGTGATCGGTTTGGAGGCGGCGCAGGCTTTGCTCCAGCATCTGCGTGGCGAGCGAGGCATCGCGGCCGTGGCTGCAAACCTTGGTCATCAGAAAAGCCTTGTCGCGCTGTCCCTTGAGCCCCTTGCCGAGCCAGTCCTCGCTTTTGCCGCGGTTGTACTCCCAGCAGCAATCGTAAAAGGTGATGCCGCCGTCCAGCGCGCGATGGACCATTTCGACTGCAGTCGCCTGGTCCTGCGCCGCGCCGAGGTGGTGGCCGCCGAGGCCCATCGCGGAAATCCTGACGCCGGTTTTGCCGAAAGGACGAAGAGGAATAGTGCCGTTGCTTGCCATAGGAATACCAGTTAGGATGCGCCCTTGCCGCCGTGCTGTTTGTTCCGGCGGCATCCTCTGTCGGCATCGGCAATACTTTGATCGGCGACACGGTTAATGAGAATCCATTCGCGGTTTTCAGCAATTACGGTATGCTGAACAGGTGAAGCAACAGGCACACGCATGCGGGAAGAGCCTACCGGTACGCATCCTGGCGGGACTTTTATGCGCGGTGCTCGTTGTATTTCTCACGGTTGCGCTGGCGCACAGCCATGCTCATGAACCGGCAGCTTCCAGCCACTGCCAGATCTGCTCCGCCGCTCACCTTGCCGCCCATCCTGGCCTTCCCGCGCTTTGCCCGCTGTTGTGGCTGGAGTGCGGCAGTGTACCAATCGGCCGGGTTTCAGCGGGTTCCCGCGCTGTTCTTGTGACTGCGTTTATCCGGCCGCCGCCGAGCCCCTTCTAGATAGTCATCCCGCGCTGCCGCTTTCCTCTGTCCGGAGGCGCAGCCCTTCCAATTGACTACTTCCATGGAGCCAGCATGCCAGTCCTACGCACCCGAGCGTCGCTTTGCGCGCTCGCTTCCCTCGTCCTTTCCGCTTCCAGCTTCGCGCAAACAAACACAGGGTCTATCGCCGGTACGGTGGTCGATCCCACGGGCGCGGTTGTGGCCGGAGCTACCGTTACGGCCGGCAATCCGGTCAGCGGCTACTCCCGCAAAACCGTGAGCGATGCCGCCGGTCGTTTTTCCTTCGGCAACATGCAGTTCAACTCGTACCATGTGGTCGCGACCGCACCGGGGTTCGGCTCGGTCGCGCAGGATGCGGGCGTTTTTTCAACCGTGCCGGTCAACTTTAAGATCGCTCTTGGGGTTGAGGGCGGCGCGACCAACGTTACGGTCGAGGGCGGTGAGGACCTGATCGACCAGGGCCCGACGTTTGTGACCAATGTGGACCGGGGACTTTTTCAGAAGCTTCCGCTGGAAAGCCAGTCTTCCTCGTTGAGCTCGCTCGTGACGCTGGCCTCGCCCGGCGTGGCCGCCGACTCGAACGGCCTGTTCCACGGCCTGGGCGACCATGCTTCGAATTCTTTTTCGCTCGACGGCCAGCCGATCACGGACCAGCAGAGCAAGGTTTTTTCGAACCAGATTCCTTCCAACTACGTACAGTCGCTGGAGGTCATCTCGGGCGCGCCCCCGGCTGAGTACGGCGACAAAACCAGCCTCGTTATTAACGTGACGACGCGCTCGGGCGAGGGCTTGACCAAGCCGACGGGCGACTTTACAACCTCTTACGGCAGCTTCGGTTCGGTCACCGGCTCCATTGACGTAGGGAATGGCGGCCCCAAGTACGGCAACTTCTTTGAGCTGGACGGACTCAACACCGGGCGCTTTCTCGATCCGCCGGAGTTCACCATCTTCCACTCCTATGGGAACGAGGAGAACGTCTTCGACCGCGTGGACGGACAGCTTACCTCCAAGGATGCCGTCCATGTGGACCTGAACTACACACGCTCCTGGTTCCAAACGCCCAATACCTTCGACAACCTCGATGTGCAGAACGTCATTAGCGGGGGCACAAGCGCCGTGCCGGTGTTCGGCACGGTCGGCAATACCGACCAGAACTCTAAAATCGAGACGATCAATTTGGCTCCGACCTACACACGGGTGCTGGGCGATACGGCTGTGTTCAACTTCGGGCCGTACTTTCGCAAGGACCAGTACAACTACTACCCCAGCAACAATCCCCTAGCCGATCTCGGGCCGATCCAGAGCCAGTCGATCACGCAGACCCGTTCGCTGCTGAACGCGGGCGTCCACTCGGATGTGACGGTGCAAAAGGGCGTCAACACCATCAAGGCGGGCGCGGTGTATGAGCATACCTTTCTGCGCGAGCACGACCAGTTCGGGGTGATCAATGCCGCGTTCAACTCGCCCTGCACGGATGCCGCCGGCGCGCCGCAGCCCGGCTTCAGCGACCCCGGGCAGTGCGCCGCCGCGGGTTTAGTCGCGAACGACGGCTCGCTCGGCAGCACGGCGTTCAATCCGTTTCTGCTGCCGTATGACCTGACCCGCGCGGGCTCGCTTTATACCTACTTCGGCCACACCGACGTGAAAGAACTCGCGCTTTATCTTGAGGACATCATCAAGGCAGGGAACTGGAACCTGAACCTGGGCATGCGAGGCGACTTTTACAACGGCCTGACCACGACCAAGCAGCCGGAACCGCGCGTCGGCATTGCTTACACGATCGCCAAAACCAATACCGTGCTGCGCGCTTCGTACGCCCGCACCCTGGAAACGCCATTCAACGAGAATCTGGTGCTTTCAAGCGAAGGCTGCAGCAACCCGGTGCTGGCACCGCTGCTGCTGTGCACCTCCGGTGTTACCGGCACGCTGCAGCCGGGCTTCCGCAACGACTTCCACGCCGGGCTGCAGCAGGCATTCGGGCGCAAGCTGGTGATCAGCGGCGACTACCTATGGAAGTACACCCGCAATGCTTTTGACTTCAGCGTGTTCGGCAACACGCCGATTACTTACCCCATCGACTGGCACAACTCCTGCGGGCCGATGTGCCGCAGACGCGCGGGTTTTCCGGTTTCGTAACGATGTCTTCGGTCGCGGCGCGCTTTTTCCCGCCGCAGGTCGCGGGCGCGGGCGCGACGCAGGCGGCAAGCGAGTCCACCGGCGCGGTTTCAGTGAACTATCCGTTCCGCATCGATCATGATGAGAAGTTCAACCAGACCACGCACATCCAATACCAGGTACCCGGCAGCCACGGTCCCTGGATCGGCTTCAACTGGCGCTATGACAGCGGCCTCACCGCCGCTTCGACGCCCTGCTACAATGCAACCGACCCGAACAGCGTGTGCACGGGAGTCTCAACGCTGCTGAACGGCCAGCCGGCGGTGGACCTAAGCGGCTTTACCGCCGATCAGGAATTTGAGGAAGGGCTAGCCTGCGATGGAGTCCGCGCGACGCCCACGCAGGCGCTGCCGACTCCGTGTCCGGCTTCGCAGCTTACCTCCAGCCTGGCCAGCATCCCTAAGCCCAACACCGAGGATGACGACCGCAACCCGCCGCGCATCGCGCAGCGCAACCTGTTCGACGCTTCCATCGGCGAGGATGACCTGCTCCGGCACAGCGACAACTACCGCTGGAGCCTGCGCCTGACCGGAGTCAACCTGGCCAACAAGGTGGCGCTGTACAACTTTCTATCCACCTTCAGCGGTACCCACTATGTGACGCCGCGCGGTTTGACGGCGGAGCTGGGCTTCCACTTCTAAACTGCTTGATGCCTTGGCTGCCGGGGCAGGAAGCAAGCCCCGGCAGGCGAGTACACTACGGCTGAGACCATGGAGCGCAATACACAGCAGAAGGAAGCCATCCGCGAAGCCTTTGAGCAGAACAACCGGCCGTTGTCTCCGGATGAAGTGCTCGCGCTTGCCGGCAAAAGGGTCAAGCGCCTTAGTATTGCCACGGTTTACCGCAACATCAACACGCTGGTAGAGGATGCCGCGCTGGTGCGGGTGGAAGTGCCGGGCGAGGCGAGCCGCTACGAGCTGGCCGGCAAGGAGCACCATCACCATTTCCAGTGCGACGGCTGCGGCAAGGTGTTTGAGCTGGACGGCTGCTCGGTGGAGATGCCCGGGCAGCTGCCGAGCGGCTTCCACTCCACACGGCACGAGGTGTTCTTTTACGGCTCCTGCCCGGCCTGTGTTTAGCGGAACGGTACTCCATGTGCTACCGCGAGTGTATTATCAGTAAGCCATGCCAGTGCTGCTTTTTACCGTTCCGGTCATTTCCACGCTGATCGGCGGCTGCCTTGCTGTAAAGCTGCGAAAGCACATCTCGCTGCTGATGGCTGTGGGCGCGGGTCTGCTGCTGGGCGCGGCTTTTCTCGATCTTCTGCCGGAAGCCGTGGAATTGGGCCGGCAAAGCGGTATGACCGCCATGGACGTGCCGGCCATGACACTGGCCTGCTTTCTGTTTTTCCTTGTTGTGGATGCAGCCATTGCGAAGCTTGTGCGCCGTCATGAATCCCTGGCCGGCCGCATGATATTTGGACGCACCGGCGCCGCCATGCTGATCTTTCACAGCTTTCGCGACGGCATGGCGATCGGCGCGGCGTATGCGACCTCGCACCCGGCAGGCTATGCCGTTGCCCTGGGAATCGCGGCGCACGACCTGGGCGATGGTATGAATACCGTGCTGCTTACCACGGGCGGCCGCGCGCCTACAGCCGCGGACGCTGCGTTTCTGCTCGCGGATGCCGTCGCGCCCCTGCTGGGAGGCATGCTGACTTCCTGGTGGATCATTTCAACACGGGGCTCCGTGCTGCTGCTCACGCTGGCTGCCGGATTTTTTCTGCAAATGGCGACCGGCGAGTTCCTGCCGGAGATTCGGCGGCGCGGGGAGCTGCGCTTTTCCATGCTGCCCCCGGTACTGCTGGGCTCGCTGATGATTTATGCGGCCAATCTGCTGATGGCTCAATACCGATAGGTGGGGAGAAGATGGTGGAGGCGGCGGGAGTCGAACCCGCGTCCGAAAGTGCGTAAAACAAAGAGAGGCTCCATGCTCAGTCGCGTTCCAAAGACTTCGCTTTTGACCCTCAGAACGGACAAGGTGAGTCAAACGCTAGTCCGATGATCTCGCTTTCTCCGCACGGACCGAGCGAAGAAAGCCAGCCTGCTGTATGACGTCCGCTCCGGGCCCACAGGCGAAGCTCGGGCAGACGGCAACTTAACTAATTAAGCTGCGAGTGCGAATTCAGTGTTGGCAATTCTGTTTTTGCAGGCGATTACGGGTGCCTACACCCCGGCATGCCTCTTTGTTCGAAACAATCCCGTCGAAACCGTGACGCCCCCATGGTGTGCTTTCCCGGTGAAGCACCGGGAAGCTTGATTTTACGCCAAATGTCCCTACAAAAAAAGGCGGCACGAGCAGAAACTGCTCGTGCCGGGAGGCCAGTGACGCAACTTGCGGTGCAAAACCCTTTATGCTGATTGGAGAGCG
>CAXTSG010000099.1:2844-11098 GCA_964246825.1 uncultured Acidobacteriaceae bacterium | reverse complement strand
ATCGGCTGGCGGGCGAACCGGCGCAACTACAAGCTGCTGGCGGAGTCGCTGGAGCTTCCGCAAAAGAAGAGCGCTTCAAGCCGGCTGTTCCTGGCGGGTGCGTGCCTCGTGCTGGCGATGCTGATGGTGATCCCAATGGTGTTGGCCGCATGGACCCTGCTGCATCTCCAGCGGTGGATGGGTGGAGTCCGCTAGGGTGGGCGGACATACCTCCTTTGTGGGATTGAATTCGGGTGATCTCACGCGACAAGCCGGTTCATTCACAGGGCGATAGTTGCCATTCGATGCGGATAGATACCGTTCACTGCGTCCGGATTGGAAGGCGATGACGCGCGTCCTATGCTTGTGTGGCGAACGGAACCACTCGAATCAACGCCGTTACGCGAAGAAATTGTGGTCGCGAACCAGGTTGCGGCAATCGAAATACCTTGTAGACGCATCGTTAGAAGAGAACTGAAGTTCAGGAGAACCGAAACCATGGCAAAGAAGCCAGCAAAGTACGTGGAACGGGGCATTGTTCAGGCCGCAAAGATGGGTTGGTCTGTGTTCAGCCGGATCAACAACATCAGCCCGAACGCGAGCTTTACGCCGAAGTGGAGCGACAAGCCGCTGCTCAAGAGCTACCAGAAGGAGAAGCCTCCGCTTGGCTGGCCGCGTACGACCGATTCACTTTGTCCCAAGTGCGTCCCCGCGATTCGCCAGCAGATCATCGACGGCAAGCTGCCGCACGAGATTTTGTTGAATGAGAAGGTTGGCGAGATCAAGGCGCAGATTATCGAGCGCGACGGGCAGATCCTGATGGTGAAGGATTGCCCGATTCATGGTCATTTTGAAGATGTGATGTCGATCGACACGGCTTTCTTCAAGCACCTGGAAGAGGTGTTTCCGGGGCGGGATATTCGCGCCCACAACGACGACAAGCTGCACAACCATGGGACTTCGACAGTGACGCACGGACGTGGAAGCGTGCTGACGATCGACCTGACGAATCGATGCAACATGATGTGCGACCCCTGCTTCATGGACGCGAACCAGGTGGGTTTCGTTCATGAGCTGACGTGGGACGAGATCAAGACCATGCTCGACAACGCCGTGACCATCAAGCCTCGGCGGCAGATGTCGGTGCAGTTTTCAGGCGGGGAGCCGACGCTGAGCCCGTACTTTCTGGACGCGGTCTCCTATGCGCGCAAGGTGGGTTATACGTCGGTGCAGGCAGCGACGAACGGGATTGAGTTTGCCAAGTCGAAGGAGTTCTGCAAGGCCGCGGCTGAGGCTGGGTTGCGCTATGCGTATCTCCAGTTCGACGGCATTGGGAATGCGGCGAACTCGCACCGGAAGGTGGGCAATGCATTCGATGTGAAGCTGCAGGCGATTCACAACCTGCACGAAGCCGGCGTGGATATTGTTCCGGTGACCTGCATCATCAATGGGATCAACAACGAGCAGGTGGGGCGCATCATCGAGTTTGCGCTCGAGAACCCAAAGAAGATCAACTTTCTCTCGTTTCAACCGGTTTCGTTTACCGGCCGAGACGAAGATGTTTCGGACGAGCGTCGCATGGCGCAGCGTTACACGCTGTCGCATCTAGCGCACGACGTGAAGAACCAGACCGGGCTCGGCGAGCCGACGCGCGACTGGTTCCCGATCTCGTTTATGTCGACCTTTTCCGACTGGGCCGACCTGGTCCACGGGCCGAACCACGATTGGGGCCAGCTCTCCTGCGGCTGCCACCCGAACTGCGGCATCGGCATGGCTTTGATGATCGACAAGGAAACCAAGGAAGCTGTTCCGGTGACCGCGTTCCTAAACGCCGATCGGCTTGCCAAGGATGTTGCGAAGATCAATGACGCGGCGCGCGGCAAGTTCCTTTCGATCGTGGGCGTGACGCTTGCCTTGCTGCGGAACTACGATCCGACGAAGTCGCCGACGCACTTCAAGATCCTTGATCTGCTGGCGAAGTTCGACAAGTGCTTCGGCGCGACCGGCCGCAAGTACGGCAAGGTAACGGCTGACCGCACCATGGCTGATATCGAGCAGCGCCGCAACGACCGCTGGAACTTCCTGTTTATCGCCGGCATGTGGTTCCAGGACCTGTTCAACTACGACTTCCGCCGCACGGAGCAGTGCATCATCCCGTATGCGACGCAGGAGGGCGAAATCTCCTTCTGCGCCTACAACACGGGCGTGGGCTGGCGCAACATCATCGAGAAGATGCACATGACCTCAACCCTGACGAAGTGGTACGAGGAGCATGGGCGGCACGAAATCTTCGCGGGCGGCAAGAAAGTGGGCATGGGCGGCGCGCAGCACACGCTGGCACTCAACCAGGAGCACGTCGATTCGGCCGCGAACGACACGTTCGAGAAGTCGGGCATCGCCAAGAACTCGCGCGAGGAGAAGATTCGCGCGCGGGATGCGAAGCTGAAGCAGGACGCCGAGAATGCGCGGATGGCAAAGCTGTACCGCGAGAACATTCTCGGGGAAAAGCCTGCGGAGCCTGGGTTGGTGTCGATCGGCTCGATCGCGCCCGCGCCGAAGCCTGCTCCCGCGGTCGTGCGGGAAGAGGAAACCGTGGCTGGGGACTAAGGCCGCTTGGTTCTGCAACAGCAAAGGCCACCCTTGCGGGTGGCCTTTGTTATTGAGCCCGCATGGCATTCCCCGACGTAGAATAGTTCCATGAACGGAATCCAGTTCGTTACTGATGAGAAGGGCCGCAAGGTGGCCGTTCAGCTCGATCTGAAAAAGCACCGCGAGCTCTGGGAGGAGATTGAAGACGTTCTTGTCTCCCGATCGCGCCGCCAGGAGAAGCGGATTCCGCTAAAAACGGTAAAAGAAGCTCTTATCGAAGGCGGTAAGCTCGCTCCATGAGTTATCAGATTTCTCTGGTTGCGAGCGCAGAGAGAGAGTTGCAGGCCCTCCCGAACAAAGTGATTGCACGCATCCTGCCGCGTCTGGAAGCCTTAGCCGAGACGCCTCGTCCTCCAGGATGCAAGAAGCTCAAGGGCGGCGAGAACGAGTGGCGAATCCGCTTCGGTGTTTATCGCGCTGTGTACGAGATTGACGACACTGCACAAACGGTCACCATCACACGTATTGCCCACCGGCGCGAAGTCTATAAATAACAGTGAATGCCAGGGTACCCATGTCTCGCCCCTGAGATATGGGGCTGATTCGTCCCTGCCGTACCTGGATGACCGCATCCCTCACTGAGAAGCGTCGCAAGCCGAGAGACAACTTCAGCCCCTTGCTTCAGATGAGCTCCCTACCGACAAGAGGTGAGTTCAGCCACTCACGATCCTCCTCCGTGAACGGCTGGGTTGGGTCACATTCTTGCAGCAGTTCCTCCGCCGTGTAGCGGGGTGTACAGGATGTGATAGTGACTTGGTCGCCGTTTCGCACAAGGCTGACCGTTGCGCCATTCTTGCGGTTCAGCAGTTCAAGCAGGGCAGGAGGAACCGTCATCATGGTGGAGCCGTCCACCTCCATCAACTTGGTGGTGTACATCGAGATTCTCCTATGTAAGGAAATGAAGCTTTAGCTCGGACGTTGTAAGCTTTCCAAAGCTAAGATGCCTACAATCATGCTATGCATGAGCAAGCAGGTCGGGCGCTCCTCGCGTGGTTTGATCGGCACAAGCGCGACCTGCCGTGGCGGCGCACGCGCGACCCCTATGCCATCTGGGTGTCGGAGGTCATGCTGCAGCAGACGCGGGTGGCGGCGGTTTTGGAGCATTACCGGCTTTGGATGGAGCGCTTTCCTTCTGTCGAGGCGCTGGCCGCAGCCACGGAGGCTGAAGTGCTGACGCTGTGGAGCGGCCTGGGCTACTACCGGCGGGCGCGCATGCTTCATCGGGCGGCGCAGGCGGTGGTTACGGAGCACGGCGGCCGCATGCCGCAAACGGCGGCGGAGCTGCGGACGCTGCCTGGCATCGGCGAGTACACCTCGGCCGCGATTGCGAGCATTGCCTTCGGCGAGCCGGTAGCCGTGGTGGACGGCAATGTAGAACGGGTTGTGATGCGGCTGCTCGGGTTGGGCAAGGACGCGCGAAGCGGCGCGCTCGTTGTCAGGCTCGCTCGCAGAATCCGCGAAGGAGCAAAAAACCTGGTGAACCCCGAGCGCCCCGGCGATTCGAACCAGGCCATGATGGAGCTGGGCGCGACCGTGTGCCTGCCGAAAGCACCCCTATGCCTCAGCTGCCCGGTGCAGCGCTGGTGCCGTACCCGCGGCGAGCACCCCACGGCGCCGCGCAAGGCGCAGCAGGTGCGCGAGATCAGCTATGCCCTCTTCGAGCGCCCCGGCGAGGTGCTGCTGCGGCAGCGCGCCGGCGACGCATCCCTGATGGCAGGCATGTGGGAGCTGCCGGAGTGCCCAACAGCAGCAGCCGGGCGGGAAGCCCTGCTGCTGCGACACAGCATCACGGTGACCAACTACCGGGTGCGCATCGTGCGCCTCGGCGAGGCAGAGGCCGCCGAGCCGGTTCGGGAGGGGGATCAGCTGCAATGGATGCCGGTGGCGCGGCTGCCCGAGCTCCCGCTGACCGGGCTCACCCGCAAGGTGCTGCGCAGGCTTGCGCTGTGGCCCGCGTAGCTATCTTCGCGTGATGACCTGGTGCGACCCACCCGCGTAAACCAGCAGCCCCACCAGCAGGTGGACCAGAAACCAGGCGTCCAAACCCTGCCGCGCATAAATCATCATCAGCACCAGCACGCGCGGCAGCAGGAGCCAGAAGACCGCATCGACCGGAAACGGGATAGGAAACCGAAATGCCTCAAGCCAGGCAAGAAACAGGGCCACGCGCGGCGCAAACAAGGCCAGCAGCAGGAACCAGAAAGGGAGCACGCTGCCGGGAAAGCGCAGCAGCGGTTCCGACCGCAGCAGGGCAAGATCGGACACATGGGTCAGGAAAAGGTGCATGCAGGGCTCCCTTGAAGCATGCTTCGCAGAACGAATAGATCTGCGGCGCAACCGTCAGTGTGCCTTACCGCGCGTCTTGGGTCCAGCGATTCACAAGAAGGCGGCCGACTTCAGAACACATCCGCGCGGATAATCTTGTTACTCTCGGGAGCATGCGGCGCGTCGCAGCGCGCATGCAAGCCCCCTCCAAGGACACCCGCATGCCCTCCTTTCCGCTCGCTTTCCTCGCCTCGGCCATGCTCCTGTCGGCCCTCAGCCTCCCCGCGCAGCAGCCCGCGCTGCCGCCGGTACCCGCGGTGCCGGGCGTTGCGCCCGCGGCGCAGCAGACCGCCTCGCTGATCGACCCGGAAAAGATTCGCGCGCACGTCAAGTTTTTGTCAAGCGACCTGCTGGAAGGGCGCGGCCCGGGCAAGCGCGGCGCGGAGCTGGCGGCGGAGTATCTCGCCACGCAGTTCGCGCTGAACGGCCTGAAGCCGGCAGGCGACAACGGCACTTTCTTCCAGAAGGTCGATTTATACGCCGTCCATACCGATGAGGCCGCGACCCGGTTTACGCTGGCGCCGAAAACCGGCGCGCCGGTGCCGCTCGCGTACAACACGGATTACGTGGTCAAGGACGAACGCGGCGAGGCAAGCGCGGAGATCGACGCGCCGATTGTTTTTGTCGGCTACGGCATCGATGCGCCCGAGTACGGCTGGAACGACTACAAGGGCGTCGATGTGAAGGGCAAAGTCCTGCTCGTGATCGTGAACGAGCCGCCCTCGGACGATGAGAAGTTCTTTAAGGGCAAAGCCATGACCTACTACGGCCGATGGACCTACAAGTACGAGCAGGCGGCGCGTTTGGGCGCGGCCGGTGTGCTGATTATCCATCGGACGGACCTCGCGAGCTATCCGTGGGCGGTTGTGCAGAACTCGCAGGCGGTCGAGAAGAGCTACCTCAAGGGCGACCCGCTGGCGACGCTCCAGGCCGCCGCCTGGCTGCAGCTTGAGACCGCGCGCAGGCTCATGCAGACCGCGGGGCTGGACCTGGATAAAGAGGTTGACGCGGCGGGCAAGCCGGGTTTCCATGCGGTGGAGCTGCCGGTGCGCCTCCAGGCGCACATCAGCAGCACGGTGCGTCCGTACAGCTCGGCAAACGTGATCGGCAAGGTCACGGGCGCGGATACGAGCGAGCGGGATGCCGTGTTCTACACCGCGCACTACGACCACCTCGGTATTGACCCTAATGCAAAGGGCGACGGCATCTACAACGGCGCGGCCGACAACGGCACAGGCTGCGGCATCCTGCTGGAGCTGGGCCGGGCCTACGCGCAGGGAGCGGCACCGCCGCCGCATACTGTTTACTTTGCCTCGGTGACGGCGGAGGAGCAGGGCCTGCTCGGCTCCTCGTATCTGGGCCGGCACCTGCCGGTACCGCCGCGCGATGTTGCGCTGGACCTGAACTACGACGAGCTGCTGCCGGTCGGTCTGCCCCGCAGCGCCGAGGTCAGCGGCTCCGAGCGGACGCAGTTCTACCCGGCCGTCGAGAAGACCGCGAAGGCTTTCGGGCTGACGATCCAGCCGGATCAGTTCCCGATGGCCGGCAGCTATTACCGATCGGACCATTTCTCGATGGCGCGCGTCGGCGTGCCGGCGTTTTCCATCGGCGAGGGCACGCTGTTTGCAGGCCATGACGACAGCTGGGGCGAGGCGCAGATGAAGGACTACACCGCGCACCACTACCACCAGCCCAGCGATGAGTACCATGAGGACATGGATTTTCGCGGGGACGCGCGCATGGCGCAGTTCGGCATAATGCTGGGCTGGCAGGCCAGCGCCGGAGTCAGCACGGAGTGGAAGAGCGGCGACGAGTTTGAGCAGGCGCGTCGGCAAGGGGGCCGGTAAGGTGCGCCGGTATCTGCTTGCCGGGTGCCTTGCCTGCGCGGGCCTGGCCGCGGCGCAGGACCCGGCGCTGCACAAGCGCTCGCCTCAGTCCGCCGAGGCCGCGGCACCCGCGACAGCGGCCACGGGCCGCACCGACCTGCCGCCCGAGGCCCAGGGCCGCTATCGCTGGGGCCGAACCGGGCATGCTTTCGACGAGATTGAGGTGTACTTTGAGGATGGAACGCTCCAGGGTTACCTCCTGGAGCACATGGATCCCGACCCCCATGCCTCGCCCGCGGTGTTTCCCTTTGCCGCGACCCATGCCGACGGCAGCGCGATTACCTGGGCAACGCGGCAGGTTCACGGCGTGGCCTACAGCTTTACCGGGCACCTGGAGCGGGGGCCCGCGGCAAAACCCGGACTGCCGGGCGCTTACCTGATGACCGGCATCCTAACGGAGCATGGCGGCGACGCCGACGGTCTCCAAAGCACCGTGAGCCTGAAGCGCGAGGCTGGCATGGTCCAGTAAACCACTTCGGCAAACCAACAGCGCAACCCAATAAGGAGACCCCATGGACAGAACAGCAACGGCAGAGTGGCACGGCGGCCTTACCGACGGCAAAGGCACGATTTCCTCGGCAAGCGGCATTCTCAAGGACACGCAATACTCTTTTTCCACCCGATTTGAGAACGGCAGCGGCACCAACCCGGAGGAGCTGATCGCGGCGGCGCATGCCGGGTGCTTCACGATGGCCCTGAGCGCGCAGCTGGGCGAGGCCAAGCTGACGCCGGAGTCGCTCAAGACCAGCGCCAAGGTGACGCTCGGCAAGGTGGAGGGCGGCTTTGCCATTACCGCGATCCATCTCACGACGGAGGCGAAGGTTCCGGGTGCCGATGAAGCTGCATTTCAGAAGGCCGCGGACGGCGCGAAAAAAGGCTGCCCGATTTCCAAGCTCTTTGCGAACAATACCCATGTCACGCTGGACGCGAAGCTGGTCTCGTAAGAGCTACTTGCCCGCGGCGTTTTCTACCACGTAGCGGCGCAGATCGACGCTGATCTGCGTTGCCTGCCGCACGCCGCTGTCCATCATGGTCAGCCATTGCAGCGTGGTTTCGTCCGGCTTGCCCAGCTTGAGCAGGTAGTGCGTCTGCACCACGATTTCCAAAGCATTGCTGAGGTCGTGGACCAGGCGCCGGATTTCCGCGGCGTGCGCGCCCGGGATGGACCCCGGCTTTGCTCCCGAAACAGTCGCAGGATCGGTGATTCTTTCCGCATCGCTCATGGCTTTGTTTTGCCTCCCATGCCGCTCTCAGCAAACCCTCCATGGGATGCGGTCGGCACCGCATTTGACAGCCGGCGGATGCTTTGGGAGACTTGGAAGTGTTGCGCTTGCCGGTTCGGGCGGCGCCGCAGGTTGTGCCGTAGTGGCGGAATTGGCAGACGCGCATGGTTCAGGTCCATGTACTCGCAAGGG
>CAXTSG010000099.1:602-2834 GCA_964246825.1 uncultured Acidobacteriaceae bacterium | reverse complement strand
GCCCTACGGGCCGCTTTTCCTGTCCCAAATCAGTGCTGCGTGCCGTACAGGTACTGATCGTATGCCTCGTACATCCCTTCAAAAACAGAGTCCCAGGTAACTTCGGCGGCGTAGGCGCGCGCCCGGAGGCACATGGCCCGATGCCGTTCCGGAGCAGTCATCAGAGCAGCCGCCGCTTTCGCAAACTCCTCGTCCGCGGCCACGGTGCCGCCGCATCCCTCCGCGTTTGCGGAAGCACGCACGATGTGCACCGGGCCGCCGTCGGGTGTGACGATCACCGGCACCCCGGAGGCCATGGCCTCCAGCACCGCATTGCCGAATGTATCGGTGTGCGAAGGGAACAGGAAGCCATCCATGTTGCTGTAAGCCTCGGCAAGAGCTTCTCCCCGCAGAACACCGGCAAAGACAGCTTCCGGCAGCGCGCCGCGCAGGGCTTCTTCCTCCGCGCCCTGCCCCACGATCAGGAAGCGGAAGCGCAGGCTCCGGGCGCGCAGCTCCCGGGCGACCCGCGGCAGCAGCGCCACGTTCTTTTCAACCGACAGGCGGCCGACATAGCCCAGCGTCCATATGCCGCTCTCAGAAGGCGGGGGCGCGGTGCGACGCTCCGGCCGGTACAGGGCGGCGTCCACGCCGCGGCTCATGGGCAGGCAGGGCCGGCCCGTGGCCGCTTGCAGCAGTGCGCACAAGGGCGGGTTGGGCGCGAACAGGAGGCGGGCGCTGCGATAAAACAGCGTTGCCGCCCGGAGCGCGGCCCCCTCGATAGCCCGAGCCGCGCCGGACCTGCGCGCCGCCGGCAGCGCGCGCAAAGCCCAATCGGAGCGCCGGGCGGCCTACTCAGGCACATTGGTGTGCCAGGAAGCCGCAAGCGGGACGCGGAGGCGGCGGGCCAGGGCCGCACCTAGCATCCCGAGCTCGCTGGGACCGGTAACGTGCACCAGGTCGGGCTGAAATGCTTCTAAGGCTCGCAGGATGGTGGGCAGGTGCCGCGCGAACAGCGGGTCGTAGCGCAGGTCCTTGTCGAGCGCGAAGGATGCCCGGCCGCGCGGCAGCTCCAGCACCTCGACGCTTCCCTGCCGCGCGGCACCCGCGCCCTCGCCTGCCCGCACGCACAGGAACGGCTTGCCCGTGCGCGCCGCCCACTCCGTAAACTGCCGCGCCGTGTGCGCGACGCCGTTTACCTCATGGAAGGAATCCGGGAAAAAGGCGACCCGAAGCGGGCGCGGAAGCATGGGGCTAGTGTAAGCGCCCTACTCGCCCAGGGCATGCCGCAGTTCGCCCGTCTCGGACCAGGCATGCCGCAGGCCCGACAATACAGGACGAGAGCCGAGCAGCCGCACCGCTTCCAGGGTGCCGCGGATGTACAAGGGTGCTTTCCCCAGCGGCCACAGCGAAGCCACCGGAACCGGCGCGCCGTCCGGGCCGGGGTGGAAGACGCGCTCGTCCCACAGGCGCGAGCCCTGCGGAAACTCCGGGTAATCGCGGATTACGTCCAGCGTGGAGCGCAGCACCCGATGCTTGAACGGCTCCGCGTACTGCGGCATAAAGAGGATATGGCTGCGGCCCTCGTAGCGGACTTCATGCACAAACGCGGTAAACGTCGAGGCATTCGTCAGGTTGAGGTTCGCATTCGGTTCCAGGCCGTGGCGGTCGCCGCCCGAGATAAGCAGCTTGCCGCACTCGCGGGCCAGGGCGCGCACGGCGCGGTTTTCCTTCCAGGTCCGCAGGCCGTTCAGCTCCAGCGCGTGGAGGTACCGGCCGTTTTCCGCCAGAAAGCGGCGCAGCAGCTCCGCATGGCGCGAGGCGCCCACCAGGTACAGGTCCCACATGGGATGGTTGAAGACAACAAGCACGTTGGGCAGCGCATGGAGCGCGGCCAGGATTTCCGTGAGCCGGGCATCCGGGTCCGGCAGCGAGGCTGCCTCGGCAGTAAACGCGGAGAAGGTACGCATCCATGCGGGACCGGCTTCGCTGGGCAGGTTATGGATGCCGAGATGGAAGCTCTGGTCGCCGCCGTAGGGCACGCTCCACTCGACGGAAACCGGGATGTGCCGCGCCGAGGGCACGGTGCGCAGCAGCATGGGGGCATGGATGTTGTCATGGTCGGTAAGCGAGACAAGCGCGCGAAGGCCCAGCCGCTCAATCTGCCCGCGCTCCAAATCAAAGGCCAGCTTCGGCGTCAGCGGAGGAGTCCAGTAGCTTTCCGCATAATTTACCTGAAACTTGTGGTTGTTC
>CAXTSG010000099.1:0-592 GCA_964246825.1 uncultured Acidobacteriaceae bacterium | reverse complement strand
GTTCTCGGCGCGGCGCTCCACGCGCCCCATCACGCGCTGCACCCAGCCGATACGCTGCCCGAGCGCCGCGAGAAAGTCGAGCGTTTCCCTCGATTGATTGGTGTGGCTGTGCAGGGAAACACCGGTCACGTAGCTGTCCGCTGCTTCCTCGTCCCTCCAAAGGTACGAGATTCGCCTGAGCTGACTCATGGGGTCTGCCTCCGCCTGCCGCCATGTTCAAGTTGCACTATGAATAGGGCATGACGAAAAGGCGAAAGTGCGAGAAAAATCTTCGGCTGCCGGTACTTCGGTGATGCCGTGGAAGAAGCCCGGCTTCAGGCAATCTGAGTCATCACCGAAGAACCGGCCCGGCACGCGAGGCTAAGAGCGCCGCAGGGAAACAGCATGGGTGGGCATCCGCGTTGTGTGCCAGAACTTTTTGTAGCTTTCGCTGCCGCGCAGCATATCAACCGTCGTGAAGCCTTCATCGGCGGCATGCTCCATGGCGAGCGCGGTAAGCAGCGTCCCGGGCCGCAGCTTTGCGGACTTGATCGCGTGGCCCATCAGGTAGAAGTAGACGGTGCGCTCCCCGGCACGGTACGCAGGGTCGGCC
>CAXTSG010000098.1:0-11127 GCA_964246825.1 uncultured Acidobacteriaceae bacterium | reverse complement strand
GCCCTGTATGGAAGAACCACACTTTTTTCTTTGCGTCTATTGACCAGCTGGCGTCGAAAACCTCCGGCGGCAGCGTGCAAACGTATGAGTCGCCGCAGTTCCTGGCTTTTGCCGAGCAGAAGTTCCCGAACACGCAGGAAACGCAGCTGCTACAGAAGTACCCCATTCAGGGTCCGGTCACGACGAACGTGCAGTCCACCGCGCAGGACTTGTTCCCGACCGACTGCGGGCCGACCAGCTCGACCGGAATCCCCTGCGACCTGCCGGTCCTGGTGCAGGGCACCTTCAACGTTTCGCCTTTCCGCAACGGCCAGCAGTATCTGTTCCGCGGCGACCAGATCCTCGGCTCCCGCGATCGGCTGTACGGCAACTACGCCCATTCGCAGAACTCCGGAGAAAATATCGCCACGCGGCCCGCCTTCAACACCACCAACAGTTACACGACTAAAACCTTCCAAGCCGACTGGACCCATGCCTTCAAGGCAAACCTGCTCAATGAAGTTTCCTTTTCCGGCGACAACGTAGAAGGGGACCAGTCCATCGGCGGCTTATACCGCGTCCCGCTTATCAGCATTCTTGATACCACGGGCACCGGCCAGGGCGGCAGCAACCTGTACGTGCAGCATAACTACACGCTGCGCGATTCTCTTATCTGGACCTACGGCAAACACACCTTCAGGTTCGGCGGCGACTATTACTGGGGCGACGACACCTCGGTCGATCCGCAGCAAAACAACCGCCCGAGCTACAACTACAACAGCATTCTCGACTTTGTGCAGGGCAAGATCTTCAGCGGCAGCTACGGCGCTTATGACCCGCTTACCGGCTCGCCCAAGCTGTTCCAGTACGGCGCCGGGCTCAACACCGTGGACCTGTTCGTGCAGGATGAGTGGCGTTTGAAGCCCAATTTGAACCTGACCCTCAGTCTTCGCTGGGACGACTTCGGCAATGCCCACGGCATTCTCGGCCTGAAGACCACTAACATCTTCACCGCGCCGGGCTCCACCGTTGATCAGCAGTTTTCCAACGCGGTTGTCCGGCAAACCGGAAGCAATGAGCTGCCCGGCCGGCTGGATAACAACTTCAGCCCGCGCTTCGGCTTTGCCTATTCCCCCGGCAACCGCCAGACCACCAGCATCCACGGCGGCGTCGGACTTTACGAAGACTGGATCACGCTCGGTGAAGTGGTGGATCGCGTGCAGAACAATCCGCCGAACTACGTCTTCAACAGCTTCGGCGTCCAAGCGCCGATCCAGCCTCCCTCCAGTATCCAGATCGGCTCTTCCGATGTTTACCCCTACGGCTTTACCCTGCCGCAGCTCGGCACCACCGCGCTCAACGCGAGCGGCGGCATCCTGGGGCTGCAAAGCGGCGTCGGCGGCCTGGACCCGCATCTCCATTCACCCCGCAGCGTCAATTACATCCTGGGCGTGGAGCAGCTTATGCCGGCAAAGCTTGTTTTCGGGCTGAGCTACAACGGCTCGCACACGTTCGGCGGCCTGGACGGGACCGACTTCAACCGCGTGGCGGGCGACCTGATCGCGCATACGACGCTCGAACGCATCAATCCCAATTTCGGAGCCATGAACTACGTCCTCAACAACGATCCCATTACCTACAACGCGCTGGTGGCGAGCCTCCGGCGGGACTTCGGTGCTCGCGGCACCATTCAGGGCTCGTACACGCTGGGAAAGACGACGGACTGCTTCGACGGAGGCCAGCGCTCGGTAGGGTTTGAGAATGTTTCCGATCCGCGCAACCTGTGCGCGCGGCACGCGGACTCCAACTTCGACGTCCGCAACCGCGTTTCCGCCTCGGGTGTGTACCGCCTGCCTGCTCCGTTTGCCGATCACTTACTGGCGCGCGAGACCCTGGGCGGCTGGGAGGTAGGCTCCACGTATGTGTGGCAGACCGGGGTGCCCTATGGAACGTATACGCCGAACGTATTCGACCCTATCCGCGACAGCACCGGCAAGGTCACCGGCATGAAGCCGGACAGCGGCGACTTTAACGCGGACGGCTTTACCGAGGACTATCCCAACCAGGCACCCGGTCTGCCCAAGCTGTTCAATCGCAGCCGCTTTGTCCACGCCAATTACAACAAGGCCGTCTACAACTACTCCGGCACCGCGAACCCAAGCGGAGACAGCTTTTGGCAGCCGGCACCCGGACTGGAGGGCAACGGCCTGCGCGGCTACCTGCGCGAGCAGCCGTTTTTGGACATGGATGCGAGCCTGATCAAGAACATTCCCTTTGAGTTCAAGCATCAGGTGCTGAACTTTCAATTGAAGGCCGAGTTCCTGAACGTGCTCAACCGGGTTAACCTGGGCGGCATCAGCAACAATGTTACCGATCCCAATTTCGGCAAAATCCTGAGCCAGGGCCTGGCACCGCGCTCGACCCAGGTGGGAGGGCATATTTCGTTCTGAAGTCATTTCAGGATGCAGTGAGGATTGCAGGGCCGAAACGCGGATGGAGCCCGGGAGCTTAGATGGGGCGGCCGCCGAGGCGGGGGAAGAGCATTCCGGCGTTGCCGGTCATGCTGTCCTCGCGCAGGCTGCCGGCAAGATCGGGGCTCGCGTCCAGCTGCGCGGCAAACTCCCGGCAGAGTTTGAGCGGGGTAAAGGGCCAATCGCTGCCGTAGAGGATGCGGTGGGGATCGGCGATCTGAAGAATGGCGTGCAGAAGCACCGGTACCGGCGCGCCGGCAAGGTCGTAATAAAGTTTGCGCATTTCGGCCTGGATGGAAGGGAACTTCGCGTCAGGCCGCCCGGACAGGCCGGCGACCTGCGTATCCACGCGGGCGGCGAAGATGGACAGTGCCGCGCCGGCATGGGGCACGATGATGCGAAGGTTCGGGTAGCGCTCGGTGACCCCGTTCAGGATCATCTGTGTGACGGTGCGCGTGGTTTCAAACATGAACTCCAGCAGGGGAGCCGGGTAGCCGACCGAAAGCGAGCCGCAGTCCCGGCAGCCGGGCGAGGTGGGATGGATGAAGAGCACGGCGCGGCGGGCGTTCAGCGCCTCGTAAAAAGGGTTGAGCCGGGCATCGCCCAGGTACAGGCCGCGATGGTTGGATTCGACGCAGACGCCGTCAGCCCCCTGCTCATCCAGCGCACGGCTTGCTTCCGTGACCGCGCCCGCGATGTCAGGGAGCGGCGTGGAAGCAAACCAGCCGAAGCGGCCGGGATGAGTTTGGCACAGGCGGGCGGCTTCCGCGTTGACGCGGCGGGCCAGCTCGCGCGCCGCGGCGTCGCTGCCGAAATGGACGCCGGGCGAGGAAATAGAGAGCAGGGCGGAGCGGATGCCGAGCGCGTCCATGGTGTCGATGTCCTCGCGCTCGCTCCAGCGGGGCGCGGCCGCGATGCCGTCCGGGTGGAACTGACCGGCCATGACAAGGGCCTCCTGGTAGAAGTCCGGGAGAAAGTGATGGTGGACGTCCACGCGGGCTGGCTGGGTTTGAGGGTCCGGCATGAAACTCCTTGCGGGTAGCGGGGAATGGGTACTCCCGGTGAGATGGCCTCCACAGGCCCGACGGAAGCCGGGCTACACTGCCTGTATGCGCCCCGGACTTCTGGGGCGTGCGCTGGGAATCGGCGTACGCCTCGCCTCGCAACGTGTGCTGCCCCCCGCGCCGGCTCCCCTGAGCGCGGCTGAAGAGCGGCAGCGCTCAGAGGAGCGGGTGCAAAAGGGCAAGGAGCTCGGCCGGCGCGCGCTCTCGGCCGGCAAGGGCGGCAAGTCGCTGGGCCGCGCGGTGTGGAACCCGTTCGCGCATGCCGGCAGCATCCTGTGGCTGGAAGTGACGGGGATGTTCTTCTTTCTGTTTGCGGGCTTGTTTGCGCAGCACTTGTGGACGCTGCGGGCGGCGTGGCGCTCGGGGCCCGAGCATGGGCACTTTCTGGTGTACGCTGCCTTTTCGCTGGTGTTTTTGTACTTCACGGTAAGCTCGTTTGCCCGGGCACGGGCGCGGGCGCGCCGCAGGGCGCGGGCGCGAGCCTAGAAGCTGCATACCAAAACGGGAAAAACTGCCCCGAGTGCCGAAAGTGAAATGTACCGGGCGAAAAGACCTGCGCGGCGAGGCGAGCGCCTTGCTGCGGTCTCTCATCAAACGTAAGGTAAAGCGACAGAACAAAAACGAGGGATCGCGGCAGCGCCCGAAACGGGGACAAGGGAGGCACGGTGAAACGAGACTTGCGTAAATTGGTGGAGCAGCTCGGCGAAGCGATCCATGAAAGTGTGTCGGAGTCGGAGCAGATTGCGGGCGTGGTGCAGGATATCCGCCGGCAGGGCTTCGATGTGCTTCTCATGCTGGAAGCAACGATCGGGCTGAACGAGGTAGTGGAACAGCCGCGGGGCGGGTTGAGCGAGGAAGCCGCGGCGACGGGCGCGGAGTTTACGGCCCAGGATGTCAGCTTTCTCCGTTCCCTTCGGATTGCGATTGAAGGGGATAAAGGGGAAGGGACAGACGAGCAGGGGGAAGGGTAAAGGCAGGCAGCAGGGCCGGAGCTTGTGAGTCTTAGCGGGTACGGCGGCATGGTTATGGGCTGACTCGATTTGCCGCCGACGGCCCAGGACAATTTAGCGCGGGATGGAGCGAAAGGACAGGCATGAAAGATACTCTCGGCGTACTGCTGGCGGGCGGGGCAGGCGAACGGCTATTTCCGCTGACGCGCGACCGGGCCAAGCCGGCGGTGCCGTTTGGCGGGCACTACCGCATTATTGACATCACGCTTTCCAACTGCATCAACTCCGATCTGCGCAAGGTGTACATCCTGACGCAGTACAAGGCCCTGAGCCTAAACCGGCATATTCGAGAGGGCTGGTCGGGCGCGGTGGCGCAGGAGCTGGGCGAGTTTGTCGAAATCCTGCCGCCGATGCAGCGCGTGGGCAAGAACTGGTACCAGGGCACGGCGGACGCGGTGTACCAGAATATTTACTCGATCGGTGCCGAGCGGCCGAAGCACATCATCATCCTGAGCGGCGACCACATTTACAAGATGGACTACGGCAAGATGCTGCAGCAGCACAACGACTCCGGCGCGGACGTAACGCTGGCCGTGCTGCCGATCCGGCCGGATGAAGTATCGCGGTTTGGGGTGGTGGAGGTAGATCGCAGGGGGAATGTAACGGGTTTTTTGGAGAAGCCGAAGGAAACCGACCTGCGCTCGCCCTGGAACCCGGAGATGGTCGATGCCTCGATGGGCATTTATATCTTCAACACGGATGTGCTGCTGCCGGCCTTGATGCGGGACGCGGAAAAGGAAGACTCAAAGCACGACTTCGGCCACAATATCCTGCCGGACATCCTAGGCAAGTACAAGATGGCGGCTTACAACTTTGTAGACGAAAACCGCAAGGAGCTGTATTGGCGCGACGTGGGCACGCTCGACGCCTACTACGACGCGAACATGGACGTAGCCAGCGTGAACCCGGTGTTCAACCTGTATGACGTGGAATGGCCGATGCGGACGCGGGTGCGCCAGTACCCGCCGGCCAAGTTTGTGTACGGCTCGGCCGGGCATGACGGCTCGGCGGTCAACTCGGTGATTTCAGCCGGGTGCATTGTGTCGGGGGCTTGCGTGTCGAACTCGCTGTTTTCACAGGATGTCCGGGTAAATTCCTACTCGACGGTGGAATCGAGCGTGGTGTTTTCACACGTCAATATTGGCAGGAACTGCCGCATCCGGCGCGCGATTATCGACCGCGACGTACAGCTGCCGGAAGGAACGGTGATCGGCTTTGACGCGGAAGCGGACCGGAAGAACTACTTTGTTACAGAGTCGGGACTGACGGTGGTGGCGCGGGATCACTCGCTGTATGAGAATACGATTCACCCGGTGGCGCTGGGGGAGCAGGGGTAGCCTGGTGAACCGCAAGAACGGGTTCAGGTCACGATTCTGGTTTGGAGGTCGATGGTCATGACATCCGCGGGCGTAGGTGCCTGCCCGGCTTGCCTGTATTCAACACGCATGGCGGCGGCATCCACAGTGACGCGCAGAAAACCGTAGTGCATGTCGTCATAGCTTTCAAGCGTCAGGGTATCGTCCACGACGTAGGGCGTGCGAATCGCAGCTCCGTTGACCGTCCGTATTTTATCCAGCCCATGACCGCCGTTGCCCGCGACCACGTACGCGATCTTTGTCGCATGTGCTGTGCCTGGGTTCAGCGTCCGCGTAAAGCGCTGGTAGTTGTGCGCGTGGCCTGAGAAAACAGCGTGCGGCCAGAATCCCGCTGCATTCGCCGCCGCGTCCATATCCTCAAGCATGCGCGGCGAGCCGCCGTGCGTGCTGCCCGCCGTAAACGGCGGGTGGTGGACCACAATCACCACAGCACCCGCATAGTTCTCATTTCTGCAGCGGAGCAGCGCAGACTGAAGGAAAGTAAGCTGGGTATCGTTCAAGCTTGGGCGTGTGCCGCCCTCGGTCGAAAGCACCCCAGGGTCTTCCAGCACGTTGCTGTACACCGCGAGAATACGCACAAACGGCGCGTCAAATATATAGAAGACCCCGGGCTGGATCATTGCGGTGCGGATCAAGCCGCCCGCTTCCGACGTAATGACCGGCTTGGGCGCGCAGAAATTGCGCAGCCAGGCGTTTAACGTGGAAGCGGGGTCGCCCTGATAGACAACGCCGTCATGGTTGCCGGCAGCGGCCCCTGGTAGACGCGCCAGGGTGCATAGAATTGATCGTAGTAGTACTGGGCTTCGCCGAAGCTATAAACCCAATCGCCGAAGTGGAAGAAGAATGCAGGTACAGCGTTCGCCGGCGAGCCTGCCAGGTCAGCCTGGGCCGCGTCGGCCACGGATTCTTCCGTCGCCGGACCGTTCACATTGCCCGTATCGCCGACGCCGTGGAAGACGATCTGCTTCGCGGCCCGAGCGGCAGCTGCCTTTTGAGGGCCGAGCAGCGGCCCCCAGATTTGCTCCAGCGTCAGCACCGGCTCCGCGCCTCCGCGCGGTGCCGGGAACGGCTCAACCAGCCTGGTGTCGACCAGCTTGTACAAGGGGTCATCGGAGGGATGCGGAGTCCGAAAGGAAGTGGGATCTGGCCCGGGCTTCGGCTGCCCGAATGCGGGCTGCGCCTGGGCTTTAGTCGTGTTTGCATCGTTGACAGCGGGCATGGGGAAGCTCCTCGCAGCCGCAAGATACCATTCCCGACGGTGCCGGGTGATGAAAGCTTCAAGCAAGCATGCGCAAACGCTCCATTCACGGCGCTATGCCTTTCAAAGTGCTTTGTCTTCCGCCGGCAAGAACCGCGAAGCGCCCGTCCTTGAAGCGGCAGTCTACATCCGTAAAGCCTGCCGAACGCATCCAGTGGAGTTGATCTTCCACGGAGGCACACCGGTCTTGCTGCTGGCGAAACAGAGAATCGCTGATTTGCTGCTCCGTGGCCCCGAGCGCGCGAACTTTCAGGAGCCACTCCTGCCGGTAGCGTTCTTCCAAGGCCGGGGTCGGCCCTAAAACCTGGTCGGCGTTTACAAACATGCCTTCAGGGGCGAGCAGCGCATAAATCGAGCGGAACAGTGCGTGTTTGGACTCGTCGGTGAGATGGTGGATGGAAAGGGCGGAGACAACCGCATCGTAGGTGCCGTCGATGTTCCCTGCCGAGTAGTCCGCTACTGAAAACGTGACGTAGGAGTCTCCGGCAAAGCGCTGCTTTGCTTTAGCGAGCATGGCCGAGGAAAGGTCCACGAGATGAAGGTGCGTCTTCGGAAAGCGGCTGCGCAGAAACGCTGAAAGCAGGCCGGTACCGGCTCCGAGATCAAGAACCCGCGCTGCATTTTCAGGGACCAGGGCCACCGCTTTGCTGTAAAAGCTTTCGTAGCAGGGGATGAGCCGTGCCCTCCCTTCATCGTAAGAAGCTGCCGTGGAGGAGAAGGCATGACGGACGGCTCATGGGACAATTCTAAGCGGCTCGGCCCGGGAAGGCGTGTACTTTTCAGGCGGATCGCTCGTCTGAAGCACAGCGGGCGAGGAGGGTCGGATGGAGAAGCAGCAAGGCGGATGGGGTCGGCAGGCGGAGCAGGGCGGTGTTGTGCTGGCTGTGTGCAGCCTCCTGGCGGGGTGCGGCAAGTTCTTTGACCCGACGAGTACGGGCACGGGCAGCAGCCCGGTTTCGACGACGGATGCCGTTTACATCGCGAACGGAAGCAATTCGCTTCAAAATATCGCCGCGTTCTCGCTCACCGCGGGGATTCTAGCCAACCTCCAAAACCCGCAGCTGGGGTCGATCGGTGTACCCCCAAGCGCGCTTGCCATCAATCCGAAAGGCACGCTGCTGTGGGTGGGCAGCAACGACATTGTCTCCACCCCCGGCTTGTTCGTTTATATCGTAAACAGCAATGGCACCCTCACGCTGGGCAATAACGGCAGCGCGTTGTCGGTACCTGTCGCGGCTAGCGCGATGGCGGTGGACCCCTCGGGAAACTACCTGGCCGTGGTCTCGAACTTTTCATCCTCCGGCGCAAATGGTCCCGTGGTGTCCACTTACAGCATCGATCAGACGACCGGAACACTGACACAGCAAAGCACCGTCGGTCTGGCAGGCGGTTCGGCATCGCAAATCGCCTTTGCGCCGGCAGGCGGGAACGAAATTTTCGTTGCCCTCGGTACGGCAGGGGTGGCGACCCTTGCTTTCAACCCCGGCAACGGCAGCCTGGGCAGCGGCTATATTTATGCGCCGTCCGTCAACGGCCTGGGCTACGCCGACGTCGGCTTAGCCGTTGACTCGCTGGACAAGTACCTTTTTGTTACGGAAACAGGCACCAACGGCGTGCGTGTTTTTTCCATCAACTCCAATACGACCCTTGCCGAGGTGACCCCAACCGTACTGGGGACAGCGACAGGCTCCCCGTACCCTACGGCGCTTGGCGCGGGAGCGGTGCTGGTTGATGCCACCGGCGCGTATGTTTATGTGGCAAACTCAACGGCAAGCAGCATCAGTCAGTTCTCGCTCAACACGGCTACCGGTGCGCTGACGCCGATCGGTACGGCTGTATCGACGCTCAAGGCGGGCAGCTCGACCGAAGGCAGCACTCCTATTTCATTGGCGGAAGACAGCTCGCACGGATACCTGCTTGTAGCAACCGGCGGCTCGCCGGATCTTGAAGCCTATGCCATCGCAGGCACGAGCGCGACGACGCCCGGATCTCTGACCCTTACCTCGTCCGCGACCACGGGAAGCGTTTCACCTGCAAATGTAACCGCGATTGTTACTACACCCTGAGGAGCCGGTCGGCTTCCGGAAACAGGAATGTGAGGCACACCGTGCCTTTGCCGGAGCCTGACGGGAGTGCCGGCGGAGCGGAATGCTATGCTGACACCGACCGTGGCTCCCCTTCGCGCTTCTCTCCTGACTCTTGCTGCTGCTGCCGTGCTTCTGCCGGGGTGCAGTCGAGTGCACCCCGCGGGCTCGCAGGGCTCGGGGTATGTGGTCTCCCGCGGCGCCTACCTGCGCGACCGGCTGGCCGCGGTTTCCAACCATGTGGAGGACGTTCGCAACGGCGAGCGGCTTCAGGTGGTGGAGCATGAGCGGCGCTTCTACAAGGTGCGCACCCCGGACGGCAAGGAGGGCTGGCTGGAAGAGCACTCCGTCATCGACCAGGCGGAGTTTGACCGGTTTACCGCGCTCGACCGCGACCATGCGAAAGACGCGGTGCTGGCGACCGGGGTGCTGCGGGATGAGATTTTCCTCCACCTGACGCCGGGGCGCAAAACGGATCACCTTTACCTGCTGCCGGCCAATGACAAGCTCCAGCTGCTTGTGCGGGCGTCGGTGCCGAAGCCCTTGCCGCCGCAGGCGCTGCTCGCGCCCAAGCCGCCGCGTGCCCGCAGGGAGCGCCCGGTACGCCCGGCGGTGGTCAAGAAGGACCAAAGCGGGTCGACGGTGTTCGCGCTGGCACCGCCCAGGCCGGATAAGTACATCGCACCCGACCTGGACCCGGACGCGGCCTGGAACGCGCAGCCGATGGAAGATTGGTGGCTGGTGCGGGACGCCGGCGGCAAGGTGGGCTGGGTGCTGGCGCGCGGGCTGGATGTGGACGTGCCGGACGAGGTGGCGCAGTATTCCGAGGGCCGGCACATCATTGGCGCGTACCTGCTGAACACGGTGTATGACAACGGCGAGCCGCCTGAAAAGCACATCGGGCCGGAGGAGGCGGAGCGCCTTCGCAAGCGGGCCGAGGCCAAGGCCGCCTATGCGCGCAGGCACCCGAAAGAAGCCGCCGAGCAGCAGGAGGCCGAGCCGCCAAAGCCGGTCCCGGTACCGAAGCAGGTGGGCCAGTATGTGACGGTGACGACCGAGTTCAAGGACGGGCTGCCGTATGACTGGGACCAGGTGCGGGTGTTCATCTGGAACGCGAAGCGCCACCGCTATGAGACGGCTTACCGGCTGCGGGAGCAGCAGGGGTACCTGCCGGTGGTTTTGGGGCGGGAGACGATTGACAAGATGGGCGTGGAGCCGACGTTCTCTATCCGCACGACGCCGGACGGGGATGTGACCCAGGACGAGGCCGGGCAGTTCCATGCAAAGACGGTGAATGTGACGCAATATCGGCTGGAGGGCGGCATTGTGCGCCGGGATACGCCGCTGCCGGAGCGGCCGGGTGCGCCGGAGGGCACGGTCAGGAAGCCGATGGTGCGCCGCAAGGCCGTGCATACTGTCGGGCATGCGCGGAGACTACGAAAGTAAGTGGATTGGAGATGACGGAAGTGCAAGAACTGCTTTAGCATGAGGCCGCCCGTGCTCTGTGCAATTTTTTACTGGGCGGGAGTACGGAAGTTTGGCATGCTTGAAGAATCGCGCCTCGCACGGTGAGAGCCGAGAAGGTTTTGTTGCAGCGCTGCGATCGCATATTGCTCCTTCCGGGCGGTTGGGAGTATCGGAAGGTAACTGTTTCCCCTTACACCCGTTTGAGGACGGGCGGAACCCCAAGGAGATCGGCACCATGGAAAACAAGCCGGCACAGAACATCCAGGACACCTTTCTGAACACCGTTCGCAAGGACAAGACTCCGATCACGATCTACCTGGTATCGGGTGTGAAGCTGACGGGAAAAATCCGTTCGTTTGACAAGTATTCCGTGCTGCTGGAGAACAACAGCCAGGAACAGCTGATCTTCAAGCATGCG
>CAXTSG010000097.1:0-11132 GCA_964246825.1 uncultured Acidobacteriaceae bacterium | reverse complement strand
AAAATCGCCCTTGACGCACTCCACCCCGGGCGCACATCCATGCGCGTATTACGACCTACTTCCCTCCCGGAAGAAGTCCCCACCACGCGACCGGAAGCTGCAAAGGCAGCCATGAGGGCTGAAATCGAAGCAAATAAACGTGATGTCAATGTGAAAATATCCCGCATCGGCAAACTAAATTCGGACGCATCCGTTCCTCGACCGCTATATCGGCACCTCTGACAAAACATTTCGGTCTCTTCAAGCAGCTTTTCGCACCAAAGTCACGCCTACAGGCGATCCATCCGCCGCACCGGGCGGAACTAGACTGAAATTATGGCTTTACGCTTCAACGTACTCACGACCGGCCCGGCCGGCGGCCGGCGCGGGCGCATGCACCTGCCGCACGGGGCAGTAGAAACGCCCGTATTTATGCCTGTCGGTACCGCGGCGACAGTCAAGGCAGTACCGCAGGATGTGCTGGAAAACCTGGGCGCGCCGGAAGCCGAAAAAGCAGGCGAGCCGCCCGGCGCGGGCATCCTCCTAGGCAACACCTATCACCTGTATCTGCGTCCCGGCCACGAGGCCATTGCCCGCATGGGCGGGCTGCACCGCTTCATGAGCTGGGGTCGGCCCATCCTCACCGACTCGGGCGGCTACCAGGTCTTTTCGCTCGCGTCCCTGCGCAAAATTACGGAAGAAGGCGTGCGCTTCCGCTCGCACCTGGACGGCTCGGCCCATCTGTTTACCCCCGAGCACTCCATGGCCGTGCAGCTCGCCCTCGGCTCCGACATCGCGATGGCCTTCGATGAGTGCCTGGAGTATCCGGCGGACGAAGCGCGTGCGCGTGCCTCGCTGGAGCTGACAATGCGCTGGGCCGAGCGCTCGCTTGCCTACTGGAGCGCCCACAGGCACGAGGTTCCCTGGCGGGCCGCGCAGCCCGGCGAGCGAACGTGGCCCGCGCCGGCAGTCGAGCCCGAGGCGCGGCCGCACCTGTTCGGCATCGTGCAGGGCGGCATGTTCCCTGCCTTGCGCCGCGAAGCGGCCGAGCGCATGACGGCGATGGACTTTCCCGGCTATGCCATTGGCGGCCTTGCGGTCGGCGAGCCGCGCGAGCGCACGCTCGAAATCATCGCGGCGACGCTCCCGTACCTGCCTGCCGACAAGCCCCGCTACGTCATGGGCGTCGGCTACCCGGAAGAAATCGCCGCATACGCGCGCATGGGCGTCGACATGATGGACTGCGTACTGCCGACGCGCGCCGGCCGGCACGGGCTCCTGTTTACCTCGGAAGGCCGCCTAAACATCAAGAACAAGCGCTTCGCCGAAGATCAAAACCCGGCCGACCCGGAGTGCGCCTGCCCCGTGTGCCTGCGCTACACGCGCGCCTACCTCCGGCACCTGTTTGCCTCGGGCGAGCCGCTGGCCGCCACGCTCAACTCGGTCCACAACCTTGCGTTCTACCTCCAAACCATGCGGCAGGTGCGGCTAGGACTTGCCGCTGCCGCCGGTTAGCTACGCACTGCGAAAGCCGGTCGCGGCCAGCGCATGCCGCATCTCGGCATTGCGCATAAACTCGGCCCGCACCGAGCCCGTGCTGTGGTTTTCCGCCATCAGCATGGTCAATCCCAGGTCGCTCGCGATCACATCCGTATCGAACCAGCCCTTGCCGCCGTCGGCCCCCGGGTTGAAAGCATTGACGTAGCCGTACCTGCGGAAGCAGCGCGGATGATGCTCGCGCATCGCTTTCAGCACCACGATGCACTCTTCCGGCATCAAGGGCAGCGAGCCGCCCGCGGCGTGCGGCGCCAGCGTGCCGTCCCAGCTGCCTACAATGGGCGGCGCGGCCCACGCCATGTAAGAGCCTAGATCGGAGTCGGAAGCCGAAAATCCCCAAACCCGCTCATCCACCCAGGGGTAGCGGCCGTGCTGCAGCATGCACCAGGTTTTATGGGCGCGCACGGCTGAAACGGAGTTCTCGAAGTAGTTGGCGTAGCCGTCGCGCAAGCCGCGCACATCAGCCCAGATGTGCAGGTACTGATGGATAAACAGCGCGCCGAAGCTCGAAATAAATCGGATGCCGCCGTAATCAAAGGTATTGCGCACAATGGCGTTCCAGCTTCGCTGTTGCAGCGGGTGCGTGGGCGAGCCGATCGCCAGAAGATACATCAGCAGGCACTCGGAGTAGGTATCCCAGCGCGCCGGCAGAAAACCCGAGTCGGGCATCCAGCCCATCGACAGCGTGGCTTCCCCGCGGTCGCCCAGCATCCAGGGCCACTCCACGCGCTCGTAAATGAGGGAAGCAAGCCGTTCGGCTGCCGCCGAGTTCAGGGAGCGCCGCGCATGCAAGGCACCGGCCAGCAGCAAAGCCGTATCAATAGACGAGTATTCACTGCCCGAAGCAGGCGCGCCTGTGCGTGCATGGAGGTAGTGCGGGAAAAAACCGTGCTGCTGCGGCGCGCGCTCGGCGAGAAACCGCAGCGTCCCGAGAATGCGCTGCTCGCACTGCGATTGCGGAAGATAGCCGTGGCGGGCGGCCACGCACAGCGCGCTCAGCCCGAAGCCGGTAGCCGCAATGGAACCGGTGCGCTCTTCGCCGCCGCGCAGCTTGCCGTCCGCCGGCGCGCGATCGTACACAATGCCGGTAGCCGGGTCGGCCCGATCCAAAAAGTAGTGCGCCGCCCGCTCGCGTATCTCCTCAAGCAGCGCTTCCGCGGGCTGATCAAAGTTGGAAGGCTGGTTTTTGATAGCGGTGACCGGAGGATGGTCAAGAGGATGAACGGGATGCGCCTGCTGGGCGTTCTGTTGCGGCTCGCGCGTGCGGCAGCCGGCAACAGGCAGCACCGCGGCACCCGCGGCAAGCACCGGGAAAGCGCCTAAAGCGCGCAGCAGGCCCCGGCGGTCCAGTGCTTCGTTTTTCATGCATTAAACAGATGCGCTGTGTGCCGCCGCATTGCGCTGCCGGGATTGTCGGCGCGTTACTGATGTCAGCCTTCATTTTTAGGGAAGCTGTGGAGATGCATTGAGAACAATCTACTGAGCTGCCGCCGAGCGGCTGCGGCCGAAGGTGATTACATCCTCGACCTCCGCCGGAACATCATCCCACTCTTGGACTCCGTCCCCATACTCGTAAGCGGCCTGGTATATGGCGTCATCCACGCTGAGGTGCCAGGTATCACCCACAAAGCTCCCTCCCGCGCTGTATCGGAAGAGATATACCCCCTCCGTGCTTTCCTCAATCACCAAAAAGCAGGCATCGCCCAGCTTCTGTCGTGTATCTTTACCGTTCGTAACCTGCGGAGGAAGACCGGTGTAGCAGCGGGCCTTGGCTTGGCGGGTATCGCCTGAGATTGTTGCCAGCATTCGCATATCTGTAAACCTATGATCTAGTAAATTCTGACGTGGGAGTTCTCCGTTATGGTCCTGCCATCCAAATCGATAGACTCGAAATGAACATAGGGTCCGATATCTCCATGCGTCCCCATGATGTCGCCGATCGTCATTCTAAATTGGCGGGTGCCGTCTGCTGACCGAAACACGCCGGGCGCTATTTTCTTCGCTCCCGGCCCAAGATACCTTTCCGCCTGGATCAAAGCATTTTGAGAGATAGTTGAGCCGCCGCCTACGTCTCCGTAGCCTGCTGTGTTGATCGACTGAATACAAGAAGCCGCCTGCGAAAGAGTGATTGCCTCGGCAAAACCGAAGCCTTCTACACGGAAGCCCCTGCCAGCACCATGTCCGCGCCCGCCTGCGCCTTTGCAGGCTGCAGTGTCACCAGGGCACAGGTGGAGCGGTCGCGCAGCAGCCGTGCTACCAGCGCGGTGTGCATGGCGTGGCCGGCGCGCTCGGCTACCACCCGGCCCAGAATCTGGTGGCCCGCCAGCGCGAGATCGCCGATCAGGTCGAGCACCTTGTGCCTGACAAATTCATCGGGAAACCGCAGTCCTCCGTTTACAACCGCCCCGTTTGCAACAATCACCGCATTCGCATCGGAAACGCCGCGGATTAGCCCCATGTCGCGCAGCTTCTGCTCGTCTTCGCGGAAGCCGAAAGTGCGCGCCGGCGCAAGCTCCTCGCCGTAGGAGCCCGTAGCCAAGTCGATCGAAAACTCCTGGCACCCGATCGGCGCCGGAAAATGGATGGCGTAGCAAATGGAATAGCCGTCGCCTGGGTACACCCCGAGAAACTTCTCGCCGTCACGAACCTCGACCGGCTTGAGCACACGCAGATATTCGCGGCGGCGCCGCTGCGGCTTCAAGCCCGTTCGCTCAATGGCCTGCACATACGGCAGCGCCGAACCGTCCAGAATCGGCAGTTCCAGGTTGTCGAGCTCCACAATTACATTGTCGATCCGCAAGCCCGTCAGCGCGGAAAGCAGGTGCTCCGTGGTTGAAATCAGCACGCCCTGGCGCATCAGGCTGGTCGCGTAGGAAACCTTGGCGATGTTGCGTCCTGTTGCCGCGATTTCAAAGTTGTCGAGGTCGATGCGCCGAAACACCACGCCGGAGCCGGCCGTGGCCGGGAGCAGGCGCATGGAAACAGGAGCCCCACTGTGAAGGCCGACGCCCGAAAAGCCGAGGGGCGCGGCGATCGTCTGCTCGAAGTGGTTTCGATCTAGGCCGGTACCCTCAGGCAACGCTGCCGCTCCCCCAGAACTGCTCTCATTTCCTGTCTCAGGGTAGCGCTCCCCGGCTCGGGCAAACTGTGGCAAATCCGCCACAGCCGCCCACAGTTCCGGTCCGGTATCTACTTCGGCAACCTGAACTTTCAGCAAGCTTTAGCGGGAGGCCGCTTCCTCGGGATAAACCCTGAACCCGGCCAGCAGGGTGGTTGTCAGTGCCAGCGGCAGACCCACAACATTGCTGTAGTCGCCGTGAATGCCGCTGATAAAGCACGCGGCCCGACCCTGGATGGCATAAGCACCGGCCTTGCCCGCCGGCTCGCCGCTTCGGAGGTATGCGGCAAGCTCAGCCTCGGAAAGCGTCTGCATGGTGACATAGGTCAGCGCCGCCGCGGCTTCCGTGCGCGTGCCGTCCGTCGCGCAAACGCCTGTTACTACCTGGTGCGTGCCCCCGGCCAGCTGCCGCAGCATACGCGCCGCGTCGGCATCGTCCGCGGGCTTGCCCAGCAGCTCGCCCTCCGGCGAAAAAACAACAGTATCCGCGCCGAGGCAGACGACATCCGGTTCCGCAGGCACGCTCTGCGCCTTGCTTCGCGCAAGCCGCAGCGCGAGCGCAACAGCATCCTCGCCGGGCAAAGGCGTTTCCTCCGCATCCGCGGGCCGCACCTCGAAAACAAAGCCGGCCTGCCGCAGCAGCTCGCGGCGGCGCGGCGAAGCGGAAGCCAGCACAAGGCGCGGCATCGCTAACATCCCGCAAAGCCGTGCAAACAAACCTCCGAAGCAGGCCCCCTCACCGCCGATCTCCGAAGCGGACCGGGAGAAAAATCGGCCCGTGGATGGCCGCTGTGTGCGGGAGCCACGCGACGGAGCCATTCAACGAGGGTTGGCCCAACGGCGTAAGGGTGGTGAGCGCCACTTCCATCTCCAGGCGCGCCATGCTCACGCCGAGACAGGTGTGGATGCCGCCACCGAAATCCAGCTGCCGGGAGCGTCCCCGCGGTGCCGCGATGTCGAGCTGCTCGGGGTTCCGGTAGGCGCGGGGGTCGCGATTGCCGGCGGCGATCCCGACCAGGACCATCGACTCGGCCGGGATATGGAGGTCCTCATAGACGATGTCTTCGGCGGCGTAGCGCCAGGTGACTCGCGCCTGAGGGGTATACCGGCAAATCTCCTCGACCGCCTGGGCGGCGAGCTCAGGGCTCTGCCTCAGCAGCTGCCACTGCTCCGGGAACTCGGCGAAGGCAAACAATGCCCGCCCAAGCTGGAGGGCCGTGGTGTCCTGCCCGGCCCAGAAGAGCAGGATGACCATATCGGTCAGCTCCCTGGGGGTGAGCCGGTCGCCGCCGTCCGCCGCGGCGATCAGGCCGGACAGGAGGTCGTTTCCCGGGCTGCGCCGCCTCCCGTCGATCAACGCCTCCATGTAGCCGTTCATGCCGACAATAGCGGCTTCTGCCCGAGGGCGCTCACTGGCGGTGGTAAAGACCAGCCCGAGATCGCGGACCCAGTGATGGAACTCGTCGTAGTCCTCGGTCGGGACGCCGAGCATACGGCAGATCACAAGCCCGGCGAACCGGTCGGCGAAGGCCTCCATGAACTCGCACTCGCCGCTCCGTCCAATCTCGTCGGCCAGCAGCCGGGCGGTTTCCTGCATCACCGGGCGCAGCGCGGCAATGGCACCGGGGGTAAAGAACTTGCCCACCAGGGCGCGAAGCCGGGCGTGGTCGGCGCCGTTTTGAGAGAAGAGCATGCCCGTGAACCAGTCGAAGAGCGGCCCTTCATGGATGTTTTGAAAATGCATGAAGCGATGGCCGCCCGGGACCAGCTGCCTTTCGCGCAGGATGTCCTGAGCCTCGGCGTGGCGCAGGACGAGGGGGCCTGCCGGGGTTTGCGCGAACCAGTGCGCCTCGCGAGCCTGAGCCACCTGTTCGCTTTCGTAGGAGAATTTGTCCTCAAAGATATTGAGGAACATGGGTGGGTTGCTGCCGGCCATCGTTTCCCTCCCTGGTTGCGCCGCGAAGAGTGTCTATCAAGGCAGACATTAGCCTGCGGGGAGGAAAGAATCAAGCATGCGGCCCGGCGTTGTGCTCACCGTGCCGCCGGTCAAGCACCGCGCCCGCGCCTCAGCGCTCGCCCATGGTTTTGGTCATTTCGTAGGTGTAGGCGATGCGGTGGATCACCGTCACGGTCGAAAGCACGGCCAGGACCCATAGCACCGGTGCCATTACGCCCCAGCGGGCAAACAGCGCCCCGATCAGCACCAGCACAATGCGCTCCGGCCGCTCCATAAATCCGACCTTGCACTTGCCGATCAGTGCTTCGGCGCGGGCGCGCGTGTAGCTCACCAGCAGCGAGGTCACCATGACGAACGCAACCAGGTCCACATAGAAAAACCGGTTCCCGCGCGCATAAAACACAAGGAGGCCGAAAAACAGCGCCACGTCCGAGTAGCGGTCGATCACCGAATCGAAAAACGCGCCGAACACCGTCACCTGGTTCGTTTGCCGCGCGACGCGGCCGTCCACCATGTCGAAGATGCCCGCGCCGATAATCACCAAGCCCGCGTACAGAAACATGCGGACGAAATTATGCTCGTTGGCATAGCCGAACAGCAGCGCCGCGCCCGTATTGATCAGCAGGCCCACAAACGTAAGCACGTTGGGCGAAATGCGCGTCAGCGCCAGGCCGTTGACGATCGCCTGCAGCAGCACGCCGCACACGCGGCCGAAAGCGCCGGTCCAGGTGCGCGCGTCGGGCGAATCGGGGAGGCTTTGCGGTAAGGAGTCCATGCGTGACTTGAGCGGAGCGCGGCTTAGTCGACTCCGTCGTGAATCGTCGTGAACTTCAGGATTTCCAGGTCGCGCTTGCCGTTCGGCGTCACCACCGTGGCCGTGTCCCCCACCTGCTTGCCCACCAGCGACTTGCCGATCGGCGAGGTGGTCGAAATCAACCCTTTTTGCACGTCCGACTCCTCGCTGGTCACCAGCTTGTACACCAGCTCCTCGTCCTTGGTGGTGTCAAACACCGTTACCTTGGAGCCGAACGCGACCTTGTCGTGCGGAATATTGGAGAAGTTCACCAGCGCCAGCTCGCCCATGCGCTTCTTCATCTGGCCCAGCCGCGCGTTCACAAACTCCTGGCGCTGCTTGGCCATGTGGTACTCGGCGTTTTCGCTCAGGTCGCCGAGCGACGCGGCTTTCTTGATCTCCTGCGGCAGCTCGTGGGCAAGCTCGTGCTCCAGGAGGCGAATCTCCTCGAGCAGCTTCTTCTTGATGTGCTCGGGAATGGTATTGCTGATCTGTTCAGGCATGGTGTGGGTTCTAAGGGTCCGAGAGATGGTGGGGTGTCCGCGGGGCGTGCGCCGCAAAAGCAGATTATACCTGCGCGGGCGCGGGGGAGTTTTCGCGGCGGGCGAGCTCCTGGAGAAAGCCCTGGAGAATCAGAACGGCGGCCACTTGGTCCACCACCGCGCGGTGCTCCTGCCGGGCGCGCCCGGCCTCATACAGGAGCCGGTGCGCTTCCGTCGTGGTCAGGCGCTCATCCCGGTAGTGCACCGGGAGCCCGGAAAAAGCATGAAGCTCCTCGCCCAGCGCCCGCACCTTCGCTCCGGAGGCGCTTGCCTCGCCGGAAAGGTGCAGCGGGTCGCCGACCACGATCGCCGCGCAGCCGTGGCGGCGCGCCAGCCGGGCCAGCGAGCGTACATCCTCGCGCGGGCGCTTGCGAACAAGCGTCATCAGCGGCTGAGCCGTCAGCCCCAGCCCATCGCTCACGGCCACGCCGATGCGTTTGCGCCCGACGTCGAGGCCCAGATAGCGAGTCGGCTTTGCTTCTCCCGCAAGGCTCATATCCCATGCTAGCGCGCATACACTGGGATTTATGGTTCGGTGGTTCGCGGCAGCAGTGCTGCTTGGGGTGCTTGCGGTTGCGGCGTGGCTTGTGTACCTGCTCGGGTGGCCGGCCGGTCCTCGGCAGGAAACTTTTATCGAGGTCGAGCCTGGCACCTCCACCCGCGCCATCGCGGCGGAGCTGACCCGCGCCGGGGTGCTCGGCTCCCCCTACGGCTTTGAGCTTCTGCGCCCTCTCCGCGGCGGCTCACTTAAGGCGGGCGAGTACCGCTTCGACCATCCGATGACAGCAACGGAGGTCTACCGGCAGCTCGCGCGCGGCGAGGTGTACACCATCGCGCTCACCGTGCCGGAGGGCGCCAACCTGTTTGACATTGCCGGCCGGGTCGAGGCGGCGCGGCTTGGCTCGCGCGCGGCGTTTTTGGACGCGGCCCGGCACGATACCGCCCTGGTCGCGCGGCTCGACCCACAGGCCGCGAGCCTGGAGGGCTACCTCTACCCGGCCACCTACCGCTTCGGCCGCCGCACCGCGCCCGAGGCCATGCTGCGGGCCATGGTGCATGCCTTTGGGGTGCAGGCGGCGGCCCTTGGGCTTGGGGGCGACCTCCATCGCACTGTCACGCTGGCCTCGCTGCTGGAGCGGGAAACGCCGGTGCCGGGCGAGCGCCCGCTGGTGGCCGGCGTATTTGAAAACCGCCTCCGCCGCGGCATGCCTTTAGAAACCGACCCGACTGTGATCTACGCGGCGCTGCTGCGCGGCGGCTACCGCGGAGCGATCTACCGAACCGATCTCGCGGCGGACTCGCCCTACAACACCTACCGGCACCCCGGGCTGCCGCCGGGGCCCATCTGCAACCCGGGCGCGGTCTCGCTCCGGGCCGCGATGCATCCGTCTGCAACCGACTACCTGTACTTCGTCGCGGCGGGGGCCGACCCGCAGGGCCGATCGCGCTTCGCGGCCACGCTGCCCGAGCACGAGCGCAACGTAGCCGCCTACCGCGCCGCCGTGCGCGGCCATGGCGGTGCGCCGTGAGCCGGGAAACGGCGCGGGGCAGCCGTTGCTGCCTATCGCGCCGCCGTGCGCGGTACGCCCTGAGCCGGGAGACGGCGCGGGGCAGCCGGTATAGTGGAGACTTGCGCGTGTACCCCTATCCAGCCCGGCGAACCCCTCGAAGCGCTCCACTGTTCCCTGCCGCAACCCGGCTGCTTGCCCTCGCCGCTTTGCTGCTTTTGCCGATCCTCAACGGCTGCCTGGTGCATACCTACCGGGTGCAGCAGCCGCGCATGCCTTCCGTGGTGCGGGATGCGGCAGCCGATGATCTGGTGCAGCTGGTAAATCGGCAAAACCAGCGTATGCAGACGCTCAAGGCAACAGTTGCGTTTCAAGTTTCGGTAGGCGGCGCGCACAAGGGCAAGGTGACGGACTACACCACCCTCAGCGGATACATCCGGCTCCGTTCGCCGGAAATGCTGCGCGTCATCGGCATGCTGCCCGTCGTGCGAACCCGTGCCTTTGATCTCGGCAGCGACGGCAAGGATTTCACGCTGATCATCCCGCCGAGGAGCAAAGCTTACACCGGCTCCAATGCCGCCGCAAGGACCTCGGCAAACCCTTTGGAGAACCTGCGGCCCAACATCTTTTTCGACACCATGATCCTGCGCGCGATCGCACCCGACGACCTGGTGACGCGCACAACCATCGAAAAAACCCGCAAGGACCCCGCCACCCACCAACTCATTGCCAACCCGGAATACAACCTGGCCGTGGTCCGCCGAAAGGCGAACAGCCAGGAGCTGATTCCCGAGCGCGTTATCCACTTCGACCGCACAACCCTGCTGCCGAGCGGCGTCGACATCTACGACGAAGCCGGGGAAATCCAGACGCAGGCGATCTATGGACCCTACGCGAGCTTCGGCGACCAGCGCTACCCGGCCACCATCACCATCAGCCGGCCGGTCGAGGAATACCAGATCGTGCTGTCGATCCAGCAGCTCACCATCGACCAGCCTCTGGCCGACGACCAGTTCGAGGTCAAGGTGCCGGAAGGCTACACCGTGCAAAAGCTGGAGTAAGCCCAGGCATCTCACCTGTGTGGCTTCTCTGGAGAAACAGGACAACACATGGATGCGCCTGGCCATCGAGCAGGCCCGGCTCGGCATCCGCACGCCGGGCGGCGCGGAAGTCGGCTGCGTGCTGGTGGAGCACGGGGTGCTTGCCGCTTCCGGCTTCAACGAAGCCGCCATGCACTCGGACCCGACCGCGCACGCTGAAATGGTCGCCATCCGGCGTTTGTGCGGCGAGCGCAAAACCCTGTCGCTGGCCGGGGTCACGCTCTACAGCACCCTGCAGCCCTGCGCCATGTGTACGGCAGCCTCGCTGTGGTCGGGCATTTCGCGGATTGTGTACGGCGCGGGCCGGGCCGACGTCCACCCGCTCTATTTCGTGGCCCGCGTGCAGAATACCGAGGACATCGTCGCCGGCGCGTACCGCAGCGACATTGAGATTGTGTCGGGCGTGCTGCGCGCCGAGTGCGCGCAGTTTTACCTGACGCCGCGCGACCCCGCGCCTCCCGGCTTTGACCCCGCGCACGCGCCCACGGTCAAGCCGTAGCTTTGACGTTCCGTTAGAATGGAAAGGCGGGCAGCCGGACGGCCGCCGCCGGCGAGCGCAAGCAAAGCCGGGGGAGGAA
>CAXTSG010000096.1:0-11152 GCA_964246825.1 uncultured Acidobacteriaceae bacterium | reverse complement strand
GGACAATGTTTCCTCCAATTGGACTCGCGTGACACCGGGCTTCTTTGAAGCGATCGGCGACAGGCTCATCAAAGGGAGATGGATTGCCGAAGGAGATACCGCCGGCACCCGTCCCGTGGCTGTCATCAACAAGGCATTTGCCGAGAAGTTTTTCGGCCGAGAAGACCCGATTGGAGGCCATTTCGGTCCTGCCCCGGGCAAAAACGCCGGAATGTACGAGATTGTCGGTGTAGTTTCCAATATGGATTATTTCGCGGCTGGCGCATGGGTGCCTGAACAACCGATGTACTTTCTTCCCGAAGCACAAACCACGCACTTCGACGAAGTGGATTCCCAGGGCCGTGAAGTATGGTCCCACTCCCTATACAACATCGTGCTGTGGGCTCCCGGAAATCCGCCCCGATTGGAAAGCGAGGTAAAAGCCGCCTTGGCTGAGGTCGCGCCCGATACCGCGCTCTACAGCGTGGAGCCTTACCGGGAAGTGATTCACGACAACTTTTCCCGGGAGCGTACGGTTGCCGATCTCGCTTTCCTGTTTGGTGCGGCAGCGCTTGGGCTTGCGGCCGTGGGGCTGTACGGGGTAACAGCCTACGGCGGGGTGCTGCGCATCGTCCTCGGTGGAGCCTTGTTGCAGGCGACCGCGGGGCTCGCGCTTGGGCTGCCGGCGGCTTACGCGGCGGCGCGGCTGCTCGCTCACACGCTTTACCGAACACCGGCCTTCCAGCCGCTCCTGCTTTTCGGCGCGGCAGCCCTTCTGCTTGCGGCCGCCGCCGGCGCGGCGCTGCTGCCTGCTCGCCGTGCGGCCTCCATCGATCCTGCCGTCACCCTGCGCTCCAGTTGAACCCATACTTTCCCCGGCAACAGCTAGATCACATGGAAGAGCAGCAAAAGCACTACCGACAAGAGGATACCGCCGATGCCGCCCGCGCCGGAGTAGCCCCAGGCTCGGCTGTAGGGCCAGAATGGCAAGGAGCCAAGGAGCAGAAGCACCAGGAGAACAATCAGGATGGAAGGGAGCATGCGGACCTTTCTGAGGCTGGGCTGAAGATGCCCGGATGCCCGGATGCCGCTTAAAAGATGCGAAGGGGTCCGAAGCCTGAAATCATTCTTCTACAAACCCGGCCAGCTCCCGCGCCCGCAGCAGCACGCGCAGCAGCATGGGCGCGGTGAGCCGGCCGGTGTTGGTGTTCTGCAAGGAAGGGTGATAGGTGCCCAGGAGGTAACGACCGTCGGGCAGCCGGTATTCCGCCCCGTGCGAAAATTTGTACGCGCCGCGCCGCTCGATGCGCCCGGTTCGCTGAAGGTAGGCGGTATAGCCGTCAAAGGCGATTTTGCCGAGCGCCAGCACCACGCGCAACCGGCCGAGCAGCGCCAGCTCCTCGGCCAGGTAGGGGGCGCAGTTGGCGAGCTCTTCGGCGTTCGGCTTGTTGTCGGGCGGGGCGCAGCGCACCACCGAGGTAATGGCGAGGCCGGACAAAGTCATGCCGTCGCCGCGGGCCAAAGCCTTGGGCTGCGAAGCAAAGCCCGCTTCCCACAGCAGCGGGTAGAGAAAAGCCCCGGAGCCGTCGCCGGTAAACGGGCGGCCCGTGCGGTTGGAGCCGTGCGCGCCCGGCGCAAGGCCCAGCAGCAGGATGCGCGCTTCCGGGTCGCCGAAGCTCGGCACCGGCCTGCCCCAGTATTTCTCGTGCCGGTAGGCGCGGCGCTTTTCGCGCGCAATTCCTTCGCAGTAGGCACGGAGCCGGGCGCAGCGGCTGCACTCCACCACGCGCGTGTTCAGGGCGGCCAGGGTTGCCGGCCCCTCTTCCGCGCGCACAGGCATCTTCGCGGGCAGTCTGCCGATATCGCTCATCCATGCAGAATACCGAGCTCGCCTTGCATGCCGCACAGCCGCTCGCAGTAGAATTGGCTCGCCCGGCAACACAGCACAATAGAAAGAAACAATAGAAAGAGGTCGACCCTTGCCGAAATACAGAACCGCATCCACCGCCCTGCTTCTTCTCGCGGCGCTTCCGCTCGCAGGCTGCGGCAAGCAGCCTATCGGACCGAACCCGAATGCCCCGAAACAGCTGGTCAGCGACAAAACCATCGAGGTCGGGGGTGAGGACATCGTGACGCTGCGGCGCGAAGCGGCGGTGGATTCCACCGTGCCGCAGTTTGTTTCGGCGACTATCCTTCCGGGGCGCGGGTTCAACCTCTTCCAGGTGACGGCCAACCTGCCCGGCAAGGGCGAGGTCAGCCTTCTGGCTTCGCCCGGCATTGAGGAGGCCGCAGGCAAGTTGAACGGCGGTCCCGGCGACGCTTTCGGCGTGGCCAGCTTCGGCTTCGGCGGCGCGTTCCTGGTGCCTTACCCCAACCGCATCATCGGGCAGCTTTCACAGGACGGCACGACGGTAACGACCAACTGGCAGGGCCATACGCTGACGCTGCCGGCCGACTTCGGCGGCACCAAGCCGAACGTGCGCAAGCACGAGATCCACGGCCTTATTCTCGCGAGCAAGGTGCAGGATATCCAAAAGACAACCACTGCTGACGGGCAAAAGGTGACGGGCATCCTCCACGCGGGCAATTTCGGAGGCTACTGGCTGTCAAGCACCGACCTGGCTTTTGCCATCGACATGACCGGCGATGCCCTGACCGCGACCATCACGGCCAAGAATGTAGGCTCCGTGGCGGAGCCGATGGCCATCGGCTGGCACCCGTACTTCGCGATCCCGAGCGGCAATCGGACGCAGGCCCGGCTCCATGTGCCCGCGGTGAAGCTTGCCGCGGTGGACAATTACGACCAGGTCTTCCCTACTGGCGAGCTGAAGCCGGTGGCGGGCACCCCATATGATTTCAACGCGCCTGCCGGCAAAGCATTTGGGCAGCAGTTCCTGGACGATAATTTCTCGTCACTCACGCGCACGGGCGGTGCCGTGGACGTAGAGCTGACCGACCCTGCCGCGAACTACGGCATCAAGATTGAGGGCCTGTCGCCGGAAATCAAAACCGTGCAGGTGTATGCGCCGCCGACCAAGGAGTTTGCCGCCATTGAGGAGCAGTTCAACTTTGCCGATCCGTTCGGGCCGGAGTGGCACAGGACGGACACAGGCATGGTAACGCTCCAGCCGGGGCAGAGCGTTACCTGGAAGGTACGCCTCCAGCTGTTTGTCCCGCCGCCGCCTGCGCCGGCCGGTCCCCCGCAGCGCTGAGGAGCTCTTTGCGCGGCTCCGGACCGGAGGCTGAAGGCGGCCTCCGGCCCGGATTATATCCGAGGCAATTCAAGGGCCAAAAGAAACGGATATGCCCGTTTGACCCGCTTCCCAAAGCTCCGTAGCATAGATGGATACGCCGTCCCTCCCGGTTCACGCGCCCTTTTCACTCCTGTGCGCGATCACTCCGACAAACTGAAAATGGGACGAGCACATCGGAAGGCACACGTTGAGTTCAACAGAGACCCTGACCCCCGCAGCAACGGCGACCGAAGAAGCAGCCCTACCGGCTGCCGCGCCGGAAATAGGCCCCGAGCCGACCACGGAAGCCGCCTCGCATACGCACGCTCCCGCGATGAATCCGGAGTGCACCCGCGATGTGACCGTGGAAATTCCCGCGGAAGCGGTTTCCTCCGCGTTCCGCCGCATCATCAAGAACTACACCCGGCAGGCGCGTATTCCGGGCTTCCGCGCCGGCAAGGTGCCGCCGAGCCTGATCCGCTCGCGCTTTGATGAGCAAATCAAACAGGATGTAGTGGAGCAGCTGCTGCCGCAGCACTTCCGCGCGGCGATCGAGGCCGCCGGCGTCCAGCCGATCTCGCAGCCTCAGGTGACGGAGCTGCACCTGGAAGATGGAGACGCGCTGCGCTTCAAGGCTCTATTTGAAGTGCTGCCGGAGATTGCCCTCGACGGCTGGCAGGACATCAAGGTGGATCGCGAAGCGGCCGAGTTGACCGACGAGGAGTTTGAGGTGGAGCTGGACCGGGTACGCGACTCGCGCTCGACCATGGAGCCCGTGGAAGAAGACCGCGCCCTGGCGGACGGTGATTATGCGCAGATTACCTTTAAGGGCGAGCCCGGGGCGGCGGACGCGGCTCTGCCCGAGCTGGATGAGCCGATTGCCGGACGTGATGTGATGCTGGAAGTCGGCGGGAAGAATACGCTGCCGGCCTTTTCGGACGCGCTGCGCGGCGCAAAGCCGGGGCAAGAATTGAAGTTCGAGGTCGGGTACCCGGCCGATTTCGGCGAACCGCGCCTGGCCGGCCGCACCATCGCGTATGAGGTGGAAGTTAAGGCGATCAAGCATAAGAACGCCCCGGAGATGAACGACGAGTTCGCCAAGGAGCTCGGCCAGTACGAGACCATGGACGAGTTCAAGGAAAAGCTGCGCGAGCACCTGACCCGCGACAAGAAGCAGCGGGCCGAGGCCGCCACCAAGGACAAGGTTCTGGAAGCGCTGGCCGAGCGCTACAGCTTCCCGATCCCGGAAACGCTGGTGCAGCAGCAGATTGAGCAGCGGCTGGACCGCGGACTGCGCGCGCTGGCCCAGCAGGGCATGACGCAGGAGCAGATGCGCGGGCTCGACTTCGGGCGGCTGCGCCTGGCGCAGCGCGACGCGGCGCTCGGCGAGGTGCAGGGCACCATGCTGCTGGACCGCATCGCGCAGTTTGAAGGTGTGGAAGTCGCGGATGCGGAGCTGGACCGTGAGCTGGAAATGCTTTCGGTGCAGACGCAGGAGCCGCTCGCAACCCTGCGGGACCGCCTGACCAAGGACGGCGCCATCCACCAGGTGCGGGCGCAGATTCGCCGTGAAAAAACCGGGGCTCTGCTGTACGAAAAGCTCGGCGCGTAGGCCGGGCAGCGTCGAAGGGCGATAATAGAAGAAACGCCGCGGAAGCGGCGCAACAGAACGGGGCACAGATGGCACTGGTACCTATGGTGGTTGAGCAGACGAGCCGAGGCGAACGCGCCTACGACATTTATTCTCGTCTGCTGCGCGATAACATCATCTTTCTCGGCACGCCGATCGACGATCAGATCGCGAACCTCATCATCGCGCAAATGCTTTTTCTTTCCGGCGAAGACCCCGAAAAGGATTTGCAGCTTTATATCAACTCTCCCGGCGGTTCCATCACCGCGGGGCTCGCCATCTACGACACCATGCAGTTCATTAAGAACGACGTGGTGACCTACTGCATCGGGCAGGCGGCTTCCATGGGCGCTTTTCTGTTGCAGGCCGGCACCGCGGGCAAGCGGTTCGCGCTGCCGAACTCCCGCATCCTGATCCACCAGCCTTCCATGGGCGGGCTTAGCGGCCAGGCGACGGATATCGACATCCATGCGCGCGAAATCCTGCGCATCCGCGAGATCACGAACAAGCTGATGTCAAAGCACACCGGCCAGCCGCTCGACAGGATCGAGCGCGACGTGGAGCGCGACTTCATCATGAACGCGCCGCAGGCCAAGGAATACGGCATCATCGACGAGATCATTGACCGGCCGCGCACCTAGCATGGCGGCCGCCGCACCACAGGGAGCAACACGATGAAAACGCGCACGGGATCGGACGACACGCTACGCTGCTCGTTCTGCCACAAATCACAGGATGCCGTCGCCAAGCTCATCTCCTCCCCGAGCGATTACCCTCGGGCATACATCTGCGATGAGTGCGTCGCGGTATGCAATTCCATCCTGGAGGATGACCGGAGCGAAACCCCCACCGGTGCCGCGCCGACGCACCTGCCCAAGCCCTTGGAGGTGCGGGCTTTTCTGGACGAGTATGTTATCGGCCAGGACCAGACGAAAAAGAAGCTCGCGGTGGCGGTCTACAACCACTACAAGCGCATCCAGATGAATCGGGTACGCGGCAACGATGTGGAGCTCGCGAAGTCGAACATCCTGCTCGTCGGCCCCACCGGCTCCGGCAAAACGCTGCTAGCGCACACACTGGCAAAGATGCTCGATGTACCGTTTGCCATCGTCGATGCAACCACGTTGACCGAGGCCGGCTATGTCGGCGAGGACGTGGAAAACATCATCCTGAAGCTGCTTCAGGCAGCCGACGGCGACGTGGCGCGCGCGCAGACCGGCATCATCTACATCGACGAGATCGATAAGATCGGCCGCAAGGACGAGAACCCCTCGATCACGCGCGATGTTTCCGGCGAAGGCGTGCAGCAGGCGCTGCTCAAGATTCTTGAAGGCACGGTTGCCAACGTGCCGCCGCAGGGCGGCCGCAAGCATCCGCACCAGGAGTTTACCCCGGTCGATACCACGAACATTCTGTTCATCTGCGGCGGGGCGTTTGTCGGGCTGGAGCGGGTCGTCGGCCGCCGAGTCGGCAAAAAGGCGCTCGGCTTCAAGGCTTTGACGGAAAAGCAGCTTGCCGAGGGATTGATTGACGCGCGCCAGCAGCGCGATACCGAACTGCTGCGGCAGGCCGAGCCGCAGGACCTGATCAAATTCGGGCTCATTCCCGAATTTGTCGGACGCCTCCCGGTCATCGGCATCCTGGATGAACTGGACGAAGCGGCGCTGGTCGAGATTCTGACCAAGCCGCGCAACGCCATCCTGAAGCAGTATCAAAAGCTCTTCGAGTACGAGGGCGTCCATCTTCGCTTCACGGAAGAAGCCGCCCGGGCTGTCGCGCAGGAAGCGCTTTCGCGCAAGGTCGGCGCGCGCGGTCTACGCATGATTCTGGAAGAGCTGATGCTGGACTTGATGTATCACCTGCCCGGCAACAAGAAGATTAAGGAAATGGAGATTACGGCGGAGATGGTCAAGAAGCGAGATCTGTCGTTCACGCTGCTGGAGAAGGCCGGGTAGCCGCAACTGTCGCGCAAGTTCATACGTCCCGCATCTCGCCTTGAGATGTGGGACTTGCCTGTAAATAGCCTCGGTTATCTTTTGTGACAACAGCTAAAGACTGTATGCAGCTTGCCCGAAAGCTGGTGTGACGTACTCTTGCTGCTTCGTTGCCGCCCGGCCTACAACTCGTCGCCTTCCATAGGCTGATTTCCTTTTCCGGCATTCTCCAGAATCTCCAATGCATGCGGAATATCCGCCCGGCTTGCACGCTTATCGAAAAATGCGTCTGCCCGCAGCGCAGCCAGTTTCTCTGCCAACGCCGTATTGACAAGTAAATCCAGGGCGATGCCTTCTTCCTCCGCTAGTTTGCGCGCCTCTCCCAGCAATGAAGGCTGCAAATGCAAAGAAACTTGCCCTTCTAGCTCTTGCATATTTCCTCCCAAGCCTGCTTTGGAGACAGAATCCGGATGCCGAACCGGCCTTCAATCCCGCTGAAATCCCGCTGATTAAACGTCACTAAAGCATCGGCACCGCCGTTCACGGATGCTTCCAAAAACATATCGTCGTTAGGATCTCGCGTTGCCGGACGCCAGCGAAACGGAAGACGTACACGCTCGGCAACCTCTACGATTGCATCTAGAAGAGCTTGCATCTTCTCTATATCGAGACCTGAAGCAAGCAGCTGTACCTCCCGGGTCATTACAGCTTCATACTCCAGCACGATCGGGACGGACACAAGCAGGACGTAGCGCCTGTTGAGAGCCGCCCTTAGCAGCACGTTCGAGGCTCCTTTGAACTTCGAACGGCTGCGATCAGTGTAGCTGTATCCAAAATAATTCTCACTGAGCCGATATGATGGCATCAGGTGCTCGGGACTGAGACTCGCGCGGAGCGGGATGCACCTCAAGCATTACAATCAAGTCAACACACCCCGGGTTGAGCCAGGCGAGACGGCGCATCCGATCCAACCGTTGCACGTCTAATCCTTCTAAAGAGGACCGAATGACCGAACCCAAAGGAAACAAAGGCGATCTTCGCAAGCTGCCCATGATGCCCATTCGGGACATGGTGATCTTTCCTCACATGATGACTCCGTTTGTGGTGGGTCGTGAGTCGAGCGTGCGCGCGCTGGAAGAAGCGCTGACCGGCGATCGCAAGATTTTTCTGGCCACACAGCACGACGCCCGCATCGATGAGCCGCGCGCCGAAGAAATTTACCTCGTCGGCACCATCGGCAACATCGTGCAAAGCGTCAAGATGCCGGACGGCAACATTAAGGTGCTGGTTGAGGGTCTGGAGCGCGGCCGCGCGGTTGAAGTCACCGATGCCGACGGCTTTTTCGTGGTCACGGTGCGCACCGGCAAGCAGCAGCTGGAGGTGACCCCGCAGGTCGAGCAGCTGGCGCAAAAGGTCACGACGTTGTTTGAGCAGTACGTCAAGCTGCAGCAGTCGCTCAATCTGGAGTCCACCATGGCTGCCCTGCGGGTGGATGAGCCGGCCAAGCTGGCCGATACCATCGCGGCCAACCTGCAGCTTGAGATTGCCGAGAAGCAGGAAATCCTGGACGTTTTCGACCCGGTGGACCGGCTCACCCGCATCGCCGGCGTGCTCGATGTCGAAATAGAAAAGCTCAACATGGAGCGGTCCATCCAGTCGCGCGTCAAGCGCCAAATGGAGCGCGCGCAGAAAGAGTACTACCTCAACGAAAAGATTAAAGCCATTCAGAAGGAACTGGGCCGCGGCGAAAAAAGCGAGTGGGACGAGCTCAAGAAGAAGATCGAGCTTGCCGGCATGCCGAAAGACGTCTTTGATAAGGCCATCCAGGAGCTCAAAAAGCTGGAAGCCATGCCGCCGATGTCGGCCGAATCCACCGTTTCGCGCAACTACCTCGACTGGCTCCTGGCCGTGCCGTGGAAGAAGAAGTCAAAGGAAACCCGCTCGATCGAGCATGCCGAGAAAGTTCTGAACGAGGACCACTACGGGCTTGAAAAGATCAAGGACCGCATCCTTGAGTTCTTGGCCGTCCGTCAACTCGTCAAGAATCCGAAGGGCTCCATCCTCTGCTTCGTCGGACCGCCGGGCGTCGGCAAAACCTCGCTCGGCATGTCGATTGCGAAGGCAACCGGCCGCAAATTCGTCAGGATGTCGGTCGGCGGCGTGCGCGACGAAGCCGAAATTCGCGGCCATCGCCGGACGTACATCGGCGCGCTGCCGGGCCAGATCATCCAGTCGATGAAAAAGGCCGGCACCAAAAACCCGGTGTTCCTGCTCGACGAAGTCGATAAGATGGCTTCCGACTTCCGCGGCGATCCATCCTCCGCGCTGCTGGAAGTCTTAGACCCGGAGCAGAACACGAGCTTCCAGGATCACTATCTCGATGTCGAATACGATCTGTCGCAGGTGCTGTTTGTGGCGACGGCCAACGTACTGCACACCATTCCCGGCCCCTTGCAGGACCGCATGGAGATCATCCGGCTCCACGGCTATACCGAGGTCGAGAAACTGGAGATCGCCAAGCAGTACCTCGTGAAGAAAGCGCTAGAAAACAACGGCTTGAACGGTGAAAACATCACCTTCGACGACAGCGCTTTGAAGGAAATCATTCGGGCCTACACGCGCGAAGCAGGCGTCCGCAACCTGGAGCGCGAGATTGGCAATGTGTGCCGCAAGGTCGCGCGCCGCGTCGTAAAGAACGGCGGCAAGCACAAGGAAGCGCTCACCTCCGAGAACGTGCACGAGTTCCTGGGCGTGGCCAAGTTCCGCGATTCGCAGGTGCATGAAAAGAGCGAGGTCGGCCTTGTCACCGGGCTGGCGTGGACCGAGGTCGGCGGCTCCATCCTCCAGACCGAGGTACAGGTGCTGGACGGCAAGGGCAAGCTGACGCTCACGGGCCAGCTTGGCGATGTCATGCAGGAGTCGGCTCAGGCCGCGCTGTCCTACATCCGCTCGCGCTCCGCGCACCTGGGGCTGCCGAAGGACTTCTACCGCAACGTCGACATCCACGTCCATGTGCCGGAAGGCGCAATCCCCAAGGACGGCCCTTCGGCAGGTATCACGCTCGCCACGGGCCTCGCGAGCGCGCTCACCAAAATCCCGGTGCGCCGCGACATCGCCATGACCGGCGAAGTCACGTTGCGCGGTAAGGTGCTGCCGATCGGCGGCCTCAAGGAAAAGCTGCTCGCGGCCCATCGCGCGGGCGTCTTCGAGGCCATCATGCCGAAGGAGAACGAGAAAGACCTGGCCGACGTGCCGGAGCTGCTCAAGTCCGTCATGAAGCTGCACTTCGTCGAGTCCATGGACGAGGTGCTCGGCATCGCGCTCGAAGGCCCTCTGCCGGAACTGAAGGAAGAAACCCCGCCGGTGCTGCTTGATGTGGTACCGCCCACCCCGGAGCGGCGGCCGCACCAGTAAAAGGCAGGGTAGGAAGAGCAGGGTCAAGGGTAGTTGAAGCAGGGTGAAAGCGTGCTGATGCTCCCACCCTGCTCTTTTACCCTTAACCCTGGTCCACCTGCCCTCTATCCTACGTCCTATGCCCGCCTTCCCCCGCTTCCTGCTTTCCGCCACCTCGCCGGCGCACTTCCCTGCTCCGGGACCGCCGGAGATCGCTTTTCTCGGCCGCTCCAACGTCGGCAAGTCGAGCCTGCTCAATGCGCTGCTCGGCTCCAAACAGGCGCATGTGTCCTCGACTCCCGGCCGCACGCGCGCCATCAACTTTTTCGCCGTCAGCGAGCACGCAGACCAGCCGCCTCGCGTTATTTTTGCCGACCTGCCCGGCTACGGCTATGCTAAACTCTCCAAGTCCATCTCAGCGGAATGGCCCTCGTTCATCGACCCTTACCTGTGCGAGCGGGAAACGCTGGCCCTCTGCCTGTGCCTGATCGACAGCAACATCCCGGCGCAGGAAAGCGATGCGCAGCTGCTCCATTTTCTTCGCGAAGCAGGCCGGCCGCTGCTGCTGATCGGTACCAAGGCAGACCGGCTTTCCGGCAATGGCCGGGCCAAGGCGGTCGCCTCGCTGCGCCGCGGGCTCGGGCTAGGCTCGCCGGAAGAAGAGCCGCTTCATCTGTGCTCGGCGAAAACAGGCGCGGGCCTCAAGGAGCTGTGGAGCACAATCTTTTCGCTGGCCGCCCACTTCTCCACATAATGCTTCGGTAGGTCAATCATCGCTCTACGCTGCACCTGTCTGCTTCGGGCAGGCGGCTCACTTGGGCAATCAGCCCCGCGGCTTCCGCGTCGGTCAGGGGCAAAAAACGCGCGCGGCGAAGGTCTCTGCCGGGAAAAAACGGGGCCTGCCGCAGCCAACGCCGCCGTTCCTCATCGCCCGGCGCAAGCAGCTCGGCAGCCAACCGGTCGCATGCTGCCAAGTTCTTTTG
>CAXTSG010000095.1:0-11235 GCA_964246825.1 uncultured Acidobacteriaceae bacterium | reverse complement strand
GTGCAGAAGTTGGTGTAGTTGATGTTGCGGTCGATGATGTAGCTGACGACGCCCTCGGGATGCAGCTTGCGGCGCTGTGCATCGGCATCCATGCCGAGGCCAAGCAGGTCGTCAGAGTGGAAATAGTCCAAAGCCTGTTCACGAGAGATCGCCATAACCCTAGTTTAGTCCTTCAGCCTGCCGCTCCCTGCTTCTCTCGAGAAAATCAGCGCGCAAGCGGCTCCGGCGTCAGGGAAACGAGGTGCGCATGCACGATAAAGCGCATGGGTGCCGCGCCGACATAGTGAAACGGGTAGCAGGTCACCAGCACCAGCTCCGGTTTATTCTGCTGCGCCAGCACCTCAACGGCTTCCGGGTGAACAATCTCCGTCCCGTCCACCACGTAGCGGTACATCAATTGCCCTCGGGAAACTTCAATCTCCATGCGGGGCGCGATGCCGGCAAGCGGCCGCAGAAAAGTATCCCGATGCCCGGCAAGGCCCACCGTGCCCAGGCCGCCCGGCATGGCTGTGCCCGGGATGTGGCCCACGCCGCGCAGCAGGTTTTCCGTGCCGTCGTCCTCCATCACGGGAACCGACACGCCGAGCGATGGAATCTTCATTTCCCCCAGCACGGTATGCGGGGCTGCCGTGGCCGAGGCAGCCGCCGGCTCCGCCGCGAGGCTGGCGGCGCGCGCCTGCCGGTACACGACCGCGCTTCCCAATCCGCACAATAGCGCAACACCCCAGCAGGCCCGTTCCATCGCTCGCAGTAAACGCATGCCGGCCTTATTCGGCAATCAACCGGAAGCCGCGCAGCCCGAAAGCGGCCGCACCGGTCACCATGCCCACCAGCCACATCCAGGGCAGCAGGCTTGCGGTGTGCGGCAGCTTGGCAATGGCCGGCTTGTGCGCGTTGCTCGCCACCTGGCTGTAGCGCACGGCCTGCACGCCGCCCGGCGTCTGCGGCCCCACGTTGGTCGGCGAAAGCAGCCATAGCGTGATGATGTGCATTTCGCTGCTCGACAGGCCGGCCTTTGTGATCATGCCTTCCGACTCGGGATCGATCGCGGGCACCTGCGCGTTGTTGGCCTTCGCCACGGCAACCGCATCGAGCTTCGGGTAGGCAAACTCAAGCGTCGTGCCGGAGAAGTTCCAGCCTTTCAGGTAGGTTGTTCCTCCAACCGGCGTGTTCCACTTCACCTCGCCCAGCGTGCCGCTGCCGGTCTTGTCGGGGATGCCGAGAAATACAGTCCGGTTTTTGCCGCCGGGACCCTCCACGCTGAGGATGGAGCGGTCGGAAAGGTGATCGACCACGCGAATCGTGTAAGTACCCGGAGAGAGCACCGCGCCCGGCACTCCGGTCGGTTCGGAAACATTCAGGCGCGTCGAAGGGGTATCGGCGGCAACAAGGAGCGTGGGCAGCAAGGCGGATGCGGCGCAAATGAAAGCGAACCTGGCGAACATGATCTCTCCTGGAATCGGTAAAACAGTTTAGAAGCAGGTAACAGCTCTACCGGCGATTGTCCCCGACCATGGATCAAGTTTGTTCATGCAGGGATGTATGAAGAAAGACATTTCTTCGGAAATCCCGGTCCGGGATGTCGTTTTTACAGCTTCAGTAATCTTTTTTCATTGCATTTGGGTGCCGCGGGTATCAGCGGAAGTGACTTAGGAGAAAGCCTCGTAACCCTGAAAATCTCTCTTTTTCCTTTCCCGGTCCGTGGAAGGCGGCGTCCTTTCCGCTACTATCGGAGGAACTTTGTCATGGCCATGGTGAAAACATCCTTGTCTTTTTGCATGCTCCACACCTGCGGAGCGGCTTTGCTTTTTGGTGTTGCTGCATGCGGCGCTGCCCGGGCCGAGGTTCCCGGGCCTGTACAAACGGCACCCGGCCCGCGGGACACACTTACATTTATCAACGGCGATACCTTGAGCGGCAGGCTGGACCGGGAAGTTTCCGGCACGGTGTACTTCCAGTCCGACGAGTTGGGAGCCGTCAACGTCCCATGGAGCAAGGTCAAGTCGCTGCATACGCAGGCCGGCTATGTGGTTTTGGAAAACAGGCCCGGCGTTCACATCCGCCGTTTTACGGCGGATGTCGCACGCGGCCGTTTGGCGGTAGAGAACGGCGCTATCCGCGTCAGCCCGGGTACGCAGCCGCCTCCGGTGGAGCAGTCTCGCGCCGCCCGCGGCGAACGCATGGTACCCGCGGCTCAGCCTATCCCGGTCAGGAACGCGCAGTACATTCTTGACGAGAAAACCTTTGACCGGCAGGTACGCGAAAGCCCTAACTTCTTTGAAGGCTGGAACGGCAATGCTACCCTCGGCGTCACGCTGGTGCAGGGGACAGAAAACCAGTACACCTATACCAGCGCCGTTGGCCTGACGCGTACCGTGCCGACTGTCACCTGGATTGCTACCCGCAACCGCACACAGGTGGACTTTTCAAGCTCCTACGGAAAAATCACGCAGCCGGCGTACTCTTCAGGCGGCGCTACGATACCGGCGACTTATACCAAAACTTCTATCTTCCATGCGGATGCCGAGCGCGACCAGTATATCTCCAGCCGCTTTTACGGGCTGCTGCAAACCGCCTTTGACCATAACTACTCGCAGGGCCTGGACCAGCAGGACGTATTCGGCTTCGGCCTCGGCGTGACTGCCCTGAAGCGGGCGGCGCAGCAGCTGGACCTGAAAGGAACGCTCCAATACGAGCGGCAAACCTTCATCACCTCGGCTTCCGGCACAAGTCAGGAGCTGATCGGATCCACTTTTTCCGCAAACTATGTACTTAAATTAAAAAGAGGTCTTGTTTTCACGCAGCAGCTTTCCTATGTCCCGGCTTACAACGTGCCGCACGACTACTCGGCCGATGAAACCGACACGCTTACGTTCCCCGCTTACAAGAACCTGGCATTTACCGTGGGCACCATCGACAGCTATCTCAACGACCCGATTGCCGCCGAGCCGCCCAACTCCAGAAACTCTTTCCAGTTCACGACCGGCATCACTTACACCGTGAAGTCGAAGTACTAAACTTACAGCTTTTCCGGCGCCGTGCGAGCCCGCCGCTTCCTGGACCAGCCTTCCTTGTTGACCTGCCGGGAGCGGCCCAGGGCCAGCGCGTCGTCCGGCACCGCTTCCGTAATGCAGGAAGCGGCAGCGACATAGGCATCGGCTCCGATCGTGACCGGTGCCACCAGCACCGAGTTGCTGCCGACAAAGGCCCGCTCGCCGATTTTTGTAGCGTGCTTGTGAACGCCGTCATAGTTGCACACAATCGTGCCCGCGCCGATATTCGCACCCGCGCCGATCTCCGTATCGCCCAGGTAGGCCAGGTGATTGGCCTTCGCCCCGCGGCGCATTTTAGTGTTTTTAAGCTCCACAAAGTTGCCGACATGCGCTTCTTCTTCGACCAGGCTCCCTGGACGCAGATGCGCGTAGGGCCCGAGCACCGCACCGTCCCGCACCTCGCCATGGGCCAGGATGCAGCCCTGCCGGATGGTAACGCCGCTGCCAACCGTCATATGGTCGAGCACAGAGTAGGAGCGAACCACGGTGTCGCTGCCGATGCGGCTCGGCCCCAGCACCTGCACAAACGGTTCCAGAATGGCATCCGGTCCGATCTCCGCATCCGCGTCGATAGTGACGGTATGCGGCTGGAAGATTGTGACGCCGGCCGCCATATGCTTTTCGGCGGTTTGCCGCCGCAGCGCCGTATCGAGCGCCATCATCTCCGCGATGGTGTTGGCCCCGAGCACCTCCACGGCAGAGGGCGCGGTCAGCGCAAAAACCGGCTCCCCGGCGGCCTTGAGCAGGGCAGCCATGTCGGTCAGGTAAAGCTCGCCCCGGGCGTTGTTTGCCTGGAGGCGGCCGATGTGCTCGCGCAGCGGCCCGAGGCGAAATGCATAGATGCCGGAGTTGATCTCCCGCAGAGCGGCTTGGGGGCCGGTGAGGTCTTTCTGCTCCACAATCGCTTCTACCGCGCCGGGCACGGCCTCGTCGCGCACGATGCGTCCATAGCCGAACGGCTCCTCGACCTCGGCGGAAAGCACCGTCATGGCCGCCTGCCGGCTCTGGTGCTGCCGGTGCAGGGCGGCAATCGTGCTGCTTTGGAGCAGCGGCACGTCGCCCGAAAGTACAAGCACGTCGTCACACGGCGCGAGCGAGGGAAGCGCCTGCTGTACCGCGTGGCCGGTGCCTTTCTGCTCGCCCTGCTCCACAAATCGGACGCCCGTGTGCGCGACCGCGGCCCGCACGGCCTCGGCCCGGTGGCCCACGATGACGTAAATATCCTCAGGCGGCACCAGCGCGCGGGCCGCGTCGATGACATGCAGCAGCAGCGCCTTGCCGCCGATGGAGTGCAGCACCTTGGGGCGCTTCGACCGGAGGCGGGTGCCCTTGCCGGCCGCCAGGATAGCGATTGCAAGCGCCATGGCTACTGCGGCGCGCCGCTGCCGAGCTGCTGCCGGAGCGCCGGAGGGATTGGAATGGTGACGTCGATCGGCTGCGGCGGTCCGAGATTCAGCTTGGTGAGCGGGTCGCCGAACTCGGACTGGTTGCCGACCACCAGCACGGCCAGCTTGGACGGATCAACGCGGTTCTTGGCCACGCGCTCCAAATCTTCCACCGTCACTTTTTCAACGCCGGCCCGGTATCGCTCCAGGTAGTCGGCCGGGTAGCCGTAGAAGGCAAGCCGCGCCGTGGCCGCCAGAACCTTGTCGCGCGTGTCGTAGTTGAAGATAAAGCCGTTCAGCACCTGGTCCTTGGCCAGCTTCAGCTCATCCGCGGTAAAGGGCGTGGTTTTCAGCTCGGCGGTGTCCTTCAGCATTTCGGCGGCGGCGGCTTCCGTGCTGGCGCTTTTGGTCGAGGCGGTCACGCGAAACATTGCCGGGTGGTCGAACGAGGCGCTGAAGCCGCCGCCCACGCTGTAGGCAAGGGCGCGCTTGGTGCGGACGTCCTGGAAGAGCCGCGAGCCGAAGCCGCCGCCGAAAATCTCGTTCAGAACAGAAAGCGTGTAGAAGTCCGGATCGTCGCGGCGGATGCCCAGGCCCACAATCCATACATTGCTCTGGTTGACGTCCTTTTTGTCGACCAGGTACAGGCCCGGCTTCGGCTCGGTAAAAGTTTCCTTGGGGGAGGTAAAAATTGTTCCACGTGGAACAATTGCCAAGGCCGCGCGCAGCTTCGCTTCCATCGCCGCTGCGTCGAAATCGCCGGAGATGCCTACGATCATGTTGCTTGCGGCTACTGTTTTCGCGTGGAACGCCTCGAAATCGGCGACGGTGATGCCCAGAATGTCCGCGATCTCAGGCGATTTCGCATAAGGGCTGTTCGGTCCGTAGACTAGCTTGGCCGACTCGTGGGCCGCGATGCCCGCGGGGTCTTCATTGCGGCGCAGGATACCGGCAATTGCCTCCTGCTGCGCCAATTGCAGCTTTGCCGGATCAAACTTCGGGTGTTGGAGCAGGTCGATGGCAAGCGCAAGTACCTCGTCGCTGTCGCCCTTGAGCGAGGACCAGGAAACGGAGCTTGAATCCACATCGGCCGAGGTTTCAATCTTGGCGGCTTTTGCTTCCAGCAGATCATCGAGCGCGTCACCGCTCATTCGGGCTGTACCGCTGGTGCGCCATACCTCACCGTACAGGTCGGCGAGGCCGGCCTTGGCGGGCGGCAGGTCGCGGCTGCCGCCGTGCATCTCGATAAAGCCGCTGATAAAGGGCAGGTCGCGGTCTTCCTGAAGCAGCAGCAGCGCGCCGTTCGGCAGCTCGACGCGGCGCGGCTCGACCGGCGTAAACGCGGGCAGGGCCGGCACGTTGATCTGCTGCCAGGCACCGGGCTGCGCGGCTTCGCGGGCGTCAGGCGGCGCTACCGGGTGGCTCTGCGCCCAGACCGGCATGCCGAGAAGCAGGAGGGAAGGCAGCAAGCGGCGCGGGGTCACTGGGCACCGCTCTGGGTTTGGGCCGGGGCGGGCGCGCCGCCGTCAATCTCGGTCGAGGTGCGGTTTTCGACGGTAAACACCTTGTTCGCGATCCTCCGAATGTCAGCCTTGCTGACCTTGTCGACCCGGTTGAGCTGGAGAAAAAGCTGCTGCCAGTCGCCGTAGCGCAGCTGGTTGACGGCAAGCTGCTCGGCCAGGCCCTGGTTTTCGTCCAGGCCACGCAGCAGGTCGGCCCGGGCGCGGGTCTTGAACATGGCAAGCTCCGCGTCCGATACATCCGCGGTCCGCAGCCTGTCGATTTCCTTGTGGATGGCCGCGCGGAGTTCGGAGTCGGCGTGGCCCGGGGCGGGCACCGCGAAGAAGCCGAACAGCCCCGGATACTTGTCGCCGGGGAAGCCGGTGAAGCCTTCAGCCTCAACCGCGATGCGCTGGTCGCGCACCAGGCCGCGGTAGAGCCGCGAGGTGCGGCCGTTTGAGAAGATGTCCTGGAGCGCGTCATACACGGCGTCATCGGGGTCCATGTAGTCGGGCCGGTGATAGCCCTCCAGGTACATGGGCTGCGACTTGTCGGCAAGCGTGACGACGCGCTCGGCGGTCTGCCGCGGCTCAACCGTAATGACGCCCTGGGGCTTGGGGCCGCCGTTCGGGATCGCGCCGAAATACCGCTGGAGCATCGGCAGCACCTCGGGGGTGGAAAAATCCCCGACCACGGCGATGGTGATGTTGGAGGGCACATAGAAGTGCTCGTGGAAGCGCAGCGCCTCGGTCGCCGTAATGTGGTCAAGCTCGCTTTGGTAGCCGACGTTGGGGCGGTGGTAGGGGTGCGCGGTGTAGGCTGCCGCCAGAAACTGCTCTACCATGCGGCCGGTCGGGCTCACGTCCACCCGCATGCGCCGTTCTTCTTCCACCACGCTGCGCTCGCGGTAAAACTGCCGAGGCACCGGGTGGCCGATGCGGTCGCTTTCCAGGTACGCCCACAGCTCCAGGCGGTTGGCGGGCATGGACCAGAAATAGCGGGTGTCGTCGAGCGAGGTTTCGGCGTTCAGGCCGTTCGCGCCGTTGGCCTCGGCAATCTCGGTGAACTCATTCGGGATGACGTATTGATTGGCGGCCTGCTCGGCGGCTTCGTAGTCGTCGTGAAGCTGCTTGAGCCGCTGAGGGTCTTGCCCGACCCGCTTGAGCTGCTCGGCGTCGTAGGCGGCGTAGGCGGCTTCCAGCTTGGCGAGCGCGGCTTTTTCGGCCGGATAGTCCTTGGTGCCAATGTCCTCTGTGCCCTTGAAGGCGAGATGCTCGAACATATGGGCGAGGCCGGACTGCTCGCCGGGGTCGTTGGCATCGCCCGCGTCCACGATGGTGAAGTAGGAGAATACGGGCGCGTCCTTGCGCTCGGAAAGCACCAGGGTAAGGCCGTTCGGCAGCACCTGAACGGTGGTGTGCGCCTGGAACTGCTTCAGTTCGCGCGCGGTGTCGGGGTCAAGCTGGGCCGGCAGGGTGCGCGGGCTGAGGCCGGCGGCAAGCAGGGCGACCAGCGGGAAGGAGGACAGGAAGCGAGGCATGCGGGCTTGGTCCTTTGAGGGAAAGATGCCGGCGATAGAAGCAGGGCCGCGCTAATCGAACGCTAAAGCGCCGCCTTCGCGGTGTCAAACCGGAGCGGCCGCAGGATTCCGGCAGGGTGCGAAGGAACTCTAAAAATATCGAAAGCCGCCCGCAACTTTTCCTCTGCAACGCTGTTCATGTCGGGGCAGTACTTAGGTCATGCCCGCGGCGGCGATTCGTTTGTCCTGTCAATAGAGGCAGCCGGGAATCTGCATCCATCGTTGCAAAAGCTGAGGCCCGGGAGCGTCGGTTGCCGTCTACGCTCAAACCAGTGTTGTAAGAACAGGACCCATGGATCACGTATGCGATTGACGCTGCCGTCCCCCCTTCTTCGGTGCGCCGCTCTTCTTGCCGCCGCGCTCCCCACCGTGCCTGCGTTCCACCAGGCTCAAGCCCAGGCAGCCCCGCCGGCAACGCCCTCGGTGCTGATTACAGCGCCGGTTGAGAACAATGCCCTTGTCACCCTGAAAGGGAACACGCACCCGATGGCGCAGGCGCGCTACGACCGGGGCGCGGCCTCGGCGAGCCTGCCGACCGGCAGGATGTCGCTGATCCTGAAGCGAAGCCCGGCGCAGAGCATCGCGCTGCGCGCGTACATGGGCGAGCAGCAGGACCCGAACTCGCCGAACTACCGGAAATGGCTGACGCCGGCGAGCTACGGCGCGTCGTTCGGCATTTCGGACGCGGATTTGCAGACGGTGGAGGCGTGGCTCCAGAGCCAGGGCTTCAAGATCGAATCCGTACCGGACAGCCGCAACCTCGTGCGCTTTTCCGGCACGTTCGGGCAGGTGGCGCAGGCATTCCATACCAGCATTCACACTTATGTGATTGACGGCGTGACGCACTACAGCAACGCGAGCGACCCGCAGATCCCGGCCGCGCTGGCGGCGGCGGTTGCCGGCATCTCGCCGATGAACGACTTTCGCGCGAAGGCCATGCATGTGCTGGGTAAGCACAATACGGCGACCGTGGCGAACGGGCATGTGCAGGTAACGGCGCAGGCGGCGAGCAGCTCGGCGGGCAAGGGAATTGCGCCGGAGCTAACGGTTTCAGAAAACAACGCGAACCTGCTGTTGCTGAGCCCGTCGGACGCGGCCACGATCTACAACGCGCCCAACGTGCTGAATCGGCGCTACTCGGGTTCGGGCGGACAGAACGGGGCGGGCGTGAATATCGGCGTTGCCGAATACTCCGACCTCCAGGTGGCCGACTATAACAATTATCGCAATCTGTTCCTGCCGGGCATTGCCGGGCCCGCGCCGCAGTTGGTCGTGGACGGTGCCGATCCGGGGGTTCTCCAGGGTGACGGTGTGGAAGCCCTGTTGGACGCGGAAATCGTGGCGGCGCTTGCGCCGCAGGCGCAGCTTTACTTTTATTCGAGTTCGAGCGACCTGATTGATGACGGCTTGGATGACGCGATTGTTCGCGCGATCGAGGACAACAAGGTTTCCGTCCTCAGCATCAGCTACGGCAACTGTGAGTACGCTCTCGGCCAGGGCGGCAACCTGTTCTTCAGCGAATTCTTCCAGCAGGCCGCGGCGCAGGGTATTACGCCGGTGATTTCGGCGGGCGACAGCGGTTCCGCGGGGTGCGACGACCCCAACACGGAAGCCGCGGCGCAGGGCGGGCTTGCCGTCAGCGGTATCGCTTCTACTCCTTATGGTGTGGCCGTCGGCGGCACGGATTTTGACGTGCTGGCGACCAACTTTACTCAATATGTCCTAGCCGCGGGAACGGCGGAGAACAGCTATCTGGGTTCGGCGCTTTCCTATATTCCGGAAAACCCCTGGAACGACTCGATTCAGGACCCGCAGGGGCTGTTTACGAGCAATGTTGCCCAGCAATATAACAACGGCGCGGGCGGCACGACAACCATCATCTCCGCCGGATCGGGCGGGGCCAGCAGCGCCGGGGTATGCTCGCTCACGGATCAATATGGCGGCTGCGTTTCGCCCGGCTATCCCACGCCGCCCTTCCAGTCGGCGATCAACGTGGGCACGGCCGCGCCTGCCGGCGTCCGCTACATCCCGGATGTTTCCCTGTTCGCGGCAGCGGGCAGCGAGCATTCCGCGGCCTGGGCTTTCTGCTCGGACAGCGTGCTGAACGGGGACTCAAGCACCTATACAGACTGCGTCGCCGATTCTACCGGTGCCTTATCTGTTGAAAGCATCGGCGGTACCTCGGCCTCGACACCCGCCTTTGCCGGCGTGCTCGGCATGGTGATCCAGTCGCTCGGCGGGAACACCCGCCTGGGCCTTGCCAACGATGTGCTGTATAACCTGCAGGCCAAGGGTTCCCCCGCGTTCAACGACATCACGGTCGGCAACAACTCGGTCCCGTGCGTCGCGGGTTCGCTGAATTGCGGCAGCAACGGCTTCCTGGCCGGCTATAACGCGGGTACCGGGTATGACCTGGCCAGCGGTTTGGGCAGCGTTAATATCACCAAACTGATTGCGGCCTGGCCGACGGTTGTTTTCAATCAGTCCAGCACAGTCCTTCAGGTGAATAACTCATCCGCCGCCCTCAATGTCGTCCACGGTACCGTGGTGACGTTGTCTACGCAGGTTTCACCGAGTACGGCTATCGGCACGGTCTCGATCACAGGGAACTCCGGCAACGGCAATGAATCGGCTTTTGAGGACATTGCGCTGACCACCGTCGGAGCGCAGGCCGGTACCGGATCCATCGGTGTCAATAACCTGCCGGGCGGCACTTACAACCTCCAGGCTTACTTTCCCGGCGACGTGAATTTGGCCGCAAGCGCCTCCCTCCCGGTTTCCATCACGATTACGCCGGAAGCCAGCACACCGAACCTGTTTCTTAATATCGGAGACTTACAGGCCGGCACATACGTTAACAATCCCGCGAACGCTCCTTTCGGCTCGTACGGCTTCGCTTATTTTCAACCGTTGAACTCGAACAACCCTACGGTTCCTCATGGAAGCGCCAGCGGTACCGCAACTTTGACCGTCAATGGAGCAAGTGTCGGCTCTCAAGCGCTGAACAGCGCAGGGATCGCGGCCTTCCCGCTTTACAATCTCACTCCCGGCACCTACACCTTCACCGGGCAGTACAACGGAGACAATAGCTACAGCCCGAGCAGTGCGTCCACACCGATTGCACTCACCATCGGCAAGGGAATGACCAGTCTGATTATTCACGGAGGTACGGTCGCTGCCGGTGCCACGACACGCACGCTTACGGTCGAGATTGATACCGACAGCGCGAGTTCTACCCTGCCGTCCGGGGGGGTGACCTTTTCGCTAAACGGCAAAGCTCTTACCGGCGGCACCACAGCCAGCGGTCTCACCGCTTACGGGGCGGACGCGGAGTTTATTTCTTTCGCCGTGCCGCTTTCTTCGCTTACTTCTTCCAACAGCCTGCAGGCCAGCTATCCGGGGGATAACAACTATCTTTCCTCGGCAGCGGTGCCATGCAGCATTACCGCGACGACCTCAGCCCTCCAGCCGCTGCCGGGAAGCAGCGGGACCAAGCCCCTGCTGGCCGGGGGAGGCATTATGGCTTTAAGTTCTGTTCTTCTAGCCTTGATGGGCCGCCGACGTATCTGGAGCGCGGTGCTGGTGGCCTTGTTTGCTTTTGTCATGCTGGCCACGGTCGGTTGTGGGAGCAACGTCAACAGCACGCCGGTCACTGTGGGCGCCAGGGCCTGTGCCCAGTAGCAAAGTTGGATGGAAACCGGAACGGCCTCCCTTGAAG
>CAXTSG010000094.1:751-11255 GCA_964246825.1 uncultured Acidobacteriaceae bacterium | reverse complement strand
GCGGGCGTGGTCGGCGGCTGGATCATCGCCACCGTGGCCTGGCTTGTGTCAGGCTCGCACTCCATTACGGGTTCCGTCATGCTCATCTGGATCATGACCTTTATCGTGGGCGCGGGGCACTTTGCCCACTGCATTGCTTCCAGCGGAGAAATCCTGTCAAGCGTGCTCATGGGGCAGGCTTCCCTCGGCAGCTATGGCTTTTGGCTGCTGCTCTGCACCTCCGGCAACATCTGCGGCGGGGTGCTGCTGGTCACGCTGCTGGAATACGGCCAGTCCAAGCTCGACGAGTAGCCTCCCGGCACCGCGGGATACAATTAGCTCCGCATGGCCCGCTCTCCCGACCCCGAACTCCCCGCAGGCAGCAACGGACGCCCGCGCGGCAGGGCCGCGGAGCCGGTGCCTCCCGACGCCGCCGACAGCAGCGCGGAGGAAGCGCCGGAGCAGGCGCAACCTTTGCGGGGAGCCGGGGTTGAGAAAGACATGGCTACCGCGACCTACGACGCAAACTGGGCCGGCGCATACCCCGAGCCGGAAGCGAACGGGCGGCCGTCGGCGGCGATCGACGATACCTCGGACGCAGCCGTCATGCTGCGGGTGCGGGATGGGGACGATTCCGGCTTCACCTACCTCATCGAAAAATACCGCAAGCAGATCATCCACTATATGTTTCGGATGACCAACAACCAGGCTGTCGCGGAAGAACTGGCGCAGGAGGTGTTTCTTCGCGTTTACCGCTCGCGCGAAAGCTACCGGGCTGAAGCGAAGTTCACAACCTGGCTGTACCGGATCGCAACCAACCTGGGCGTCAACTATGCGCGCGACCACAAGCACGAGAAAGCTGCCCAGAACCTTTACCTGGACCAGCCGGACGCGGAAACCGGCACCACTCCGGACGTCGCGGACAGCCGCCTGACAGCCGAGCAGAACCTCATCAGGCAGGAGCGGCTCCTCGGCATCCGCGCCCATGTGATGGCGCTGCCGGAGCGGCAAAGGGAAGCCGTGCTGATGCACAAGTATCAGGAGATGGATTACCGCGAAATTGGCGCCGTGCTCAAGCTGAGCGAGTCGGCCACCAAGTCGCTGCTGTTCCGCGCCTACCAGACGCTGCGCGAACGGCTCAAGGACTACGTCTGATGGAGCCTGTTATGGATGGGATGAAGAAAAAAGGAAGCGATTGCCGGGCGGCGGAAAGCGCCATGCCGGACTTTCTGTTTGATCCGGGCGCGGTTCCCCCAGCGGCGCAGGCGCATTTTGCCGCCTGCCGGGATTGCCGGGCCGAGCTGCACTCGCTCCAGGGCACCATGCAGCTGCTCAACGGCTGGCACGCGCCCGAGCCGTCTCCCTTTTGGGAGGCGCGCATGGGCGCTCGCCTGCGCGAAGAGCAGGCGCGGCCGGCACGCGGCTGGGCGGGCTTTGTGGAAGGGCTGCGTACCCGGTTGTGGATCAGCAACCGTACCCTGAAGCCGGCAGCCGGCATCGCCGCGCTGGGCCTGGTGCTGGCCGCGGGCGGCGGCACCTGGCTGGAGCTGGCCCAGCCCGCGCCGGCCGTGGTTCCGGCGCAGGCCTCCAACACGGTGCGCGATTTGCAGTCGCTGAATGAAAACGCGGAGATGTTTCAGCAGCTTTCCACGCTGGACGCCCCGGACAGCGGCTCTACCGACAGCGAGTAGCCAACCGCTGAACCCGGGACCGAACGGTTTCTGTCCCGGAAACACGATTACAGATGGACGAAGGACAGGCAGCGATGGGAAACCGGGGCAAAGGGAAGGCCGTGCTGAGAGCGGGGATCGTCCTGCTGGCGGCCTCCATGGCACGACCGCTCCCGGCCCGGCAGCACTCGGAAGCGCAGCTGCCGAATGGGGCGCGCCCGACGGCGCCCTTTCACGGCGGAGCACCGCGCCCGGGCGGTGAACCTCGCGGCGGCGTGCGGCCCGGCAACGGCCAGCACCTGCCCGAGTGGTATGCCCAGCACCAGGGCCTGCCGCCCGATCGCCAGGAAGAAGCCCTGCGCCGCGAGCCCGGCTTCGACCGCCTGCCCGGCGAGCAGCAGCAGCAGCTCATCGACCGCCTTCACCGGCTCAACATGGCACCGCCCGCGCAGCGGCAGCGCATGCTGGAGCGCAACGAGCGCTTTGAAGCCCTCCCGCCCGGCCGCCAGCAGGAAATCCGCGCCGCCGGCCTGGCCCTGGCGCAGATGCCGCCCGACCGCCGCGATGCCGTGCGGGAGGCTTTCCGCGACCTCCGCAACCTGCCCGCCGAGCAGCGCGGCAACGCCCTCAACTCCGCCCGCTTCCAAGCCGAGTATTCACCGCAGGAGCGCTCGGTGTTAAGCAGTCTGTTGTCGATCGAGCCGTACCAGGCGCGGTAAGAACATTTGTCTGTGCGGACGCGCTGATTGCTTCCGCTCATGCGACATCGCGGTACCGATTTATTTCAATGAACTACAGCCATGAGTGGCTAAATCATCATGGAACGCTTCCACAAGAATTCGCCCCAGAACAGGGAGGCCAAGTAGACGGCAAGCGCAACGGCCAGCACTCCAAGTCCAGCTCTTGCTGCTCCAATTCCAGCTACCCCGCCGAGAAGAACCTGTGCGGCACCAAAGCGTGGATCTCCGCCGACAAACCGCCGTCTGCGTTGGTTAACTCGCTGGCGCAGGGATGGATAGCGGCCAACTGCGAGAGCAACCAGACCAAAAGCAAGGCTGGTTCTCACGCTTAGGAGCGAGCTCATGATCGCGAGCGGAAACAGAAAGGCCAGGTCCTGAGTGATGAGCAACTTCCACCCGGCTATCGGTAGCAGACGGTAGCGCAGCAAGGCTCGCCCTTCGTCGAGGCGCATCAGGCGTTGACCGATGGTACTCATGGCAACGCCGACAAACAGGGCAAGTATCGGAAAAGCTTCAGGTTCCGGTGAACTCCCGAGGAAGCGGTAGAGGGTTCCGCTGATTGCGATGAGCAACGCAGTCCAGAAATCGAGTGTTCCGGTTATCTCACGCAATGTTTCCTGCGCGATTCCGCCGACCTTCCCAGGCGCGCGGGGGATGCCTAGAGCGGAAGGCATCCTCGATCCGCGTAGCAAAAGGATCGCCGCGTACACCGTCACATGGACAATCAAGCCCATGAGAAAGAATAAGAGAGCGATTGCAAAGCCCATCCAGAATAGATATCCCAGAAAAATAGCGATAGACAGCGGGTTCGACACCAAGCTGACTAAACTGATTAAAAATCTGTTTGTGTCAGTCAGGGGCAAATCACCGTTCGCTGCTTGGGAAACCGGTGCTGCGTTTCCACTGAAAGGATGACGATCAAAGGCGCAAGCAGTGCCAGTTGGAAGAAAAGCGTACTCCAGAACGCATCTTTTGGCTTTGCCCCGCTGCCGGACATCAGAAAGAGAATGCAGAACAGGAAGTTATTAAGCCCCACAGAAGAAAAGCTGCGCAGTTCTCTGGAGTTCAACTTTCGCAGCAGAGCTACAATCGCTAGAAACTGAGCCACTCCGGCGCCTTCCCCTTTGGCTTACCAACGATGCTGAAGTACCTCTCCACCACGGTTTCATTTGCCGCCGGCTGAAAGTCTGCCTCAATACAGCCCTCGTGTAGGATCAGGACGCGGCCAGCCAGCTCTTGCACGATCGAAAGAATGTGGGAAGTGAGCAGGATCGTAATGCCATTGCTGGAAAGCCGGCGAAGCAACAACTGAATAATGCCCGAAGAGGAAGGATCAATACCCTCAAAGGGCTCGTCGAGCAGCAGGACGTTTGGCTTGGGCAGGAGCGCCATAGCCAGGGCAGTCTTCTTTCGCATTCCGAATGAGCATTCCCGTGCGGGCGTATGCCATCCGTGCGCAAGGTCGAGCAACTTGAGAAGATCCTCTGATCTTGCCCTCGTCTCTCTTTGTGTCAGTCCGTAGATCGGCCCTACAGCCATGAGGTTCTCCATCACCGTTAAAGATTCGAATAATCCTAGAGCCTCGGGTATCACACCTAGCCTTTCTCGAATCTTCATACCCTGATCGCCGAAGCTCAGACCACCTATGAGCACAGTTCCACTGTCCGCCTTTTCCAGCCCTGATAGAAGCCGCAACAGTGTTGATTTTCCAGCGCCGTTTGCTCCCAACAGGGTGCAAATGCCAGGGCCAACGACCAGGTTTATGCCGCGAAGAACGACCTGAGATGCATAGCTCTTTGTGACGGCTTTGCATTCAATCATCGAATAGTCCTTTCCGACCGGTGCATCATGGCAAGGCGCGCGGTTCGTCCAAAGCGACTCATGCGGAAAGCCTCTTGATTATGCTGTATCGCTCGACGGACTGCCTCTGTCGTGCGGGCGCACCCGTGAAGTACCTGGCCCATAATGCTCCTTTACCTGACAGATAAAGTACCCCACCAAATGCCGGGACCGTACACCTGGTGCCCGTTGAAGCAGATGCGGCGGCTGCTTCCGCGCAAATGCGACCTACCGGTACATGGCCGCGGCTAGGTGCGGGCGGTACTTAATGCCGATACCTTCAAAGCAACTTGCCCGTAGGTTATCCCTTGCCGGCCAATTGCAGAGAGATGCCCGACGGGTCTACATGCGTTCCATCCTACCCAGGTCCAGTGGCAGAATGGCTATATCAACTTGCTCGCCGCGCCGCGGCCATGCCTCCCGCTCCCGGTCGGCATACACTTCTGCTGTGAAGCCGTCGGGATCTTCAAGGTAAAAGCTTCGCTGACACGGTGATCGCTGCTCCCTGTACAGACGCCGCCCCGATGGAGATGCTCGGCAAAGCTCGCAAGCGCGGTCCGTGACGGCAGCAGGCCCTGTTGCGTTCCGACTTCGATGCCCGCTTCAAGGTTGAAACCGAAACAAACCGTGCGGCATTCCGAGAGATGCAACCGCTAAGCGCCTTGCAGCTGCGATACCGGTACGGCCCGGGTGAAACAGCCCAAGACGGCAGCAACGGAGTCGTGGACCGTCTTGCGGCGCAACCCGGCACTCGCTTTCCGCACGCGGATAGAACAGAACGGAAAACGTCTGTCAACACCGGATCTTTTCGGCGATAGCTACGTGCTGCTTCAAGGACCCTTATCGCCCTTACAGGCGTCCAGGGTCGCAGCCGTTAACGGGATGCAGACTATAACCTACAAGGTCGGTGCGGACTTCCGACTTTCCGATCGCGATACGGATTGGCGAACAGTGACCGGCCGGACCGATCAAGAAGTTGTGCTTATCCGACCCGATGGTCTTGTTGCGCTTACAGGTGGTTCATTTCTATAAACGCTGTTGTGAGAAGTGAATCACGCCTCCAGCCGCAAAACAGGGTGCCCGGGTCGCGTTGCCTCCCACAATGCGACTTGCCGGGATCAACAGCCTGCTACCGATCAAGCAGAACCAGCGGAATCATCACAAGGGCATCCACAAGCGATTGCGCGCTCAATTTTGCATAGACTCTGGTTATGCGTCTCCTGCCTCTGCTCTTCACTCTTGCGTCTGTACATGGCATTGCCCAAAGCTCGCTCCAGGCTAGAATCTTGTCAATTGCCAGCGATGCGAAGGGATCTGTAGGGGTAGCGTGCATGCTTCCAGGAACCGCTCTCAATTGCGACCTCAATCCGCGAAATCATGCGCCGATGCAATCCATGTACAAACTGCCGCTTGCGCTTACGGCTCTACACATGGCAGATGCAGGCACACTGTTGCCCACACAACGGCCCGGGGAACCTATCGACATCACCCTAGACAGGACGGTGCGATTCTTGCCGACCGATATCATTCCAGGGTCGTACAGTCCACTGACAGATCGTTACCCTAAAGCCGGTGTAGATGTGACCCTGCGAGAAGTCATCACCCTTGCCGTTGGGCAAAGTGACAACGGGACCGAAGAAATCCTGGTTCGCTTGGTTGGCGGTCCCCTCGCGGTAGAACGCTTCATGCACTCGCTGGGCATCTCTGCGACTAAGGTCCGCTACAGCGAGCGCGATCTGGACCGAAACGAAAATCTACAGTACCAGGACTGGATGGAACCCACCGCCGCAGTTCAACTGCTCGAACTCCTGTTGAACAAGCCTCCGGTCTCGCCAGTTGCAAATGCATTCATTCTGAAAGCAATGGATTCGCCCTTCACGTCTGACCGGCTTCGAGCCGGATTCCCTGCGGGAACGCCCCTGGCGCACAAGAGCGGAACTTCGGGAACGCAGAACGGGATAGCCGCAGCCACTAACGATATCGGCATCATCTCGTTGCCAGACGGACGAAAGCTAGCCATCGCCGTCTTTATTACGGACAGCCGAGCCGACAGTGACACCCGAGAAGCTGTTATCGCCCGAATCGCTAGAGTCGTTTACAACGAAGCAATGGAGACAAGGTAGCGGTTTACGTTCAGGCATTCCGCGGTTGAACGCACAAGTCTCTACAAACGCCGTTGTAGGAAGTTGGGCACGTATGCTGTGACACACCTTGATTTTGAAAAGTGAAGTCTAGGTAAGTACAACTGTCCAGTCGATAGCTCAACAAGTAGGCAACCGGCAGGCAAGGACTCCGACTGGGAGAACATGCCTCTCGCTCAATGGATAGAGCTCAGTTGTGCCTCTTCACTTGTAGGCACACGGAACCGGGCCGTCTGGAAGCAATCGCCGCCCGCGTTGCCATGGCGAACAACGCCGCCGCACAAGGAATTGAAGACCTCAGCTGCGGAAGAAGTTCCGCGCCAGAAACAGCACATTGGCCGGGCGCTCCGCGAGCCGCCGCATGAAGTACGGGTACCACTCGCGGCCGAATGGCACATACACGCGCACCCGGTAGCCCTGCTCAACCAGCTGTTTTTGGAGATCGCGGCGCACCCCGTAGAGCATCTGGAACTCAAAGCTGTCGCGGGAAATCCCACGGCCGGCCGCGATCCGCTGCGCGCCCGCAATCATGTGCGGGTCGTGGGTCGCGATGCCGTGGTACACTCCGCTGCCCAAAAGCATCCCGGTAAGCCGCAGAAAGCTCGCGTCCACGTCGGCCTTTGCCGGGAAGGCGAGATCTGCCGGCTCCCGGTACGCACCCTTGCACAGGCGTACCCGAATGCCCTCACGCACAAGCATGGCGATGTCGTCAGCCGAGCGCCGCAAGTAAGCCTGAATGACCACGCCGATGCTGCCCGGGTACTGCCGATGGAGCCGGCACACGAGGTCGAGCGTAGCCTGCGTGTAGGCTGAACCTTCCATATCCACGCGCAGAAACGTGCTGACTTGCCGGGCGTGCGCCGTGAGGCTGCCCACAATCTGCTCCGCCAGGCCCAGACTCAGCTCCATGCCCATCTGCGTCAGCTTCACGCTTACGTTCGCGTCGAGCTTGCGTCCCTCGATAGCATCGAGCAGCTGGTGGTAGACGGCAGCCGAGCTTTGCGCTTCTTCTGGCGTGTGGACGTTTTCGCCCAGACTATCGAGCGTAACCTGGAGACCGTCGCGGTTGAGCGCAGCAGTCGCGCGAAGCACATCCTCAATCTCCAGCCCGGCGACAAAGCGGCTGGACACCCGGCGACCGGCAGCCGAAGCCTCGGAAAAGCGGCGCAGCGGCCGATTCTGCGAGAGCGAGAGAAACGTGGAGCGGAGAAGAGCCATCGCTTTACCCTTTCACGACCGTCAGCCCCCGATATGCACCATGGTGCGGCCCGGCTGCAGAAAACCCGCCTCGCCGATATGATGGCGCGCTTCCTTCTTTTCTACTGTCCGCTCGATGAATGCGGCCAAATCCTCGTCGCTGCCGCCGCGCCGCATCACTCCGTGAAGATCGTGGTCGAAATGAGAAAAGAGGCAGGTGCGGATTTTGCCGTCGGAGGTAAGCCGGACCCGGCTGCACGCCCCACAGAATGCCTGCGATACCGGCGCGATCACCCCGATTTCGCCCACGCCGTCGTCAAAAATGTATCGGCGCGCCGTTTCACTCGGTGCCTGGGCCGGCAAGGGCACAAGCGGACGGTACTGCGCCAGCCGGTCGAGCACTTCATCAAGCGGCACCACCACGTCCGGTGCCCAGATACGATCCTCACCCAGCGGCATAAATTCGATAAAACGCACAATCACGTCTTCCCGGCGCGCAAACTCCGCGAACGGCACAATCTGATCGTCATTGAAGCCGCGCAGCACCACGCAATTGATCTTGACCGGCCCCAGGCCGGCCTCGCGCGCTGCCCGCACCCCGCGCAGCACATGGTCAAACGATCCGGGAACGCGGGTGATGCGGGAAAAGGTGTCCGCTTCCACCGCATCCATACTGACTGTTACCCGATTCAGCCCGGCTTCCTTGAGCGGACGAGCCAGCTGCATCAGTAGGTGGCCGTTGGTGGTCAGCGCCAAATCCAACGGCTTGCTTTCCGGGGTACGCAGCTGCGCTAACTCGCGTATCAGTTCCACGAGGCCGCGGCGCAGCAGCGGTTCGCCGCCAGTAAGCCGTACCTTCTCAATGCCGAGCGTGGCAAACACCCGCACCAGGCGCAGGTAATCCCTCATCGGCAGCTCGCTCGGCGCGGCCGCCGACTCCCCATTGCGGCAATACAGACAGCGATAGTTGCAGCGATCCGTTACCGACGCGCGCAGGTCCGTGATCTGTCGGCCGTGCTTATCCATCAAGCGGCTTCTGGGCCGAGCACCCTCCAGCGAAGGCAGGGAACAGGCAAGCGCCGGGATGGGAAAGGTAGTAGCTGCCATAAGGGTGTAGCTATCGGATGCACCGCCTACCCGGACGGGCGCAATCGGCAGCTCTGCCCTTAGTGTACGCATCGCCGGTGCGTCGTACAGCAGCTACCTAATAAGGCCGGCCACCGGCACCGCCTTTCCAGGAGCGTTCCGCGCCCAGCGCGGTACCGAGGGTAGGGAGCAGGACTCGCCGGAACCCGCTATCTCTTTTGTCGACGGCGTGCTGTCGGCCTCCATGGCGCTCCGGCAGCGGCCGGAGCGCTCGCACACGGCGCGCAGCGCTTCGTAGCACTCTCCATCAAGCTTGCCGGGAACGTCCCGCTCCATAATGCCTGCAATCTCCTTCCACTGGAGTCCGGCGCGGTAAGGCCGCTCTTCCGACAAGGCCGCATACACATCGGCCACAGCCATCAGGCGCGACTCCAGGGAAAGCTCCTTGCCGGGGAGCCGGTGCGGGTAGCCGGTACCGTCCAGCTTTTCATGGTGCTGCCCGGCAATCACCGAAATGGCTCGGAAGGGCTTGATGCGGGCGAGAATCTCGCGGCTCAACCGTGCATGTCCCTGCACGGTAGTAAATTCTTCCTCCGTTAAGCGTCCCGGCTTGTCCAGGATAGAGTTCGGCACGCTCAACTTCCCAATATCGTGCAGCAGCGCGGCCCGCCCCAGCATCAGGAGCCGCTCCTGCGGCAATCCCATGGCTTTGCCGATGGTCAGCGCCGCCTGGCGTACTCCCTGGGAGTGCCGAGCGGTGAACGGCGACTTCACGTCCACGACTTCGGCAAAAGCCTCACAGATGGAGTCGATATCGGCGCTGATGCGTCCATCCGAGCTTCCGGCAGCCGGCCCGTAAGCTCCGGGCTCACGCTCCAGCACGCACCCCAGCAGGGCTTCCACTGAGTCCTCCCCGCAGAACTCCCACAACTTGCCTTTCCGATGCAGGCTTACGGCAATCCGTACCAGAGCCGGGTCGAACCAGCGGCCGCTTCGCTCTTGAAGTACGGAAACGGCTGCTTCCCGGCCGCGGCTGGTGGAAAACGCATCCAGGTGCTGCACCACGGCGAGAAAGCGTGAAAGCAGCGGAATGGCTTTGCCCCGCAGCCGGCCCGGGTAGCCGCTGCCGTCCCAGTGCTCATCCAGGTGGCGCACCGCGACAGCTACCTGATAGGAAAGGCCGATCTTGCGGACGATGCTGGCACCCCGGTCACAGCGCAGCGTAATCAAGTCGCGGTTGTTGCTGTGCTGTGTTAGACCGATTTTCAAAATACGCGCGGCTTTCATCCAGGGCGAGCTGCCGGGCAGTACCTCGGTCCAGAGCAGCTGCAGCATGGAAAGCTTCGGTTGATGCGGACGCGTCCAGTCTTCCAGCTTCGCTCCGGCCTTAACGACGCGGTCATCGCCGCCAACAATCTGGCACATGCGCGCCGCATTGCTGCTGCAGCCCACGTCCTTCAGGAGACTGGCGTAGTACAGATCGAACAGCATTTCCCTCTTCAGGCCGTACACCTCCGCCAGGCGCAGGGCGAGCAGGCATGAGCGGAGCGCGTGACCGGGTACGGCACCCTCCGTCAAATCAAGCGCGAACGACAGGGCCGCAAGAATCTCCCGTAAAAGCGGCGCACGCCCTTCTTCAGCCTCAAGCACGGTACAGTCGGCAAGCATCCAGGTTCTCCTTCGCGGACCCCATAGCAGCGTGTGGTAGCCCTCCTATCGGCCGCTGCCGTCGCATCTTTCAACGAATTTGCTGAATTTTTAACTTCATTCCCGAAATGGAACGTCCCGCGGGTTCAAACGAGAGGGATCGCTAGGGCTGGTCTTCCCCGGCGGAGCCCTCCACCGGACGGAA
>CAXTSG010000094.1:0-741 GCA_964246825.1 uncultured Acidobacteriaceae bacterium | reverse complement strand
GTCCCACCCGTCAAGGTTGAAACCGCCTCCGCCCAGGATTTCCACCAGGCTGTACTGGCCCAGATTCAGATCGCTCCGCGGCGCAATCCTCATCCAATGGCCGCCCGGCAGGATGCGCCGCTCCGTCGCCACCACTTCCGCGCTGCCGTCCTCCTCGCCGCCCGTGCCCAGCCCGCGCAGCTGCTCGGCCGAGGCCGCTCGCTCGCCCCTCCATACGCGCAGGCGCACCAGCGCATAGGTGCTGCCCGGTGAGGCATGCTGTGTCTCGTCCGGTGCCGCCGAGGACGCCCCATGCGTGTCCACCACCAGGGCATCCTCGCGCGCGGTTTGCGTGCCGGCGTTGTCAAGCGCGATAAAAAATACAGGCCGCGCCACATGGAACGCAATCGGCGCCTGGTAGCCTTCCAGGCGGATCAGGTCGCGCGCGCCCTTATCTCCGGGCCGCGGAATCGCCGCCCCTTTCACGCTGTGCCCGGTATCCAGATTCAGGTTGCCGTCGCTTTGCCGCACATGCAGCAGCGCGGGCACGTCGTGGAAGCTGTCCAGCGCCCACACGCCGCATTCGTTCGGCAGGCGAAGGCCGGGCGCGACCTCGGGCTGCTTTGCCGCCTCGTCCGCGCGCCGCGCCGCGGCCTGCCGATCCAGTTCCGCGGCTTCCTGGCTTGCCGGGCTGCCCGGCACCGGCGCTGCCCCGGGTGCATGCTCGTGGTTGTAGAGCGCGGTCGCTTTCCAGTCGATCAG
>CAXTSG010000093.1:6857-11270 GCA_964246825.1 uncultured Acidobacteriaceae bacterium | reverse complement strand
AAACGGGCCAGCGTCACCGGGTCTATTTGGCCGGCGGCGGCGCTACCCTGGGCGGCTGCCGCGATCGCGCTTTCAAACTTAAGCTCAACCTTGAGCTCGCCGCGCTCCAGGCGAAACTCACCGACCTTTTTCTTTTCCAGGAACTCGATCAGCTCCTTTAACGCCTGTATCTCTTCCGGATTCATCCTTGTGCTTGCCTTCCTTGCCGTTATAGCGTGAGCAGTTCTCTGGGAGAAGCGGTGAGGACGCGCGAGCCCTCGGCCTCCACTGCTACCGTATCTTCGATGCGGATACCGAAACGGCCGGGCAGGTACACCCCCGGCTCGATCGTGACCGTCATGCCGGTCTCCAAACGATCTTTCACCTTCGCCCCCAGGCGCGGCCTCTCATGAATCTCCAGGCCCAGGCCGTGCCCGGTAGAGTGCGTAAAGTACTGCGCCAACTCCTCCCGCCGCAGCACGCCGCGCGCCGCGGCATCCACAGCCCCGGCACGCACCCCGGCGCGCACGGCGGCGATCCCGGCCTGCTCAGCTTCGAGCACGGCGGCGTAGGCTGCTTTTTCCTCCCGGGTTGGCTTGCCCAGATACACGGTGCGCGTCATGTCGGAACAATAACCCCTGAGCATAACACCGAAGTCCAGGGTCACGAACCCGCGCTTCGGCAGCTTCGCCGCGCTCGCCTCCCCGTGCGGCAGCGCGGAGCGCCCCCCTCCGGCCACGATTGTTGGGAATGACATCCCGTCCGCACCGCCCCGCCGGGCTGTATACTCCAGCTCGGCCGCGATTTCCCGCTCCGGCACGCCGGCGACAAGATGCGGCAGAGTCTGTTCAAAGATGCGGCAGCCCAGGGCGGCTGCTTCTTCCATGCAGGCCATCTCCTCGGCGTCCTTAACGGCGCGCAGCGGCGCGGTAAGCGAGGAGGCGAGCGGGCGAAAAAAGCGGCGCCGCGCTGCTTTGCTCATGCTCTCCGGCAGGCTCGCTTCCATGCGGGCCAGCATGGACACCGGGATGTGGTTCGGGTCGAAAGCCGCGCTCCCGGCACCTGAGCGGACGAGCAGCGCGGCGGCCTTGGGGAGCAGCTGTTTAGCGATGATGACCTGAATGCGGGATCCGGCTGCTTCCTCGCGGGCCTGCGTCGTGTAGCGGCTGTCGGTAAGCAGCACGGCGCGGCGCGGCAGCAGGAGCAGGACCGCGTTCGACCCTGTAAAGCCGGAAAGGTAGCGGATGTCCGGCCTATGCGTCAAAACCAGGGCTTCCACCTTCCCTTTGCGCGCTTCTCCTTGCAGCTGCTCGATTCTTCGCTGATGATTCATACTTCTCTGACGATATAAGAGTGGAGGCCGGGGAAGCACGGACCGCCGGGCGGCGACCGGAACTATCGCCCGGAAGCTGTGTTTCCATAGCCGAGAAAACATCAGGCCACGGCCTGGGTTCATCCAAGTTCGCAGGCGCGCGGCGCCGAATCGAGGAACAGCGATGCAGGGACACAACAACACACACAGCACGCAGCGCGAGCAGGATTCTTTCTTTCGCAAAAGGCAGCGCACACGCGGGGCGCAGCGGGCAATCGCCGGCGTTCTTGCTTCCACGCTGCTGCCGTTCAGCATCGGCTCCGCCGCGGCGCAGGACTACGGTCCGCCGCCGCCCCCGCCCGACTCGGGCTACGGCGCGCAGGCGTCCAACTATCAGCCGCAGGGCCCCGATCAGCTCGACCAGTTGGTAGCCCCGATTGCCCTGTACCCGGATTCTCTGGTCGCGCAGGTGCTTGCGGCCGCTACCTACCCGGCGCAGGTGGCCAGCGCGGAGCAGCTGGTGCAGCAAAGCGGCAACTACCCGCCGGACCAGCTGGCGCAGATTGCCAACACGCAGCCCTGGGATCCGAGCGTCAAGGCGCTGGTTGCCTTTCCGCAGGTTTTAAACGACATGAACCGCAACATGGACTGGACAACCACGCTCGGCAACGCCTACTTCAACCAGCCGCAGGATGTGCTTTCGGCGGTGCAGGTGATGCGGCAGCGCGCCTACTCGGCCGGGACGCTGCGCCCCACGCCGCAGCTGGCGGTCGAGTACGCTCCGAGCGCGATTGTGATTGAACCGGTAAACCCGAACGTGGTGTACGTGCCCTACTACAATCCGTGGGCGGTCTACGGCGCGCCGATTCCGGTGTACGGCCACTACTACTACGGCGGACCGCCGCGCGGCGTGGTGTTCGCGACCGGGCTTGCCCTCGGCTTCGGCGTGGGGCTCGCGATCGGCGCGTTCACCCACTTCTCATGGGGCTACCACAGCTGGGCTCCGAACTGGGGCGCGCGCACCATCGTGTACAACCACAACACCTACATTTCACGCAGCGTCACGGTGATCAACCACGGAAACTACGGCGCGTTTGACCGTGCGCCGGCGGCCCGCGCCTTTAACCAGCAGCAGGCCGCGCGGTTTTCAAACGTGAGCAATCGCACCACGATCAACAACGTCACGGTAAACCGCGGCGGCAACACCTTCAACAACGGCGGCAACAGCTACAACCGTACCGGCGGCAGCACCTTCAACAACGGCGGCAACACCTACAACCGCGGAGGCGCCGCTTACAACAACGGCGGCAGCAGCTTCAACCGCGGAACCGCGACGAGCCCGGCCAACACCGGCGGCAGCTTCAGTCGCGGCGCACAGCAGCCCACATACGGCAACAGCAACAGCAGCTTCAATCGCGGTACCCAGCAGCCCGCCTACAACGGCGGCAACAGCAACTTCAATCACGGCGCACAACAGCCCGCCTACAACGGCGGCGGCTTCAACCGCGGAGCGCAGCCCGCACCCGCCGCGCGGCCGCAGGCCGCTCCCGGCGGCCAGTCCTACGGGGCTTCCGGCGGCGGGAGCCGCCCTCAGCCCCAAGCCCAGCCACAGCACAGTGCGCCGCAGCAGCAGTCGCACGCGAACACGAGCAGCCATGAAAGCCATGGCGGCGGAGGCGGTCACGACGACCACCATCGCTAAAGCCCCAAGGGGCGCGCGATGCACGCCCCTTGTTTTCCTTGAAATCTAACGAACCGCCCGCACAGGCTTTTTCCCGGAGCCGCGAGCGGCGGGCTTGCTCTTCCCTGCCGGCGCGCCGCTTTGTTCATCCATCCAGCTGTCTAGGCGGGATTTCCGAAAACGCCACCGGTTGCCGAGGCGAAAACCCGGGATCGTCGCCTCCGAAGCATATCGGTACAGGCTGTCCGGGCTGATGCCGAGGTAGGCAGATGCCTGGCGAATGTCCATCACCTCGCGCACGGGGAGTTCCATGCTGCCGGCGGCGGTCTTCTCCACGCGTGCGGTGCTGTTGCGCATACTGCCTCCCTTTGGCTTATAGCTGCTTTTCGGCCCGCTTTCAACCAAAAGTTGTGCAATCTAGCAGCCCAGCCATGCAGCCTTTCCATGAGCAGTTCAGGATATGACCGGGAACGCCTTTACCGGAACAGCGAGGCAATCTCCTCGCGGTAGCGCTCCTCCAGCACGCGCCGCTTCAGCTTGAGCGAGGGCGTCAGCTCGCCGCTGTCAATCGCCCACTCCTCCGCCACCAGCGCAAAGCCCTTCAGCAGCTCGTAATCGGCCAGGGAGCGGTTCACATCCTTGATCGTCTCCTTGTAGCGCGCAATTACCTTGGGGTGCTTCACCAGCTCCTGCCGCGTGGCTGCCGCGATTTTCTGCTCGCGCGCCCACGGCTCCAGCGCGTCAAAGTTCGGTGCAATCAGGGCCGCAACATACTTTTGCCGGTCGCCCACCAGCGCGGCGTGGCTCACAAAGAAGTCCGCCTTCAGCTTGCCCTCGATCGGCTGCGGCGCAATGAACTTGCCCGCGGAGGTCTTGATCAGCTCTTTTTTGCGGTCGGTAATGGCCAGAAAACCGTCCTCATCCAGCCGCGCAATATCGCCCGTGCGGAACCAGCCTTCCTCGTCGAAAGCCTGCCGGGTCAGCTCCGGGCTTTGCCAATAGCCCGAGAACACGCTCGGACCCTTGACCAGCAGTTCGCTGTCCTCGGCCAAACGTACCTGAAGGTTCGGCAGCGGCTTGCCGATGGTGCCCAAACGGTGCGCGCCGGGGGTATTGACGCCGATCACGGGCGAGGTTTCCGTCAGCCCGTAGCCTTCAAGAATCCGAATGCCTGCCTGCGCGAACCAGTGCGCCGTTTCCGCGCCGAGCGGCGCGCCGCCGGAGATGAAGTAGGTAACTTCGCCGCCGAAAACCTCGCGCACCTTGCTGTAGAAGAGCTTATCGGCCAGCCTCCAAACCGGCGACGCAGGCAGCCTGCCGGCAAGAACAGCAGCCTCGTTGCGCCTGCCGACGCCAAGCGCCCAGCCGACGACGCTGCTCTTGACGCGCGAGCCGCGAGCCCGCCGCTCCACCTCCTGCCGCACCTTCTCGTACACGCGCG
>CAXTSG010000093.1:4627-6847 GCA_964246825.1 uncultured Acidobacteriaceae bacterium | reverse complement strand
AAACAATCAGCGTCGGTTTCACCGTTTTGAGCGCGCCCATCAGCTTCTCCATCGACGGGCAGTAAGCAATGGAAAAGCCGAGCGAGTAAAGCGCGTAGTCCGCATGGCGGGCGGTGACGTGCGACAGCGGCAGAAACGAAACCGTGCGCTGCGGGCCGGAAAACCGGAAGCCGCGCAGTGAATAGTTCACATTGCTTGCCAGGTTGCCGTGCGTCAGCATGACGCCCTTCGGCTCGCCCGTGGTGCCGGAGGTATAGATGATGGAAGCAAGGTCGTCCGGGTCGACGGCCTTTGCCGCCCGGTCAAACTGCGCATCGCGCCCCGGCGGGCGGCTCGTAAGGAGTGAGGACATCGCAACTGTTTCCCCGTCGGCCGCATCGTCGTCCATGGCGATGACGCACTCCAGCGCGCTGCCGGCCCGCGCGGCATCCAGTTTTTTCTTCTGCGCCCGGGTCGAAACAATCGCGGCCCGCGCACCGGAGTGGCGCAGCAGCTCCCCGATTTGCGGCGCGAGCAGCGTCGGGAACATGGGCACGTTCACAATGCCCAGCGCGAGCGTGGCAAAGTCGGAAGCGGCCCACTCCCAGCGGTTCTCACTGATGAGTGCAACGCGGTCGCCCTTGCCCAGGCCAAGTTTTTGCAGCGCCTCGGCTAGCGCGCGCACCCGCGCGTACAGTTCGGCGGCGGAAAGAACCTCCCAGCTGCCGTCCTTTGCCTGGACGCGAACCACATCGGCGGAGCCGGCATCGATGATCGAGAAGAAAACGTCGTTGATGGTCCGGTACGCCGGATTCTGAGGAGGCATACCGGCAACTGTAACGGAGCTTCACCGGCGCTGTAAAAGAACGGGCGGGCGCAATGCATCCGACCGCCCAAGACTCTATGCCTGCGGCAAAGGCGTCAGCCGCACCAGCTTGCCGGCATGGAGCTCCCAGTCGCCGAGAATGGAAGCAGCCCGCGTGCTTCCGGTTTTTTCTCGGTGGAGAGCGATCAAGGCCCGGATAGAGGCTTGCGCCTCCGCATCGAGCACGTCGAAGCACTCCGGCTTCAGGAACGCCGGGTGAAACCGCTCATCCCGGAGGAAGCAGCCGTCCTCATCAAAGACCCAGGCCAGGCCGCCCGTCATACCCGCGCCGAAGTTCATGCCGGTGCGGCCCAGCACGGCCACCGTGCCCCCGGTCATGTACTCGCAGCCGTGGTCGCCCACGCCTTCCACTACCGCGAGCACGCCCGAGTTGCGCACCGCGAAGCGCTCCCCGGCGCGGCCCGCGGCAAACAGGCTGCCGCTTGTTGCCCCGTACAGCGCCACATTGCCGAGGATGACATGCCGTTCGCTTTCGCGGGCGGCCCGGCCCTGCCCGCGCAGCACCAGCTCCCCGCCGCACAGGCCCTTGCCGACAAAGTCGTTTGCCAGCCCTTCCAAAACAAAGTGGAGCCCGCTCGCGGCAAAGGCACCAAAGCTCTGCCCGGCCACCCCGCGCAGCTCAAAGCGAAGCGGCGGGTGCATCGCAGCGCCGCCCTGATGGGGATGCCGCGCCTGCCGCAGCGCCAGCTCGCCTGAAAGCCGCGCGCCCAGGGTGCGGTCCTTGTTGCTCACCGTATCCCGCCACAGGAACGGCTCCCCGGCGTCGTAAGCCGCAAGCGCGGGCGCAAGCCAGGCATCGTCCAGGGAGTGCTCGCCTTCCGGTTCGGGGCGGTCGTTGCGCGCGCCCATCCAGCGAACCTCGCCGGTAGTCGGCGCAGCCAGCATCGGCCCAAGATCAATGCCGCCCACGGTGCGCACCTGCTCCAGCAGGTCGGTGCGGCCGACTGCGGCTTCCACCGAGGGCAGCCCCAGCCGGGCCAGCAGGGCTTGCACGTCGCAGGCCAGCTCTTCAAAAAACCGGACAATGTGCTCGGGCCTGCCGCGAAACTTGGCACGCAGGTCTTCGCGCTGCGTCGCGATGCCGACCGGGCAGGTATTCAGGTGGCATTGCCGGGCCATGTCGCAGCCGATGGAAACCAGCACCGCGGTGCCGAAAGCAAACTCATCAGCCCCCAGCATGGCGGCGACCAGCAGATCGTTCGCGGTACGCAGCCCGCCGTCGGCCCGCAGCCGCACCCGCCCGCGCAGGCCGTTGCGCAGCAGTGTTTGCTGGGCTTCAGCCAGGCCCAGCTCCCAGGGCGAGCCCGTGTGCTTGATGCTCGACAAGGGCGAAGCGCCGGTGCCGCCCGCATTGC
>CAXTSG010000093.1:4064-4617 GCA_964246825.1 uncultured Acidobacteriaceae bacterium | reverse complement strand
ACCGTGCCTACTCCGTACTCCGATACCAGCTTGACCCCGACGGCGGCGTGCGGGTTCACGCGCTTGAGATCGTAGATAAGCTGGGCCAAATCCTCAATCGAGTAAATGTCATGGTGCGGTGGCGGCGAGATGAGCGTAACGCCGGGCTGCGCATGGCGCAGCCGCGCGATGAGCCCCGTTACCTTGTGCCCGGGCAGCTGCCCACCCTCGCCGGGCTTCGCGCCCTGGGCCACCTTGATTTCAATCTCTTCCGCGTTGCGCAGGTACTCCGCCGTGACGCCGAAGCGCCCGGAGGCGATCTGCTTGGTTTTGTTGTTGAGCAGCAGCGCCGGCACCTTGCGCCCCAGCAGGTCCAGCTCGGCGTCAGCCTGGTACACGGCGCGGTCTTCGCCGCCCTCGCCTGTGTTGGAGCGCGCGCCCAGCATATTCATGGCGGCGGTCACGGTCTGGTGAGCTTCCGGGCTTAACGAGCCGAGCGACATGGCGCTGGCCAAACATCGCGCGAAGATCGCGGGTGCCTTCTCCACGGCTTCCAACAGCAAGGCAGCGCCGG
>CAXTSG010000093.1:2930-4054 GCA_964246825.1 uncultured Acidobacteriaceae bacterium | reverse complement strand
GCCGGACGGAAGTCGAGCATGTCGCGCAGGGTGGCGGGTTCTTTTTCCGTCGCCTGCGCAAGAAAGTTGGCCCACGCCTCGCCCGGCGCGGGCGCGGGCACCACCGCGCGCGAGGTGCTGCCGGCCACTGTTTGCAGGGAGCGCACCGTGGCGGGCTGCCAGGAGTGCGGCTCAGCACGCTCCGCCTTGCGGAAACGGACCCAGCCGAAATCGGGCAGGTCTTTTGCCGGTTGCATGGCAGCCGGGGCCGCCGAGGCCACGGCAAGGAGAGCTTCCGACGGCTCCGCCGCGCCGACCGGAGCCGCGACAGGCTCCATCTCCGGGCTGTAGCTGCTCCAGTTGCCGCGCACCGCGGCTTCAAGCTCGGCGTAGCCGATGCCGCCGAGCGGCGCGGGCGTGCCGAAGAAGCATTGGTCGATGACCGACTCATCCAAGCTGATCGCGTCGAATAGATGAGCCCCTCGATAGCTGTCCACGACGGAAATGCCCATTTTCGACATGATCTTGGCTAGGCCCGCGTTGAAGGCTTGGAGCAGGTTTGCTTCCCCGCTTTCCGGGGAACCGGCGCGGGCGGTTTGGAGCGCCAGCCACGGACACACCGCGCCCGCGCCCATGCCCAGCAGCACCGCGAAGTGATGCACGTCGCGGCAGTCGCCCGCCTCCACCGCAAGCCCGGCTCGGGTGCGCAGCCCTTCGCGCGTGAGCTTGTGATGAACCGCGCCGAGCGCGAGCGCCATCGGCACGGGCGCGTGCTCGCGGTCCGCGGCGCGGTCTGACAGCAGCAGCACGGCGGCCCCGCCGCGCACCAGGTCGGCGGCCTTTGCGGCAAGCTCGTCGAGAGCCGCGGCCAGCGTTTGCCCGGGCGCGAGCAGGCAGTCCAGCACGGCATGCGGCAGCTCGTCGCCCAGCGTGTGCCGTCGGGTGCGCAGGGCCTCGATCTGCCCGAGCGAAAGCACGGGCGAAGCTAAGGATAGCCCGGGCAGCCGCGCATGGATGTCGAGCAGATGCGGCCACGGACCGAGCCGCGTGTGCATCTGGATGACAACCGCTTCCCGCAGAGAATCGAGCGGCGGATTGGTGACCTGCGCAAAGCGCTGGCGGAAAAAGCGTACACCGGGCGCGGG
>CAXTSG010000093.1:0-2920 GCA_964246825.1 uncultured Acidobacteriaceae bacterium | reverse complement strand
CTTGCCTTCGGCCATCATCGGCGCAAGCACCATTTTGACGGCTTCGCGCGTGTACCCGAAGCCCAGCTGCAGCCGCAGCAGCTCCGCCGCGTCGAGCGGCGCTACCGGCGTCGCGTCTTCAAGGGTGTGCTCGTTCAGCAGCGGCTCGTACCGGGGAGCGCGGGCGTCAAATACCTCCTGAATTTCGTCGTTCTCGTAGAGCTTGTGTTCATCCAGGTCGAGGCACAGCATCTGCCCCGGGCCGAGCCGCCCGGAGTGGACCACGCGCTCGGGGTCGAGATCGACCAGCCCGGCCTCCGAGCCGACAACCACCAGATCCTCATCCGTGACAAAGAAGCGGCAGGGGCGCAGGCCCACGCGGTCGAGCGAGGCCCCCACAAGCCGCCCATTGGTAAAAACAACCGCCGCGGGCCCGTCCCAATGCTCGATGGAATCCTCGTTGTAGCGGAAAAAAGCCGACTGCCGGCCGTGCTGCGCCGGAGGCAGCATCAGCCGGATGGACTCGGCGATGGAGCGGCCGTTGTGCGAGAGCAGCTCGGCCACTTCGTCCAGCGAGGTAGAGTCCGAACCGTCCGGAGTGATGATCGGCTTCAGCTCGTCGGCCAGGGTGGCGACGCGCGCGTCCATGCGCGCCCGATTGCCCCAGACCGTGTTGATCTCGCCATTGTGGGCAAGGGTGCGGAGGGGCTGCGCGCGATCCCAGGACGGGGCGACATTGGTCGCGTAGCGCTGATGAAAAATAGCGAACGAGGTAGTGTACCGGGGGTCCAGGAGATCGGCGTAGAAGTGCGGCAGCTGCCGGCCGGAGCACATGGACTTATAAATCATGGTGCGGGTCGAAAACGAACACACGTAGCCGGGTGCGCCGCTGCGCTCAAACTGCTTGCGGGCCAGGTACAGCCGGCGTTCCATGCCTTCCCGGTCGTCGGTGGTGAGCAGCAGGTGCCGGATCACCGGCATGGTGGAGCGCGCGATCGCGCCCAGGATTTCCGGCCGCGTCGGCACCCCGCGCCAGCCCAGCACGGAAAAACCCTGCGCCGCCGCCGCTGCCTCCAACTCGGCATCGGCCTCGGAGCTTTCCGCCGGCGAAAAAACAACACCCACAGCCAGGGGCTGCTCGGGCCGGAGCACCAGGCCCGCCGAGGCAAGCAGCAGCTCGCGCGGAATCGCGGTCGAGATGCCGATGCCGTCGCTGGAAAGCCCGTCGGCGGCGATGGCACCGCGGTGTGCAAGGCGGCCGAGCGCTTCCAGCGCCTGCTGAAGGATGCGGTGCGAAGGGATGTCGGTCAGCGTCGCCACAAAGCCGACCCCGCAGCTTTCGTGCTCGAAGCGCGGGTCGTACAGGCCGCGGGGAGCCGCGGAGCGGCTTTCCATGAGGGCGGCAGCTTCAGATCGGGCGGAGATAGGGCGATCCATGAGCAACTATACGTCCTTGTGTTCTTTTTGATCGGCAAAGCTTTGCAAAGCCGTCCGATTGTTTCGAGCCCACTGCAAGGCACCGCCGGCAGTGGAGGCTTCGGCCGCGCAATAGCTCCGCCGGATGGCGCGGAGCCTCTTGCATAGTTATACATCCTTAGCGTATATATATGCAGTCAGATACATCTGTATCGCCCAAGGCTGCCTCCGCTGATGACTCCATCCGAGAACAAGGTCGAACGCCATTCCGCGATCCGCGAGCTGCTGCAGGCTGCTGCCGTTGCCAGCCAGGATGAGCTGCGGCGCAGGCTGGTGCGCCGCGGCTACCGGGTAACGCAGGCGACCCTGTCCCGGGACATCCGGGAGCTGCAGCTGATGAAAGGCCCGGACGGCTACACGCTGCCGGCGGCGGCGGGCGGCGGTGAGGCGGAAGATGATGAGGACGAGCTGCCGGCGCTCGGCGAACTGCTCCAAAGCTTCGGCCTGCGCGTCCGGCAGGCTAAAAACCTCCTGGTGCTCATCACAGTGATGGGCAGCGCCCAGCCGGTAGCGGCGGCGCTGGACTACGCGGAGCTGCCGGAGCTGGTGGGCACCGTGGCCGGGGACAATACGGTGCTGCTGGTATGCCCGGACGACCGCCGAGCCGCGATGCTGTGCGAGCGCCTGCGGGCGCTGATCGGCTGAGCGAATCGGCTATGCGGGCATGTTAACGAAGGACGGGGCAATGAATAAGGGGCTGCAAACAGCGGTGGTGGGGGCGCGCGGCTATGCCGGGCAGGAGCTGGCGCGGCTTCTGCTCGGCCACCCGCGCCTCCTCGCCCGGCCGCCCCTGTTTTTCGGTCGGGAAGCCGACTCGCTCGCTGCCGTACACCCGGCCCTGCGCGGGCTGGCCGGGGACGAAGCCCTGCGCGTCCACCCGTTCAGCTGGGAAAAGCTGGAGGAGCGCGGGGTCGACACCCTGTTTCTCGCAACCCCGCACGAGCAGTCGCGCGAGTGGGTGCCGGAAGCACTCCGGCGCGGGCTGCGCGTGGTGGACCTGAGCGGCGCCTGGCGGCTCGCCGAAGACGCGAACCGCGCCGTGTACAACTTTGCCGATAACAGCTCGCCGGAAGCGCGCGCCTTGCAGGAGCAGGCGCTCTACGGGCTGCCGGAGCTTTATCGGGAAGACCTCCCCGCGCGCTACGGCGGCGTGCGCCTCCTCGCCAACCCGGGCTGCTACGCGACCTCGATCACTGTCGCGCTCAAGCCGCTGATGGCCGCGGGCCTGCTCGACCTTGACCATGGCATCGTCTGCGACAGCAAGTCGGGGGTTTCGGGCGCGGGGCGCGAGCCGACGGCGAAGACCCACTTCATGTACGCGGCGAACAGTTTTTCGGCCTACGGCCTGTGGACGCATCGGCACACGGGCGAGCTGTGCGAGCAGCTCGGGCTCCGCGACGCCGAAATCACCTTTACGCCGCACCTGCTGCCGATTCCGCGGGGCATTCTTTCCACTATTTATGTG
>CAXTSG010000092.1:8128-11278 GCA_964246825.1 uncultured Acidobacteriaceae bacterium | reverse complement strand
GAAAATATAGCAGCGGGCACCGAGGCAGCCCTGTTTGCGCGGTACAAAAGAAACCTTCGAAAGGCCCCGAGAGGTTCATACTAGATGTGGGTTTGCATCGTCTATAAGGTGAAGCGCTGCCTGAGGTATCCACAATGATTTCAAAGAAACTGACATGGGCCGGCATGGTTTTAGGCTTTTCGGCAGCGGCGCTCGGGCAAACCACCGCGCCGCCCGCACAGCCGACCCCTTCCACCGTGCCCCAGACCGCACCCGGCACTACGCCGCAAACGGTGCCGCAGACTACCTCTCCGGCCGACGGCAAGGACAAACCGGCCCCGGCGGCAAACAATACGGCTACCCCCGACAAGCCGGTGCCCCTGGAGGCCAAGGTCGGGCCGGACGGCGTGGTGCAGGGCGTCAAGCCGGGCTCGGACGAGGACGTGAGCGCGGTCGGCACCCGCAATATCGGCGGCCGCGGCCTGGGCAACTGGTACTCGACCAACACCGAGATCGGCATGGGCAAGCAGTACTCCATGGAGCTTGAAAAGAGCACCAAGTTCATCAACGACCCGGTCGTGACCGAGTATGTGAACCGCATCGCGCAAAATCTGGTCAAGAACTCCGACGCGAAAATCCCGTTCACGGTCAAGGTAATCGACTCGGATGAGATCAATGCGTTTGCGCTGCCGGGCGGCTTCTTCTACGTCAACTCCGGGCTGATCCTCAACGCCGATACCGAGGCCGAGATGGCGGGCGTCATGGCGCATGAGATTTCACACGTCATCGCGCACCATGCGATGCGCGAGCAGACCCGGCTGAACTATGCCCAGCTCGGGACGATTCCGCTAATCTTTGTGGGCGGCGGGCTTGGTTACGGCATTTATGAGGCGTCCAACATCGGCCTCCCGCTGACATTTATGCAGTTCTCGCGCGACTTCGAGGCGCAGGCCGACTTTCTCGGGACGCAGTACCTGTACCGGGCCGGCTACGACCCGCAGGCGCTCGTAACCTTCTTCGAGAAGGTTGAAAACCTGGAAAAGCGCAAACCCGGGCTGATCTCGAAGGCTTTTGCCTCGCACCCGGCAACGCCCGACCGCATCGGCCACACGCAGGATGAAATCGCAACGCTGCTGCCGCCGCGCAATGAGTACCTGGAAACGACCTCCGAGTTCGACGATGTGAAGGGGCGGCTGGCCCGCATTGAGAATAAGCGCAAGCTCGACGACAAGAAGAACGCCGGCAAGCCGACCTTGCGGCGCGTCGGCAGCTCGGACCCGAATGCAAGCGACCCGAACGCGCAGCCGGGCGATGATAAGCCCACCCTGCACAAGCGGGATGACAGCAGCGGGAATTGACGCGACGTCATATATAAAGGCGAGCCGAAAACGGCTCGCCTTTATTTTGCGAGATCGTAGCCTACGGCCTCCCACGGCTGATCACCCGGAGGATAATCACCAGCACCATCCCGACGATCAACAGTTTCAGCACTTCTTGCACTTGGCCAGGATCACAGCCTGGAGGCGGTCTCGCAGAGTGTCCGGCAGGTCGTAGAGTACGTGCGAGCGGTAGACTTCGATTGTTTTGCGGGTGGTTGTCACCGTGATGGTGCAGTGGGTGCAGACGCCGAGATGCTGCTCCAGCACCAGGCGCAGCGCCGGGTCGACGGTGCCGTCGAGCAGATCGTCCAGATGAAGCAGAAACTCAGAGCAGATCACTTTGCGCCACCATCCCCATTCTTGCCCAGCCCATCGTTGGAACCCTTGCCGAAGTAACGGTTCAGACGCTCCCGGAGTTGCAGGCGAGCTCGCAGGAGGCGTGATTTGACCGCCGGTATACTTAAACCCAGAGATTCGGCGGTTTCCTCTGTGGACAGCCCCTCGACATCGCGCAGCACAAATACCACGCGAAAACCGGGAGGCAGGCCGTTCACCGTCTTCTTGAGGATTTCCGCCAACTCCGACTGCCCGTACTGCTGCTCCGGGCTCGGCCCCCAGTCGGCCAGCTCGCGCGGCATGGAGCCGTCCTCGGTTTCCACATCCTCGTCAATTGAAACCATGCGTCCGGTACGCCGCTTGCGCAGGCGCATCAGGCTTTCGTTCACTGCGATCCGTACCAGCCAGGTGTAAAACTTCGAGTTCCCCTGGAACTGGTTCAGCTTTTCATACGCCTTCAAAAAGGCGTCCTGCACCACATCTTCCGCGTCTTCGCGATTTTGCGTAATGTGCTGCGCGATCCGGAAGACCTGCCGGTCATACTGCTTGACCAGTGTTTCAAAGGCGTGGACGTCGCCGGCTTTCGCCAGGTTTACAAGGCGTACATCCGGGTGCTCCTCAACAACAGGTCCGGCATCAGCGGACGCAAGCGGCGGTATCGCAGCTGCGGCGCTTTCCGGTTCCTGTCTGGTGGATTGGATGGGGGGCATGGGTATCGGTTTCAGCTTTTCGCGCCTTTCGTTCAGTTGGGCGACGGGGCGGCCCTCTACTCATGCTACCCCTTCGCGGCGCGCCCGGGAGGTGTCGGCGCAGAATCGAACTTGGCCGCACGGTGCTGCCCAGGGTACCGGCGTGCCGTGCCGCGCGGATGTTTTCCGCCCGGCGAGCGAACCCTCCCTTACTCTGAAGGAAGAGGATATCCTTGGTTGTGAGCTTCTTCCTTCCTTCCGGTACAAAACGCAACAGGATGAGTTCGCTTTTCCGCGTCCTTTCCTTGACGCTGTGGATGCTGCCGTGGGCCGGCCGTGCCGCGGCCCCGGCGAAGCAAGGCAAGCCCGCGGTCCACAAACAGGCCGCGGCCGCCAAGCACGGCACAGCCGGACACCCGGCACATGCCGCGAGCCGCGGCCGCGTGGAACGGCGAGGGAGCCCCGGGCACCTGCACCGGGTAGTTGTGGTAAAGCGGAAAGGACGCCAGCGCGTCCTTTCCGTGCGGGAAGCCGCGAAGACAGTGCAGCTGCAGCATGCTTTTGTCGCTTCCACGGAGCTGCGGCCCATGGCGCAGGAGCTCGGCAACTATCGCAGCCCCGCGGCCTACGCGGGCGTGGAAGCCTATGCCCGGTCGCACGGGGGCGCAGCTTCAGCGGCCGCTTACCTGGCCCTGGGTCACGCTTACCTGCTGGACCATCGATATCCCGAGGCGCTCGCCGCGCTTGCGAGCGCGAACACGCAGGGT
>CAXTSG010000092.1:483-8118 GCA_964246825.1 uncultured Acidobacteriaceae bacterium | reverse complement strand
ATTTCGCGGCGCAGGCCGATCTTCAAAGCAGTCAACTGGCCGCTGCCGCGACTATCCTGACAAGCTTTGCCATGAAGCACCCGGACAGCATCTTTGCGCCGCAAATGCCGGTGCTGGAGGCCAACCTGCTGCTGGAGCAAAACCAGCCGGCTCAGGCCGCGACCGTGCTGCGCGCGCACGGTACGGAGGCACTGGCGGCCAAGCCCGACTACCTCCTGGCCATGGCGAAGGCTGACGGGCAGCTGGGGCAAAGCGGTGACGCGCTGGTGCTGTATAGAAAGATCCTGAAGGAGCACCCGCTTAGCCCCGAGGCCACTGCGGCGCAGCTGCAGCTTCAGGGCACGGGGCAGTGGGTGGCGCTCTGGCTGGACGAGCGGCGCCAGCATGCCGATGCACTTCTCGGCGGGGGCAAGTTCAATGAGGCGGCGATGGAGTTTCGCGCGCTGGCCGCCGACCCGAGCCTGAACGCGAGCGAGCGCGACGGGCTGCTGCTTTCGGCCGCGACCTGCGATATGAAACTCAAGCGCTTGACGGCCTCATCGCTCGCGGGCATCCCGGACTCGGAAGACGAGAACGGTGCGCACCGTTTATACCTCCTGATGGAGGTTGCGCGTTCGACGCAGGATACGGGCACGCAGCAGAACCTGGTCGGGCAGCTGCGCACGCGCTTCCCGAACAGCCCGTGGCTGGCCGAGGCGCTGTTTTCCAGCGGCAACCTGTACATGCTCAAGCGGGACTACCCGTCGGCAATCCCCTACTACCTGGAGCTGGCGCGGCGCTTTCCGCAGTCGAAAAACGCCGACAACGCGCACTGGCGCGCCGCGTGGCTTTCTTATCGGCAGCGCGACTTTGCGCAGGCCGGGCATCTGATAGATGAACAGCTTGCGGCTTTCCGCGACGGCAAAAACGTTCCGGCGGCTCTATACTGGCGGGGCCGCCTGTACCTGGACCAGGCGCACGACCCCGCGACGGCCGCGGCATACTTCAAGACGGAAACCCGGGTCTTCCAGCACTATTACTATGCGGCTATCGCGCAGCAGCGGCTCGACTCGATGGGAACCGGCGCTGCGCCCGCCGCCGTCGCCTCGCTTGACGCCATGCAGCCCGAGCAAATCCCTACCCTGACGGAGGATGTGCCGGAAACCGACCCGCACCTGGCCAAGGCGCAGCTGCTGGCCAATGCCGGGCTCAACGATTATCTTTCGCAGGAAATCCACGCGGCCGAGGGCTCGGAGGAGTGGGGCTCGCTGGCCGAGGCAAAGCTCTACGCAGGCTACGGCGAAGCGTACCGGGCCATGCGCTCGCTCAAGAAGGCGATTCCCTTCTACACTTCGGCTCCGATCGACGAGCTGCCGATGGAGTACTGGCGCATCCTGTTCCCGGAAGAGTACTGGACGACGATCCGGGCCGAGGCGGCGCGTAACGGGCTCGACCCGTATATGGTGGCCTCGCTGATCCGGCAGGAGTCGGAGTTCAACCCGCGCGTGATTTCCTACGCGAACGCCTATGGCTTAATGCAGCTGGAACCCGCGGCCGGACGGGAGATCGCGCGCAGGATCGGCTACAGTGCACACCTGGACACGAACGCGCTGCTGGACCCGGAAATCAACATCAAGCTCGGCTGCGCCTACCTGAAGCAGACGCTTGATAAATTCGGCGACCGGCAGGAGTATGCCTTTGCCGCCTATAACGCGGGCGACAGCCGCGTGACGGACTGGCAGGCCGCGGGCGACTATACCGGCATTGACGAGTGGGTGGAGTCGATTCCTTTTACGGAAACGCGCGACTACGTGCAGGCGATCATGCGCAACGAGCAGATTTACCGCGAGCTGGACCGGCCGGTAAAGGCGGAGGCGGCGTTGTCGCCGCGCCCGGGGCAGCCTTGATGGAGGTGTCGGTTTATGAAACCGAAGACAAGCGCCCAGTATCGCCAGTCCGTGGCGGCCCGTACCGGGCATAACTTCTCGGGCTGGCGGAGTAGTTTGCCTGTTCTTGCCATTCTGGCAATGATTTTGCTTCTCGCATTTTCATCGCTCCGGCATGCGCGTGGGACAAGCACTTTATGGCTCGTAACGCTATTTTTGAATATGTTCACACTGTCGGGGGATCGGAAGCCGCTGCCGAATGCTATTACGGTAACCTCGCTGGAAGATCGCGCGGACTTCCGCTTCGGCAGACCTTTTGATGAGCTTGCCCGGAGCGAACAGGTGGAACTGATACTTGAGTATCAGGTGGGTGCGTTTCCTCTTGAGACGGCACCGTTCGGACGTCCGCTCGTGCCTACCGACCCCCGGTACCCGAAGCGGATGAAACAAAGGCGCATCCTACTCCGCGCAAATCTTCTCTTCGCTGTTGCGGCGCACGCCGCTTATCTTCACTGGCCGGGGCTGCCGCTGCTGCGAGCAATAGGTAGCAGCCGTTCATTAATCTTCTGGCTCATCCCTTTTCTGTGCAGCATGCCGCTGGCTGTTCTGCTGTGGCGAGGACCGCAGCGCTCGGCAGACAGCTTACCTGCTTAGAGGTGTGACTCTTAAGCAGCAACCATGCGTTTGATGGGCTTGCTCCGCGCTTGCAAGGCAAGCCATAGATCACGCTGCAATTGAGCAGCCGCGAAAAAATCCTCGGAAATCCCCAGTGCTTGCCCAAGCCGTATGCTCATTTCCGCAGTTACCGCCGTACGCCCATTAACAATCCTGGAAGTAGTCGCTCGCGCAACCCCGATATGCGCTGCAAGCTCAGTCATACTCTTACCCCTAAAGATTCCTTCAACAGTTCTCCGGGCTAGCCGGATTGTGCATCCCTTCATATCGCATGTTCTGCTCCTTTAGTGATAATCCCGGTAGTCTAGTGATAATCCCGGTAGTCAACAAGAAATGCATCTTTGCCCTCAAAACGGAAGACCAGTCGCCAATTATCGTTTACATGTACCGCATAGTGGCCTTGTAAGTCTCCCTTGAGACGATGCCACGCCCAGCCTGGAACATCCATATCTTCTGCCCGACGCGCAATGTTAGGAGCGGCCAGCTGGGGCCGTAGACGACGCTCGTGCTTCGGCTGAATACCTGCTTTCGAGCCGGTACGGAAGAACTTTTCAAGCCCATGATGAGCGAAGCTCCGAACTATATAAATAGCGCAACATGCCGTGTTACGAAAAGATGGAAAGGAACCCTTCCCGATCTGAATTAGCATAAAGGTTATGCCTTCCGCTGTAAGCCCAAAACGCACTCTGAAGACTCGCCCAAGCAGCCCGTTGACAGAGCCGCCACTACCAAAGCTCGACCCGCCCAGCCCTCGCCCGCGGCGCGACCTTACTCCGGCCCGGCTTGCGGATTTGCTCGACCGTCTCCGCAAGGCGCAGCCCGATGCCGAGTGCGCGCTCCACCATCGCAATCCTTGGGAGCTGCTGGTCGCGACGATCCTTTCGGCGCAATGTACCGATAAACGGGTGAACCTGGTGACGCCGGCGCTTTTCGAGGCGTTCCCGACGCCGGCCGCCATGGCGCAGGCTTCCCTGCCGGAGCTGGAAGAGCTGGTGCGTACCACGGGCTTTTTCCGCGCCAAGGCGAAGTCTATTCAGGGCGCGGGCCGCGCTATCACGGAGCAGTTCGCGGGCGAGGTGCCGCGCACCCTGGCCGAGCTCATCACGGTGCCCGGGGCGGCGCGCAAAACCGCGAACGTGGTGCTGGGCGTGGGCTACGGGCTGGCCGAGGGCGTCGTGGTGGATACGCATGTGCTGCGGCTTTCCAACCGGCTGGGGCTGACCAAGCACCAGGACCCGCGCAAGATCGAGAAGGACCTGATGCGGATTGTTCCGCGTGAGCGCTGGATCGCGTTTTCGCACGAGCTGATTCTCCATGGGCGCTCCATCTGCGTGGCGCGCAAGCCGCGCTGCGCCGCATGCCCTCTGGAAACAACCTGCTGGGCGAAAGACAAGACGTGGCGGAGCCATTGAAACATTTCTGTATTGAGTTCGCCGGTCGCTCTGGTACGGGAACAGCTTCAGGCGGCCGAGCGCGCCGCTTCGGCAGGGGGGAACGCCGGTGCAGCAATGCGCGGCGCATACCCTTCCAGCAGCGCCCGCACCGGCGCGGGTTCCGGCAAAGCGCCTAGAAGGGCGCTGACCGCGGCCTCCCAGTGGGCGGCGGCAAAGCCCAGCACGGCCTCGCGCGGCGCGCCCGCGGCCAATATCTGCCAGTGCCCCCGCAGCAGCGCGCCGCCCAGCTCCGGCGGCAGAAGGCCGCAGGCGTCCAGAACGGGCAGGGTGCGCAGTCCGGCGGGGAGGTCGCGCGCCAGGGTTTTGCCCGCGGCTTCCTCGTCGCCGTACAGGTCCAATGCATCGTCGGCGTATTGAAACGCGAGTCCAAGCTCCACGCCGCGCTCGTGGAGCGGAGCGGCTGTGCTTTTCTCGCCGAGCAGCCATGCCGGAGCGGAAGCCGCCACCCCGAAAAGCTCTCCGGTTTTGGCGCGGGCAATGGCTGCTGCGGCCGCGCGCGCGGCGGGCAGCGTTGAAGGCGCGCTTGCCGGGGCAAGCTCGCGCGCTTCGCCGTCCATCATGCGCTCGGCGCACAAACCTACCGACTCGCCGAACTCGGGGTGCAGGCGATAAGCGGCGCGCAGGGCTTCGGTCAGCATCCAGTCGGAGGCGAGCGTCGCCAGACGCGGGTCAAAGGCGCAGTGCGCGGCGGCCCGGCCTCGCCGCACACGGCTTCCGTCGAAAATATCGTCCTGTACCAGAGTCGCCGCGTGAAGCAGTTCCACGGCGGCGGCGGCTGCCGCGAGCCGGCCGCGATCGACCGGGAAGCCGTCGCCCGCGGCCATCAGCAGCAGGCCGCGCAGGCGCTTTCCGCCGTGCAGGGCATACTCCACCACCACGCGCAGGGGCTCGCCCGCGCGCCGAAGGAGGGAGCAAAGGTGTTCCTCCATCTGCTGCCGGTCTGGTGCTTCACAGGACAAGGGCGTTCTCCTTTCGCGGCATCCGGTCCAGTTCGTTCAACGCCATATGAGGGACAGTAAGCGCGCTCAACAGGATAAAGATTTCCGACCGGTACAGTGCAGCCTCATGCCGACCCAAGAGAAACACGGCCGCCGCCGCCGCGACGGACAAGAGCCAGGGCAGGAAACCGACCCGCAGATTTTGCCGCAGCCTGCCCCGGAGCGTATCCCCCGGTTCTTTCGGCATGCTCGTTGCCACCATATGTTCCGGGGTGTGCAGAAAGCAAAAGAAAACGGCAAAAGCGACAAACGGGTCGCAAAACCGGAAAAGCGCCGCCTGCAATACCGCCATGCTGCACAGCTGCGCCTTGACTTCCGGGCCGCGGCCGAACAGCCCGAAGAGGATTCCGGCAACGGCAAGGAGAAACAAAGGCCCGCAAAGTGCCGCGCCGACAACCGCGATCTGGTGGGCGTCGCCGACGGCCGCGGCCGTGCCGCCGAGCATCGGCCGGAGGATCGCCTCCACTTCTAACGGGTGCCAGCGGCAGGCCGCCGCGACGGGAATCGCACCCAAAGCCACGGCAGCAACCGCCGCGAGCGGCCCGGGCGTCCAGAGCTCCGGCTCCGTACCGAAGTGCCAGGCCGAGTAGCCGAGAAACAGCAGCAGCGAGGCCAAGGGGAAAAGCCACCAGCCCAGCGCGGTAAGCCCGGCAAGCAGCGCGTAGCCGGCAAGAAAAGCAGGGAGCCAGCGCCGCCCGAGCCGCGGGCGCAGCAGCGGCTCGGCCTGCACCTGGTCATACGCGCCGTGCGCCATGGCCAGCAGGATGGCACCGAGGGCCAGCGGCACCATGATCGGCCCCCCGAGCAGCCCCGCGGCGGAGCACCCGCACGCAAGAAGAGCCACGGCGGCAAACAGCAGGTGCCGCTCCCGAAGCAGCACGGAGCGCGTCGAGCGCGGAGGGTGCAGTGGCACGGGCGTTTGGAGGCTGCTCATGCCGGGGCTCCGCTGACCGCGGCGGCAAGCCTGCCGTGCATAAGACCGAGAGCCGAAGCGAAGCCCGCGCGCAGCAAGGGCAGCTTCGGAAGGGAAAGCGCCACGCGCAGCATTTCCGCGGGGGTGCTTGCTTCGCCCAGGAAGCGCACAAGCGCATCCGGCGATGCGCCGGCAAACATCCGGAGGAACAGATCGGGTGCCGCTTCGGGCGAGCGGCGCAAGGCCTGGAGAAAGACGGCGTCCATGGCACCGTACAGCCGCGGCTCCGCGCGTAAGGGCACGGGCCTGCCCGCGCGCAGTGCTTCCGCAAGAAAGCGGCTGTGGCGCTGGATGCGCAGAAACGCATACCCCGAGGACGGCTTGATGCGGCCGCCGCGCGCGCCGATGCGGAAGAGGCCCAGTTCAGCCGGGGCCTCCGTCGTTGCGCCGCCCATCGGCAGCGAGCCGCGCTCGGAGTACAGCACCGTCCAGCTGCCGACATGCTCGGCAAGCCACTCGGTGAGGTCGCGCTCGGCGGGCGGCTAGCCGAGCGCCGGGTCGTCGAGATAGGTCATTTCGACCAGAGCCTCGGTCGAGGAAAACGGCAGCAGGTACAGGAAGCGGACGCGCCCGGCTGTGCCGGCGGGGAAAAAGCGCATAAGCTCGACGGTTTCAGGGTCAAAGCAGGGCGCTGCCGCGCGGATGTGCCACCCTAGAAAGCGCTGGAGCAGCGCGGCCTCGGCGCTTGCCGAAGGGGCAGGCGGCCGACCGTCAAACACCTGCCTCGCGGTGAGGCGGCCGCTGCTTGTTGCCACGGCAAAAAGGCCGTTCGGCTGCCGCTCCACGGAGTGGGTCGTGACCCCGCGATGCAATTCCTGCCCGGGAGCACGCTCTACTTCATCAAGCGCGGCGCGGTAGAACGCATCGCCGGCAATGTGGCAGTACCGGTACCGGCGGCTGCCGCGCAGGGCCGAGGCCGCCCCATGGCTGACGCGCCAGCTGCCCCAGCGACGCGAAACGGCCGCGGTAAAGGGATGGTCCTCCGTGTCCCAGAAGCCCCATGTCGGGTCGCGCTTATATACGGTACGCGGCTCCAGCAGGAGCACACGGCCGGGCACGCGGGCGCGGTGAAGCGCTACGGCCAGGCTGAGGCCCGCGCAGCCCGCGCCCAGGATTGCGATGTCGGCGTCCGGGGTCACGGCTCCTGCCTGAGAACCGCCGTCGGCATTGCTCCCGCGGCCGAGCGCTTGCGTAAAATGCTGCGAAGGGAACGGGCCGTAAGCCGAGCCTTGCGCGCGGCGGGCACCACGGTACGCCGTTGCCAGGAGAGCGGCACATCCCGCGCTACCAGGACGCCGATTTCCCGGTAGCAGGCCGCCGCCGTCAGGATGCCGATACGGGCGCGACGCGGCAGGTAGTGCATGCCGCTATTCCCGCTCGCGTAGTGCTGCTCCGCCAGGGCCAGAAGCCGTTCGGTGGCCTCCGTCAGCGGTCTCGGGTCGCCTCCGGCCAAGGCATCTCGCACCGCATCGGGCGCAATCCACTCGGCGGGCAGGTAAACGCGGTCGCGCCCCCAGTCCTCGCGGACGTCGCGCGCGATGTTGGTCAGCTGCATGGCGATGCCCAGGTCGGCGGCGGACCGGGCTGCCTCGGGCGGCGCGCCTAGGATGCGGCACATCATAAGGCCGACCGTGCCGGCAACACCGAAGGCGTAATCCAGCAGGGCCGCG
>CAXTSG010000092.1:0-473 GCA_964246825.1 uncultured Acidobacteriaceae bacterium | reverse complement strand
GAGCGCCAGCTTGACCGCAATCTTACTGATGTGCGGAAAACGCGCTTCCAGCTCCACCGGCCAGCCGAAGGAAGCAGCTTCCTCGCTGAGAGGGTCGGCTTCAAGCGCCTCGGCGGCTTCCTCAATCAGCGCCGCGCCTTGCGCGCCATGCTCATCCGCCAGGTCGTCCAGCGCCCGGCAAAAGCTGTAAAGCTCAGCCGCGTCGGTTCGCATTTGCGGCGGCAAGAGGCGCGAGGCGAGATGGAACGTACGTCCGGACCGTGCCAATACGCCTTCAGCAGGGGTAGTCACGCGACGCCCTCACGGTGCGTATTCTCAAGGGTCGTGACCGGAGGCGCTGCGCCCGCGCGCATTTCATCGAAGTAGTGCTCCAAGACCTTGGCCGAGCACAGCACGCCCGGCAGCCCCGCCCCGGGGTGCGTGCCCGCGCCCACCAGGTACGCCTCGTACCGGAAAAAGCCGCCGAATTTTGC
>CAXTSG010000091.1:7416-11281 GCA_964246825.1 uncultured Acidobacteriaceae bacterium | reverse complement strand
CCATCAAGTCGCCCATTGTGGGCACTTTTTATGGGTCGCCGTCTCCTGGCTCGCCCGCGTTCGTTAAGGTCGGCGACCCCATCGAACTGGGGCAGCCGCTTTGCATCGTGGAAGCTATGAAGCTGATGAATGAAATCGAGTCCGACGTTGCCGGAGAAATCGTCAGGCAGCTGGTGCAGAACGGGCAGCCGGTAGAGTACGGCCAGCCTTTGTTTGCCGTGCGCGTGCGTTAAACAAGTCGTTTGCAGGCATCCCAAGCCGGGCCCTGCGGAGAAAGCCGCTTCTCATGTTTCGAAAAGTTTTGATCGCGAACCGGGGCGAGATTGCCCTGCGTGTCATCTGCGCCTGCAAGGAACTGGGCATCCGCACGGTTGCCGTGTATTCCGAGGCCGACCGCAACTCGCTCCATGTGCGCTTTGCCGATGAGGCCATCTGCATCGGGCCGCCGCGCTCGTCGGAAAGCTACCTCCATGTGCCCGCGGTCATTGCCGCGGCCGAAATCGCGGATGTTGATGCCATTCACCCCGGCTACGGCCTTCTGAGCGAAAACGCGAACTTCGCGGAGGTGTGCCGCGAGTCCAACATCAAGTTCATCGGGCCGCCGCCGGAGGTTACCCGCATGATGGGTGAAAAGTCCATGGCGCGGCAGACGATGAAAAAGGCGAAAGTCCCCATTCTGCCGGGCTCTGACGGCGTACTCGCGGACGAAAACGAAGCAGCCGCCTGGGCCAAGACCATCGGCTACCCGATTATCTTGAAAGCCGTAGCCGGCGGAGGGGGCCGCGGCATGCGCATTGTGCGCACCGCGGCCGAGCTGCCGGCGCTGTACGGGGCCGCGCACACCGAGGCCGCGAACGCTTTCGGCAACGGCGAGCTGTATCTGGAAAAGTTTATCGAGCGGCCCCGCCACATCGAGTTCCAGGTGCTGGCCGATGAGCACGGCAATGTGCTGTCGCTGGGCGAGCGCGAGTGCTCCATCCAGCGCCGCCATCAGAAGCTGATCGAGGAAGCGCCGTCGTTGCAGGTGACGGAAAAGCTGCGCGCCGAGATCGGCAAAACCCTGCGCCGATCGCTCGGCGACGTCGGCTACCAGAACGCGGGCACGGTGGAGTTCCTGATGGATGAGGACGGCAAGCTCTACTTCATCGAGATGAACACGCGCATCCAGGTGGAGCACCCGGTTACGGAGATGATTACCGGCGTCGACCTTGTCAAGGCGCAGCTGCGCGTGGCCGCGGGCGAAAAGCTTTCATCGATTATCCCGAACCCGATCACGATCCGGGGCCATGCGATCGAGTGCCGCATCAATGCCGAGCACCCGGAAAAGTTCACGCCTTCCGCCGGAAAGATCACGGCCTTCAACCTGCCGGGCGGCAACGGCGTCCGCGTGGATACGGCGCAATATCCGGAAGGAGTGGTGCCGCCGTACTACGATTCGCTGATCGCAAAGCTGATCGTGCACGGCAAGGACCGCACGGAGGCCATTGCGCGCATGGAGCGGGCGCTGGAGATGTTTGTAGTCGAAGGCATCCACACCAGCGTGCCGCTGCACCGCCGCATCTTGGCGGACGCGGAGTTTCGCCGCGGCGAGTTTGACACTAAATTCATGGAGCGCTTTTTCGAGCGGGAACAGCGCCGCGCCGAAGGCGGGCACTTCACGGCGACGACTGATTAAAGAATATTGACGGCGCGCGCTGCCAGCAGGGCGATGGTGATGAGCGAGATGCCGGCCTGCACCATCATCAGGCCCTTGGCCCAGCGTGACAGCACCGGAACATCGGTCGGCGAAAAAGCAGTGCTGGTGTTGAAGGCCAAGAACAGGTAATCCACAAAGCCCGGCGACCAGCCTTGGGCAAGCGGCGACTGCGGCCCGGCCGGCATGGTCATCTGCGGAAACAGAAACGCGCCGTCCGTATGGGCCTCGCGCAGGTCGCGCGCATGCGGGCCGCCCGCATCGAGCCGCCAGTACCAGGACGCAAACACGAGCACATTGCAGACCCACAGAATGGCCGCCACGAGCAGCAGCTTGCCGGGCGCGAGCGTATGCCTCGGCAGCGAGTACACCAGCACGGCGAGCGACCAGACCAGCGCCAGCGTGACCACCGTATTGCTGCAGTAGCCCAGCAATTGGTTGAGCCTGTGGCGGCCGCGCTGCCGCGCCAGCACCGCGGGCACCGTAACCAGCAGCACGACCACCAGCAGCAGCCAGTCCGGCCCGAAGGAAAGCTGGTGCGGTAGCGCGAGCTCCAGGGCACCGACGGCAAGCAGCGCCAGGATGGCCGGCCACCGCGGTTCCTCGCCGGTTGTGTTTGCGGTGCTTCCATTGCTTCGTCCCGGAGCCATACGCTCTATACTAGGGCGGCAAGCTCTGCGTCCGCGGGTAGGTGATGCCGAAAAAGAAAGAAAGCTTTGACGCCGAATTGGCGGCGCTGGGAGCGCTGCGCACGGCCTCGCCCGACACCGCCCGGCCGGAGCTGAGAAAGGTGCTGAAGCATCGGAGCAACTACCTGGCCGCAAAAGCAGCGGACGGCATCCTGCACCACGGCTTGAGCGATTTAGTGCCGGAGCTCCTTGCCGCGTGGGAGCGCTTTCTGGAGGACGCCGCGAAAACGGACCCGCAGTGCTGGGCGAAGTATGCCGTGGCGAAAGCGCTGGCCGGCTTTGAATACCAGGATCCGGAACTGTTTCTTCTCGGGATGCGGCACATTCAGCTTGAGGCCGGGTGGGGCGGTGCGACCGACACCGCGGGCCCCCTGCGCAGCATCTGCGCCCTGGCGCTGGTGCAGTGCCGTTCCCTGAACAGCCATCGCGTTCTTTTGCATCTCACGCCGCTTTTCGCCGACAAGGAAGTGCCCGTACAGATCAATGCCGTGCGCGCCGTGACGCAGGTCGGGACCGATTCCGCTGCGCTGCTGCTGCGCCTCCGAGCGGAGCTTGGCTCAGGCGAGCCGGAGCTGCTCGGTGCCTGTTACGGGGGCGTCCTGGCCGTGGAAGGGGCAGCCGCGATCCCTTGGATTGCACGGTTTCTTCCTCCCGAAGACGACCTTGCCGGGGAGGCCGCGCTGGCCCTTGCCGAAACGCACGCGCCCGAGGCGCTTAAAGTGCTGCGCGCGGCGTTCACCGCCGCATACGACCAACGCTTCCGCGAGACGGTGCTTACGGCTATCGCTCTGCTGCGGCTGGAGGAAGCGACCGAATGGCTTCTCGGCTTGATCGCCCGCGGGGAGCGGCACGCCGCGCAGGCGTATGAGGCGCTCCGCGCGTCGGCACCGTCCGTCGCGACGCTGGAGCGGCTGCGGGAGCTGCGCCGACCCTCTGCGTAAGCGCCCGGCGGCATCTCACCATGCTTTCTCTTTCAAGGCTTTACCCGATTCTCGATGCAAGCCTCTTCCCGGCGGAAGAGACCCGGCGCGCTGCCTTTCTGCGGCATATCGTGCAGTCCCTGGCCGATGCCGGGGTGACGATGCTCCAGCTGCGCGCCAAGGAGGCGAGCCGTGAGCGCGTGCTGCGCGACGGGGAAGTGATCCGGTCCGCGGCACCGGCCGGCATGCGCCTTATCCTGAACGACCGTGTGGACCTGGTGCGGGAGAGCGGCTTCCACGGGGTTCACCTGGGGCAGGGCGACTGCGACCTCGCGGCGGCCCGGCGGCATCTGGGCCCGGAAGCCGTTTTGGGCCTTTCCACCCATACGGCAGGGCAGGCCGCTGCCGGCAACCGGTCCGATGCCGATTACATTGCCGTTGGACCGGTGTTTGCCACCGGCAGCAAAGCCGATGCGGAAGCGCCGGTCGGGCTGGAAGGAGTGCGCGCCGCCCGCCGCGAAACCGCCAAGCCGCTGGTTGCTATCGGCGGCATCACGCTTGTG
>CAXTSG010000091.1:2160-7406 GCA_964246825.1 uncultured Acidobacteriaceae bacterium | reverse complement strand
GCCCCGGAAGTGTGGGCGGCGGGCGCCGACTCCATCGCGGTGATCGGTGCTTTGTTTCGCGGCGGGGCGGATGGAGAACAGAGCCCCGGCGAGATCGCCCGAGACTTTCTTCGGCTTTTCCGGTAGAACAGGGTTCAACGTGACCACGCCTAAACCGGGAGCCATCCCGACCTCAGAACCCCCGCAGGGCGAGCCGCTTGTTCAAGGCTTGGGCTTGTTCTCGGCAACAGCCATTGTTATGGGCTCCATGATCGGCTCGGGCATCTTCATCGTTTCAGCCGACATCGCGCGCGCCACCGGCTCGCCTGCGCTGCTGATCGCGGCATGGCTCGTCACGGCCGTCATGACGATCATCGGCGCGCTTTCCTACGGCGAACTGGCGGCCATGATGCCGCGCGCCGGGGGGCAGTATGTGTACCTGCGCGAGGCGCTCGGGCCCATGTGGGGCTTTCTATACGGGTGGACCTTGTTTCTGGTGATCCAAACCGGCACCATCGCCGCGGTGGGCGTGGCTTTCGGCAAGTTTCTCGGCGTGTTTTTTCCTTCGGTCTCGTCCACGCACTGGCTCCTGCACCTGGGTCGCGTGCCCGCGGTGTCGCTCGGCCCGGTCACGCTCGGCAACATGGAGCTCGGGATCAACACGGCAAACCTCGCCGGCATTCTGATCACGATTCTGCTTACCATCGTCAACATCTTCGGCGTGCGGCTGGGCGCGCTGGTGCAGAACGTTTTTACCACCGCGAAGACCCTGGCGCTGCTGGCGCTTGTGCTCTTCGGCGTGCTGCTCGGGCGCAGCCATGCGGCTATGGCGGCAAACTTCAGCGCGGGCAGCTTCTGGGCAGGCGCGGGCCTCCACACGCTGCATCCGCTCCCGGCAAACGGGGGCGGCGTTATTCTTGTCGGCATTGTCACGATGCTTGCCGTGGTGCAGACAGGGTCGCTCTTCTCGGCCGATGCCTGGAACAATGTCACCTTCACGGCGGGCGAGGTGCGCAATCCGAGCCGCAACCTGCCGCTTTCGCTCGTGCTCGGCACCGGCATCGTGCTCGCGCTGTATCTCCTGTCCAACTTTGTGTACCTGTTCGCGCTGCCGCTTGCCGGCGACCCACAGGGCGCGACCCCCTTCGCGCGCGGCATCCAGCATGCGAGCGAGGACCGCGTCGCCACGGCCGTTCTGCAACAGATCTTTCACTCGGCCGGGGCTTACCTGATGGCGGGCGCCATCCTGATCTCAACCTTCGGCTGCGCCAACGGGCTCATCCTCGCCGGCGCGCGCGTGTACTACGCCATGAGCCGCGACGGGCTCTTTTTTCGGGCGACGGGCCGCCTGCACCCCCGCTATAAAACGCCGGTTGCCTCGCTGGTAATTCAAGCAGTGTGGACGTGCTTCCTGTGCGTGTCGGGCTCCTACGGGCAGCTGCTTGACTACATCATTTGCGCCGAGCTCGTGTTTTACATCCTCACCATCGCGAGTCTTTTCGTGCTGCGCGTCCGCAGGCCCGATGCGCCGCGCCCGTACCGGGCCTTGGGCTACCCCGTGCTGCCGGCCGTTTACATCGCCATGGCGGCTGCTATCTGCTACACACTGCTGCGCTACAAGCCGCAATACACCTGGCCCGGCCTTCTGCTGGTGCTGCTGGGGGTGCCGGTGTATTTGTTCTGGTCCCGCTCCGCCTCGCGCCAAAGCGCGGTAACGTAGTAGTCACATCCACGCACAAACAGGGAAGAGACACCGGCATGGCGAATCTGCTAGCAACCAAACCGCTTTCGCTGCTCAAAAGCGAAGCCAGCGAAGAAGGCGAGCACACCCTGGCGCGCTCGCTGGGAGCGCTGAATCTGATCACGCTCGGCATCGGCGCGATTATCGGTACGGGCATCTTTGTGCTCATCGGCCAGGCCGCGGCCGTCAACGCAGGACCGGCCATTGCGCTTTCCTTTGTTGTCGCCGGCATCACCTGCGCCTTTGCCGGGCTTTGTTATGCGGAGTTCGCCTCCATCATCCCCATCGCCGGGTCAGCCTATACCTACGGCTATGCGACGCTCGGCGAGTTCGTCGCCTGGATTATCGGCTGGGACCTGGTGCTGGAGTATGCTTTCGGCGCGGCCACGGTTGCTTCCGGCTGGTCCGGCTACTTTCTCAGTCTCCTGCAGCAGCTCGGCTTTACGCCGTCGCCCTCGCTTGCCCGCTTTACCGCCATCTACGGCGAAACAATTTTTCTCTTCCACGGCCGCTGGATGCCCGCGACCGCGCTGCCGCCCGGTACCGAGACGGCGGGCCTCCAGCATGTGACCGGGCTTTTCAACCTCGTTGCGTTTTTAATCATCAGCGTCGTTACAACCATCCTTGTCATCGGTATCAAGGAGTCGGCCAATATCAACTCGTTCATCGTGATCGTAAAGCTGGGCATCGTCGGCGTTTTTATCGTGCTCGGCGGATGGTTTCTTCTGCACCACCCGCAGTTCACGGCGCGCAATTGGCATCCCTTTATTCCGCCCAACATCGGCAGCGGGCGGTACGGGGTTTCCGGCATCGCGGCGGGCGCGGCCTCGGTGTTCTTCGCCTATATCGGCTTTGACGCTGTTTCCACTGCCGCCCAGGAGGCGAAAAACCCCAAGCGCGACATGCCCATCGGCATCCTCGGCTCGCTGGTGGTCTGCACGCTTCTGTATATCGTCGTGTCGCTCATTCTCACCGGACTGGTCGACTACCGCACCCTCAACGTCGCCGAACCGGTCGCGGTCGGCATCGATGTCACCGGCGTCGCCTGGGGCTCGCTGCTGGTCAAGGTCGGTGCCGTGTTCGGTTTGTTCACCGTCATGCTCGTGATGCTGCTCGGCCAGTCCCGTATCTTCTTTTCCATGTCGAAGGACGGCCTGCTGCCGAAGTGGGCCTCCGCGATCCATCCCCGCTTTCGCACCCCCTGGCTTTCCAACATCGTCGTCGGCACCATCGTGGCTTTTCTTCCCGCGCTGCTGCCGATTGATAAGCTGTCCAAACTCGTCAATATGGGTACCCTGCTCGCTTTCACGATCGTTTCGGCCGGCGTGTGGATTCTCCGGGTGCGCCAGCCCGAACTGCACAGACCGTTCAAAACGCCGCTGGTTCCGCTTGTGCCGATTCTCAGCATCCTGAGCGCGTTTTACCTGATGTTCAACCTGCCCCTGCTTACCTGGGAGGTAGTGATCGTGTGGCTGCTGATCGGCCTGGCGATTTACTTCAGCTATTCCGTCAAGCACAGCACGGTACAAAGTCTGCCGCAGGAACGGACCACCGGGCACTCGTAATGAGTTTGCCGCTACCGGAGAAGTTCAATAAAGGGGTGGCAGCAAGGCGCCTTATCTGTCCCACTCTGCGCGAAGACTTTCCAGAAACTGGTCCGGATCAACGGCATGTCCGCTTTTGCCCCACAAGCCGAAAACCTTGAAACCGGCTCCTGATGCGTTTCGACGTATATGTGGATGGCTTTACGGATGAGCGCAGCCCTTGACTCCCGACGCTTCGCCGCAAGTGCTGCTAAAGCGTCCAGCTGCTCTTGAGATACGTCCACCAGGATTCTCATGCGTATGTCCTAGCCTGATCTACAGATTGGGAACAGGATGACGAGAGTTCAGGCTGTACTCCGAGTCAACGTTAGAGGTTCTATGCGGCTTCAGATCCTTCTTCTCCTGGCCGGCTTGCCCTTCGCGGCCCTTGCGCAGAGCGCCTCACCCTCGCTCGTCAACGTCGCCGACGCGCGCTTCGGCGCGGGCTGCCCGAATGCGGCGGACGGGCGCGGCCGCCAGGACTCAACCTGCGCGGTTCGCGCGGCGCTGCGCTTTGCGGAAAGCAGCGGCATCCCGGGCGCGGGCTACCCGGTGCTGTACTTCCCGCACGGCATCTACAAGGTGGCGGGCGAGGGCTACACTTCGGCGCTGACCGTGACGAGAAATATCAGCCTCCAGGGCGACGGCGCTTCCGGCACGGTGATCCTGAACACAAGCCCGCATGCGGCGACGCTCACCTACCTCCAGGCGCACGGATGCAGCGACAAGCCCGGCATGTGCCCGCTGACGGTAGAAGGCATCACGTTCGCGGGGCAGAACCATGCCACCGAGGGCGGGCTGATCGAGATCGACTCGACCGACACAGGCTCCATGCGGAACGTGGTGCTGGCCGATACCGGCGGCATCGCCCTAAATCTTCAGGGATCGAGCGAGCGCTGGTACTTTTCCGACATGGAAATCTCCAATACGCGCTGGCCGGTAGTGCTCGAAGGCGACACGAACGAAACCTACTTCAACCGCGTCAACGTTCTGGAGGGCGGCATGGCGCACGACTACTGCTACAGCGTGAACTGCCCCGGCGGCAAGCGCATCGAGAGCGGCGTGTGGCGGCCGGATCCGCATTCCGCCGTATACCTTGACGGCGACAACGTTCACTGGATGAACTCCTCCATCAAGAGCACGGAGGCGATCGGCGGCATCCGCATGGCGCCCACGACTTCCTCGCTGACGCACACCTATATCGAGGGCTTTCCCTGGGGCGGCCAGCCGCGCGCCAACCACTCTGTAGCCGCGCCGGGCAAAAGCGAGCTGGGCCACCTGACCGCCCCGGTCAGCGCGTCCTCGCTGGAACTGCCGGTGGACGATGCCGGCTGGCAGCCGCTTTACGTGAACGATCCCGCGCAGGCGCGCATCAACGGGCAGCACAGCTATGTCAACGTGTACGGCATTTTTCCGCAGGATTACCGCTTCGGCAGCAGGGAGCCGAGCCGCGCGGTGCCCGGCATCAGCCGCGGCACGTTTGAGCTGGTACAGGTCGCGGCGTTCTCGGCCGACGGGCAGGCGCACCTTGTCAGCCGAGGGAAGCAGCCGATCGCCTGGCCGCCGGGCAGCATTGTGGAGCAGGCACCCGCCAATGGGTACGGAACCATTCGGCTGGAAGAGAACCACTTCAACTCGCTGGCCGCCGACTACGGGCGCTTCCGCTCCGGGTGCAGCGATACCGCGCAGCAAACGCAGTGGACCGGCAGCCCTTCAGAGCTATGCGCCGAAGTCATCGCGGGGCTGGTGCCGGACGGCTACATGGTTCCGTTTCCCGCGCAAAACTACGTTCACAACGGCTTTAATCTGAATCTCGTGAACGACTCCATCTACACGGGCGGCTCGGAAGGGGATGGCGAAGGCTGGGTCAAAATCCCCGGCAATGCCGCCGTCAACATCGATGCCCAAAACTTGCCGCTGCGCGGTTTTGTCGATGCCGGTAC
>CAXTSG010000091.1:0-2150 GCA_964246825.1 uncultured Acidobacteriaceae bacterium | reverse complement strand
CGATGCCGGGACAGCGCTCCACAGCTACAGCAACGGCGTAAGCCGAGTGCAGGTAATAACTTACCCGGCTGATACGGGAAGCGCAAAGCCCGCTTCCGCGCTGGCCTACGTCACCGATCCTTCCGCCGGGGTCAGGTTCTCGCCGCAGGAAGGTTTTTACACGGCTGATGTGATGCGGGACGGGGCGCTGGCCCACCAGTATCTCGGGTCGGACTGCCGCTACAACACGCTCCCGGGCACGGCCGCGCCGGACCACCGAAGCTGCGCCGCGGGCGGAGAAGCGATTTTCACCGGCGGCCGCTGGGTGTCTTCCGGCACGGCGGCCGAGCCGCAAAATACAGGCCCGGGCAGCAGTCCGGTGCGTTTTACCCTGCGCGATTGGCAGATCAACAGCCTCGCCCCGCGCGGGCAAGCCGGCGAGTGCGAAAGCCATAAGAGCGCCACCGGCGGCGTGCGCTTCAGCACAGCCGCCGGCCCGACCCTGATCACTAATCTCCTGCCCAACCCCGGGGCGCAGGTCACGGCGACCTCTGTTGTGGAGCGCGACGGATCGGGCGTAACGGTGCGCCTTTGCAATACCGGAGGCACGGCCGTGCGCTGGGAAACGCCGCCCGACATCACTGTGACGCAGCTGCCGTAAATGCAAAAAGGGAGCAGGCTGTGCCTGCTCCCTTTTTGCCGTGCAGAGCTCGATCACTTCCCGGCGAAAGCCGAGACTTCCTCGCGGATCGGCTGGGCCTTGGCGCCCGGGCTGTCGGAAACACTGCCCTGGTAGCGGGCGTGCTTGCCGTCATCCGGCTGCAGGGGAGAGATGCCGCCGCTCGCCATCAGCTTGGCGGCGATCTCATATATTTCTTCCGGCGCGTAGTCCGGCGAGAAATTCGTGGTCGCCCCGTGCATGACCGGCGCTTCCGCGCCGTAGTCCGGCGCGCCCTGGATTACTTCCAGCTGCTCGCCGTCGGCCCAATCCGCCGGACCCGACCACACGGCGGAAACGCCGGTGTAGTCCGAAGGCGAAAAGGTATACAGCTTGCGATGGCTTCCGATGGCCTGCCACTTCCGCGCTTCCGGAATCTTGGCATCATCGATGTTCGGGGTCGGCAGCATCTTGGTCACTTCAACGCCCGTGATCTTGCGCAGGGCCAGAGCATAAGCAGCCTGGTGAACGCCGCCGCGCACCATCAGGTAGCCGATCATGTCGCGGGCCGCCGGGTTATCGGTCATCTGGTAGCAGCGGTGCTTGTGCATGCGCGCGCCTGTTTCCAGAAAGAAGTTGTGAAGGAGGTCCGTGACCAGGTTGCCGCTGGAGAAGACGTGCTGACCGGTCCAGAAGTGCCCCATGGAATCCATAACCTGGTGGCCGCCTCCGCCCACGATGAAATGGTGGGAGTTGCGCAGGTTCTTTGCCGACTCCAGCGTCGCTTCAGGGGTTTCGCCCTCGGGCGTTTCGCCTTCCAGCATCAGGTTAATCGCGGTTGAAACCAGCTCGACGTGGCCGACTTCCTCGCCGCAGATGGACGCGATCAGGTCGTAGAAGGGCTTAAGCTTGGTTTTTTCCTTAAAAGCAAACGACTGGTGGAGGTAGTTGTTCAGGGTCGACATCTCGCCGAACTTGCCGCCGAGCAGCTCCTGCACGGCCGCCGCGCCGTTGGGGTCCGGATTCTTGGGCTTTTGGAGAGGGATGAGCAGCTTATCTACGCGAAGAAACATGGAACCATCCTTGGAGGGGTGAGTGTGGAGGTGGGCGCAGGAGCAGGATGAGCTGTTCCCGGCGAGGTGGAGGCCGGTACCGAGATGTGCCTTCTCCTTCGGATGCAGGTTTGGAGGGCGGGAGCGGGAACGGTTTCCTGTTCTGCTTGATAAAGCCGCAATCAGCTGCGGAAGGGAACTCGGATGCGTTTCTGAGGCGCATCCGGGCTGCATCGAAATCCATAGCGCCGGTTCCGGCGCTATGGATTCGTACTCCGGAAGGACAAGAAATGGCAATTGCCGACTACCCGCTGCCCTCAATCAGCTCGATGGAGCCCCGCAAGCCGGTTGAGCTTCTCCAGGCGGCCGGGCAGCTGGCTGACAGGCTGGCCTTGGAGCAGAAGCCGAACAGTGCCCCGCGCGAAGCCCTGCGAGAGCTCGGCGCACTCGGCCTGCTGACC
>CAXTSG010000090.1:0-11295 GCA_964246825.1 uncultured Acidobacteriaceae bacterium | reverse complement strand
GATTTATCTACATGCGCGGCGAGTACCGCTACCTGCTGGAGATCATGGACCGCTGCATTGCCGAGGCTTATGAGAAGGGCTTTCTCGGCAAGAATATCTTCGGGATTGAGGGGCGGGACTTCGACTGCCTTTCGCACACCGGTGCCGGGGCTTATGAGGTCGGCGAAGAGTCCGCGCTGATGGAGTCGTTGGAAGGAAAGCGCGGCGTGCCGCGCATTCGGCCTCCTTTCCCGGCGGTGGTCGGCCTGTACGGCGGCCCGACCGTGATTAACAACGTTGAAACCATCGCCAGCGTGCCGCATGTGCTGCGACTGGGCGGGGCCGAGTATGCAAAGATCGGCACAGACCGCAACGGCGGCACGCGGCTGTTTGCCGTTTCGGGCCATGTGAATCGCCCCGGCGTGTACGAGCTGCCGATGGGCTACTCGCTACGCAAGCTCATCTACGAGGTCGCGGGCGGCATCCCGGGCGGGCGCAAGCTCAAGGCCGTCGTTCCGGGCGGTTCATCGACACCGGTACTCAAAGCCGACGAGATTGATGTCGGCATGGACTTCGACCAGCTTGCTAAAGCGGGTACCATGCTCGGCTCGGCGGCGGTTGTCGTGCTGGACGAGACAGTTTCCATGGTTGAGTTTGCGCTGCGGACGATCAAGTTCTACCAGCATGAAAGCTGCGGCTGGTGCATCCCGTGCCGCGAGGGTACGGACTGGCTGAAGAAGACGATTACGCGCGTCTACCAGGGGCAGGGTGTGTCGAAGGATCTTGACAACATTAAGTACCTGGCCGAGAACATGATGGGGCGCACGTTCTGCCCGCTCGGCGACGCGGCGGCGATGCCGACGATCGGCTTTATCACCAAGTTCCGCGACGAGTTTGAGGCATTTCTGGCCGAGAACCCGCCGACCCCGGGCCTGGTGCTGGCACAGCAGCCGGAATTGGTGCAGCTTGCGGCGCACTAGTGGATGAAGGACAAAGAGATCATCAAGATGATCGAAGCCGATGGCTGGTATTTCTTTGAGCAGAAAGGCAGCCATCGGCAATTCCTGCACCCAATCAAGCCTGGAAAACCACGGTACCGATGCACGCGGGCAGAGACATTCACAAAGGAACACTCAACAGTATCCTCAAGCAGGCAGGTTTGAAATGACGCGATCCTATCTGGTGGTATATGAGAGGGGCGCGAGCAACTGGAGCGGATACTCGCCCCAAGTGCTCGGATGCATTTCTGCGGGCGACACCCTGGAACACATGCGTTCCATGATGATCGAGGCGCTGGAAGGTCACCTGCAATGGATGTTTGATGACGGTGATTCGCTGCCCGAGCCTAGTAATACTCTCATTGACTTCGGCGAGGAAACGCCGGCGAACGGTGTTGATCATTGCCATGTGGAGTGGCTCACGGTTCGCATGCCGACCGAAAAATCAATACTCTCGGATGCCGCTTCTGAAAGCGACCCGAAAACCGATGACAACGCGCTTTACGCTGACACGGAACTTTATTCCGGCGCGGTCCGAAGCGTGTTCGCCGCAACCGGCATCCAGCACCCGTATTTACCAAACGAGAAGACAAATGGCTGAAGTGAAGCAAACCTCTTTCACCGTCGACGGCAAGCAGCTCACCGCCCCCGCCGGTACCCTTTTGATTGATGCCTGCAAGTCTGCCGGCATTGAAATCCCTGCCTTCTGCTACTACCCGGGGCTTTCGCTCCAGGGTGCCTGCCGCATGTGCGTGGTGCGCGTCGACAAGATGCCGAAGCTCCAGACGGCCTGCACCACGCCGGTGGCCGAAGGCATGGTTGTCACGACGGAAAGCCCGGAAATCGCGCAGACGCGCAAGGGTGTTCTTGAGCTCCTGCTCGGCAATCACCCGCTGGACTGCCCGGTTTGCGACGCCGGCGGCCAGTGCGAATTACAGGACATGACCTTCAAATACGGAGCGGCCGAATCGAACTACACCGAGATGAAAAACCATCGTGAGGAGCAGCAGTGGTCTCCGGTGGTGTACTTCGATCGGCCTCGCTGCATCCTTTGCTACCGCTGCGTGCGCGTGTGCGGTGAGGGCATGGACGTGTGGGCGCTCGGTGTACAGAATCGCGGCGCGGCTTCGGTCATTGCGCCGAACGCGGGCGACCACCTGGACTGCGAGGAGTGCGGTGCCTGCATTGACATCTGCCCCGTAGGCGCGTTGACCTCGGGCTCCTACCGCTACAAGACGCGTCCCTGGGAGATGAACCACACCGCGACCATCTGCACGCACTGCGGTGACGGCTGCAAAACCACGCTCGGCACCCGGCGCGACAATGACGGTTCGGTGATTGTGCGCGGCGACAACCGTGACAAGAGCGGGCAGAACGGCGACTTCCTCTGCATCAAAGGCCGCTACTCCTTTGACTTTGCGACGCGCGAGGATCGCATCGTGAAGCCGCTAGTGCGCCAGGCGAACGGCAAGCTCGAATCCGTGACCTGGGAAGTTGCGCTTGACCATGTCGGCAAGCGCCTTCGTGAAGTTCGCGATACGCGGGGCGGCAAGGCCATTGGTGTCATCGGTTCCAATCGCACCACCAACGAAGAAAACTATCTCTTGCAGAAGTTTGCGCGCATGGTACTGGGGACGAACAACATCGACCACCACCGCACTGCCGATTACCCGGCCTTTGTAGCCGCGATCGGCGGCGCTCCGGGCAAGACCGCGAGCATCCGCGATTTTGAAAAAGCACCGGCGATGCTCGTGCTCGGTAATGACCCGACCGAGCAGCATCCGCTGCTGGCCTGGAACATCCGCACCAACGTCCGCACCAACCGCGCCAAGCTGTACCTTGCCAACCATCGCGAGATCAAGCTGCGTCGCCAGGCCAAGGCAATGGTCGAGGTATCGGAGGGCGGCTACGGCGCGTTTGTCAGCTACCTGGCCGGCCGCGAGTCTGAGTTTGTAGCAAGCGAGGCCGCGGCCAAGTTCCGCGAGGCGCTTTTGGCCGAGCCGGAGCTGGTCATTGCTTTCGGCGCTGAGTTCCGCGGGCGCGAGCTTCGTGCGCTGGTCGAGTGGGCACTGACGCTGCCGAATGCAAAGATCGCCGCCCTGGGCGACTACGCAAACTCGCGCGGCGCGGCCGATATGGGCCTGCTGCCGGACTTCCTGCCCGGTTATCAGCCGATTGCTCAAGCAAATGCGTTTGCCGAGGAGTACGGCGCGGCTCTGCCGACTGCACCCGGCATGAACCTGATCGAGATGGTGGATGCCGCCGGGCGCGGTGAACTGGGGGCTCTATATGTTGTGGGAGCCAACCCGGTTTCGCGCTACGGCGTTGATCCTGACGCGTTGAAGAACACCTTCGTGGTCGTGCAGGATATGTTCCTGACCGAAACAGCGGCGTTGGCCGATGTTGTGCTGCCAGCAGCCTACCTGTATGAAAAAGCCGGTACGGTGACGAACACCTACGGCGACATTCAGATGGTGAAGAAGGGCGCGGACACCGCCGGCGTCCGGCCGGACTTCGAGATGATTGTCCGCATCGCTGACAAGATGGGTGCGAAAGCGCAATCTTTGGTGCCCTTCGGCAGGGGTTTGCGGGCCGACATGGGGCAGTCGCGCGGCGCACAGTCGGGTGAAGCCGACCGGCACGCGGTGTGGCTCGCGGCCAACAATTACGAGCCGAAGGTCAGTCCGTTTGATCCATTCGCAACTTTTGATGAGATTCAGCGGCTGGTGCCTTCTTACGCTATCTCGCGCTTCGAGCTGTTTTCGGGTTCGGCCAAGCCCATGCGCGCCGACCTTGTCCAGCTCGGCACGCTCGCGGCTGACCGTGCGGACCTGGTGCTGCCGGCCCACGATACCCTCTTCACATCGGGTACACTGGGTCGTTACTCGTCTGTGCTGCACGAAGTGCTGGAAAGCCGCGAAACTCGGCCCGCCGAGGCCGCGGCAGACTAACGGGGAAACAGGGCCTGCCCGGCAGGCCCTGTTTCTACCGGAATCTTAAGCAGGAATGGAAGGCTGAACGCGCGTGTCAACGATCCTTGTTTTTACTTTGTTGAGCCTTCTCAAAATTGCCGTGGTGCTGGTCATTTACCTGACCGCGGTCGCTTACACGGTGCTGCTGGAGCGCAAGGTTGTCGGCCGTATCCAGAATCGCTGGGGACCCTCGCGCGTCGGCCCTTTCGGCCTCTTGCAGCCGCTGGCTGACGGCCTGAAGCTCTTCCTCAAGGAAGACCTGCTGCCGACCGAGGTATACCGGCCGCTTTATATCGCCGCGCCGATCATTGCGCTGGCCTGCGCTCTGACTTCCATCGCGGTCGTTCCGTTCGGCGGTACGGCCAGCTGGCACGGCGTCGAATTGTTTGACATCGCAGACGTCAACATTGGGCTGCTCATCATTCTGGGCGTCACTTCGGTCGGCGTGTACGGTATTGCGCTTTCCGGCTGGGCTTCCAACAATAAGTATTCGCTGCTCGGTTCCCTGCGCGCTTCCGCGCAGCTTATCTCTTACGAGCTGGCGCTGGGGCTATCGTTGGTCGGCGTCGTGATGCGGGCAGGCTCCCTCCGGCTGCGCGATATTGTCGATGTGCAGGCGACCCACGGCATGATTAGCTGGAACGTGTTCGGCGGCCTTCAGTTTGTCGGTTTTTTCATCTATCTGATGGCGGCTTACGCCGAAACCAACCGCACCCCGTTCGACCTGCCGGAGGCGGAAAGCGAGCTCGCGGCCGGCTACCACACGGAATACTCCTCCATGAAGTTCGCCATGTTTTTCATGGCCGAGTACGCGAACATGATCACGGTCGGCTGCGTGGCGACGCTGCTGTTTTTCGGCGGCTGGACCAGCCCGCTCGGCCACCTGCTGCCCGCCAATTTGGGCGGCCCCGTCATCGCCGCCGTGCTGCCGATCTTCTGGTTTGTGTTCAAAGTCTTTCTGTTCCTATTTCTCTACATCTGGGTCCGCGGCACACTGCCCCGCTTCCGCTACGATCAGCTGATGGGTTTCGGATGGAAATTTCTGATGCCGCTCGCCATCCTCAATATTGTTGTTTCCAGCCTTTGGTTCGCCTACTTTCCTCGCGCTTAGGACAATTCCGGTACAGAGCGGCTCCAGAAAGAAAAGCCGCGGCGTGGCGCATACAGCCTTGGCTGCCCACAGGCGCGCTCGCTTTTAACGTGCAGGCGGCAGCAGCGTTGCGCACGAACGTGGTTTACAATCGGACTCGCCGACGTATGCTCTCACCGAAGAACCCTTTCACGGCAGCAGCTTGCGAGTCCATCGCCCGATAGGTATCGATCCCGAATGTATCTCGTTCTCTTCTTCATTTTCGCGGGCTTGTGCGTGGCGGGGGCGGTCAATCTCCTTAGAACCCGCCAGCCCATCAACAGCGCTCTTTCGCTCATCGTCGTTATGACTTCGCTCGCGGTGCTGTATCTGCTGCTCGGGGCCGAGTTCCTGGCCGCCGCGCAGGTCATTGTCTATTCGGGAGCAATCATGGTGCTGTTCACCTTTGTGATCATGCTGCTGAACGCGGGCGGCGAGGAGCGGACGCATACCCTGAGCAAAGTCGCCTACGGCGCGGGTTTTCCGGGAGTCGTTGCTTTGTTGTGCCTGCTGTCTTTCGTTTTTCTTCATGAAAGAGTCCACCTGGGAACGACGCAGCTGGGCGATCAACTGGTGTCAACCACCGCGCTTTCGCGCGTACTCTTCCGCGACCTGCTGCTGCCCTTCGAGGTCACGTCCGTTCTAATCCTGATCGCGATCCTGGGCGCTGTCGCGCTGGCGCGCAAGGAGCCCGGCTAGGATGACCGTTCCCATCGCTTATTACCTTGTGCTGAGCGCGATTCTTTTCTCGCTGGGTGTTGGTGCGTTTCTCATCAAGCGCAACATTATCACCATCTTTATGTCCATCGAGCTGATGCTGAACGCGGTCAATCTCGCTTTTGTCTCGTTTTCGCACCAGCGGCATGAGATTTCAGGCCAGCTTTTCGTCTTCTTCGTAATGGTGGTAGCTGCCGCCGAGGCAGCGGTCGGCCTTGCGATTATCATCTCGATCTTCCGCGCCCGTAACACGCTCAACGTCGACCAAGTGGACCTGATGAAACTATGAACGCGCTTCCCTCGCTTCACCTCCTTTGGATTCCGCTGCTGCCGTTTTTAGGCTTTCTCATCAACGGCACCCTGGGCCGCCGTCTGCCGCGGCCTGCCGTCGCCGGTGTTGCGCTTCTATTTACATTTGTTCCGTTCCTTCAGGTTGCCGGTATTGCACTGCGCTTTCACTCGCTGGCGCTGCCCCATGTGGAATACCTCGCGCCCTGGATCGTCGCCGGGCATTTTCATGCCGACTTCGCTTTTGCCCTCGACCAGCTCACCATAGTGTTCCTGCTCGTTATTACGGGCGTCGGTTTTCTGATTCATCTCTACTCAGTCGGCTACATGGCGCATGAGGAAGGCTTTTGGCGCTTCTTCGCTTACCTCAACCTTTTCATGTTCTTCATGCTGACCCTGGTGCTGGCGGAGAACTTCCTGCTGCTGTTTGTCGGCTGGGAGGGCGTCGGGCTTGCTTCCTACCTGCTGATCGGCTACTACTTCGACCGCGACTCGGCCGCGAACGCCGGCAGAAAAGCTTTTGTGGTCAACCGTATCGGCGACTTCGGCTTCCTTCTCGCGATATTTCTGGTCATTCTCCATTTCGGGACATTGAGCTTCCCTGTTGTCATGGCAAACTTGGCGGCACAGCCTGCTCTGGAGGGCGGCTGGCTGACAGCCATTGCGCTTTGCCTGCTTGTCGGTGCGGCAGGCAAGTCGGCACAAATTCCGCTGTACGTTTGGCTGCCGGATGCGATGGAAGGTCCGACACCGGTTTCCGCGTTGATCCACGCGGCGACAATGGTGACAGCCGGCGTCTATATGGTCGCGCGTGCTCACCCCATCTTCGACCGCTCGCCGTTTGCGCTCGGCACGGTGGCGATCATCGGCTGCGCGACCGCATTCTTTGCCGCGACTATCGGCTTGATGCAGACCGACATCAAGCGCGTGCTTGCCTACTCCACCGTATCGCAGCTCGGCTACATGTTCATGGCCTGCGGAGTAGCGGCGTACTCTTCCGCGATCTTCCATGTTGTGACGCATGCCTTCTTCAAGGCGCTGTTGTTCCTCGCCGCCGGGTCCGTGATCCACGCACTTTCGGGCGAGCAGGATATGCGGGTCATGGGCGGGCTTGGGCGCAAGATTCCTATCACGTTCTGGACCATGACCGCCGGTGTGGTCGCAATCTCCGGCATCCCGCCGCTGTCGGGCTTTTTCTCGAAAGATGAAATCCTCTACCAGACTTTCAGCTCGCCCATGCCCGGGGCAAAGCTGCTCTGGTTCTTCGGGCTGCTCACGGCCGGGCTTACCTCCTTCTATATGTTCCGGCTCTACTTCCTCACCTTCTTTGGGGAAAACCGCGCCGCGGTAGCGCAGCCGCACACCCCGGAGCCGGGGCACCAGCCGGAAGCCTCCAAGGGTATGGCGGAAGCCTCAACCGCCTACGCAGCGCCCCACGCCGCCGTACACGGGCCCGACACCCACGGCAGCCACGGCGAGCCGCACGAAAGCCCCTGGAGCATGCTCGCGCCGCTTGTCATTTTGGCTTTGCTTGCCGCCTTCGGCGGGCTGCTCGGCCTGCCTGGAGAAGATAACTTTCTTCATAACTTCCTCGCTCCCGTACTCCATGTGGCCCATGCACCGGACGGCGTGGAAAATACCGGGCTGGAGATCATGCTGGCCATCGTATCGACAATCACTGCGCTCACCGGCTTCGGCGTGGCGTACCTGTTCTATATGGCGCGCCCGGCGCTGCCGCGGCAGTTGGCCACGCAGTTTCGCGGCTTTTACCTGCTGCTGCTGGAGAAGTACCGCATTGACGAGCTGTACGATGCCGTGCTGATTCGCCCACTTGTGCGTTTTTCCCGCTACGTGCTTTCCGGCGTGGTCGACGGCGGCCTCATTACCGGAACCGGCTTTGGGCTCGGCGCGGGTGTCCGCGGCCTAGGCGCGGTAGCGCAGCGCATGCAGACCGGAAACATCCGCTCGTATGCGGGCTGGCTTGCCTTTGGTGCCGCGGCTCTGCTTCTGCTTACTTTCTTCGGCTTCGGAGATCACATGGTGCTGCCGCGATGACGAGCCGCACGCTTTGCTCAAAGGACGATCCGCTTTGTTGAACGAGCACATTCTTTCGCTTACCGTTTTCACCCCCGCCGTTGGCGCCATCCTTCTCGCGCTGCTGCCGCGCGGAGGCAGGGCGGTTCAGTGGTGCGCGCTTGTCATTTCCCTGCTCACCTTTGCCTTCACGCTGCACCTGCCGTTTCACTACGATTACAGCACCCGTTCTTTCCAGTTTGTCGAAAACTACTTCTGGATTCAGAGTCCGAATATCCACTACCACCTCGGCGTAGACGGTATCTCGCTGTGGCTGGTGGTGCTGACCGGCTTTCTTGCGCCGCTCGGTGTTCTGGTGAGCTGGAACGCGATCGCGACGCGCACCAAGGAATTTTACTTCTACTACCTGCTCCAGCAGACCGCGATGCTGGGCGTCTTTGTTTCGCTCGACCTGTTTCTGTACTACGGCTTTTGGGAGCTTTCGCTGGTGCCCATGGCCATCCTGATTGCCATGTTCGGCCGCACGCGCGGGTCGGCCGCCGCCATCAAGTTTTTCCTGTACACCTTTATTCCCTCGGCGCTGTTTCTGGTCGGCATTTTGTATCTCTATGCCAAAACCGGCACCTTTGATTTTGTGGAGCTCCAGGCCATGCTGGCCGGCGGCCATCTTGCCGTCACCGCAACCGCGCTCAGCTGGACGGCTTTTGCCTTTCTGTTCGCTTTCGCTGTCAAGGTGCCGATTTTCCCCCTTCACGGCTGGATCGGCGATGTGTACTCCGAGGCACCAACCGCGATGGCGATGGTGGTGGCCGGCAAGCTGGGCCTGTACTCGCTCATTCGCTTCAATCTTGGGCTCTTTCCGGCCCAGTCGCGCAAGTTCGCTTCCTGGATGATCGCGCTTTCCGTCATTGGTATCCTGTACGGCTCGCTCAATGCACTGGTGCAGAAAGACCTGAAGCGTGTTGTTGCTTTCGGCACCGTCGCGGCACTCTCCTTCTGCACACTCGGCATCTTCTGCTTTTCCGTCGCGGGGCTGGACGGCGCGGTGTACCAGACGATCAACGAGGGCATCATCGGCGGCTCGCTCCTGTGTCTTCTAGGGCTTCTCCATGAGCGCTACGGCACGTATGAGACGGCGGCCTACGGCGGTTTGGCAGCGCGCCTTCCTTGGATGGTGTCCTTTTTCGTCATTACCGGCCTGGCGCTGGTTGGGCTGCCGATTCTGAGCGGATTTGTCGGCGAGTTCCTGGTGCTCACGACCGCGTTTGCCGTGCATCCGGCCTGGGGTGTGGCTGCCACGGCCGGCGTTATTCTGAGCGCGGCCTACTTCCTCACCATGACGCAGAAGGTCTTTTACGGCCGGCAGTCGCCGCTTGTGCAGGGGCGCGCCGGCATCCGCGACCTCGGGGGCCGTGAGCATGCCCTGATCTGGCCGTTCATCCTGCTCATGCTGCTCATGGGCGTAGCCTCGCCGTACTGGTTCCGCGCCATTGATCCGGCAATCGCTGGCTACGCCATGAAGCCGCTTGTCGCGCCGGCAGGACCGGTCCCCACCACGGCCGGCAAGTCCGCGCCGCACCGCCCCGCGGAGGCCCAATGAACACGCAGCTTCTCCGCATCTGGCCCGAGGTCATCCTCACGATCACGGGCGTCATCATCATGCTGGTCGACCCGCTGCTGCCTCGGCAGGCAAGCCGTAAACCGATGGGCTGGCTTGCGGTTGTCGGTGCCTTCTTCGCGCTGCTTGCCTCCATCCAGCAGCTGCACCTGCCCACGGCAACGGCCTACTTCAACACCGTCCAGACAGATGCTTTCTCGGCTTTCTTCCATGTCCTGATTGCGAGCATCCTGCTTATTTCTCTCCTGGTCACGCTCGATGCGGTACGGAGCGATCAGGAAAACCTGGGAGAACTATTCGCGCTCACCGTCTTCGGCACCGTTGGTTCCATGCTGATGACTTCCGCGGTGGAATTGCTGCTGGTCTTTATCGCGCTCGAAATCTCGTCCATTTCGAGCTACATCCTTGCGGGCTTTCGCCGCAAAACCGGTAAAAGCCCTGAAGCCGCTATCAAGTATTTCCTGCTCGGCTCCTTTGCGACGGCGTTTTTCCTTTACGGCATCGCCCTGATCTTCGGCGCGACGGGAACCACGCGCATCGGGCTTATCGCCGCGCAGCTTGGCGGCGGCACCACCCCTATGCTTGCAACCCTGGGGGTCGGCATGGTCCTGATCGGCCTCGGCTTCAAGGTTTCCGCGGCACCGTTCCATGTATGGACGCCGGACACCTACGAGGGCGCGCCTTCGCCCATCGTTGGGCTTATCTCGACAGCCCCCAAGGCAGCAGCTTTTGCCGTGCTGCTGCGGATTCTTTTCGTAGCCTTTCCGGTGCTCTACGCGCACTGGCAGCCGCTGGTCTGGTGGATGGCCGTGCTTTCCATGACGATCGGCAACCTGGGCGCGCTGCGGCAGCGTAACGTCAAGCGCATGCTGGCCTACTCGTCCATTGCCAATGCAGGGTACCTGCTGGTTGCCTTTACCGCGCTTTCGGCCGAGGGCGTAGCCGCGGCCAGCTTCTACACCGTAACCTATGCGGCGATGAACGTCGGCATCTTCGCGGTCATCTCCCATGCCGGCGGCTATGAGGACCGGCTTACCACGACCCAGGACTACCGTGGTCTCGGCTACCGCTCACCGCTTCTGGGCGGGGCCATGGCTTTCTTCCTCATTTCCCTGATCGGGATCCCCTTCACGGGCGGCTTCTTCGGCAAGTTCTACGTGTTCAAGGCAGCTATCAGCTCAGGGCTGGTTTCGCTCGCGATCATCGGGCTGATCAACTCGGGCGTGGCCGCGTTCTACTACCTGCGGCTGCTGACAGCCATCTACTCGCGTCCGGCGGACAATGTTCCTCTTGAAAACATGCCGCGCATCCAAGCCTCTCTCCTGGTCGCCATCTTCTTTACCGTAACGGCAACGCTGATCCTGGGAGTGGTGCCGGAGCGCATCTTGTCGGCGGCTCGCGCTGCATCGCTCACCTTCGGCTTGAGCGATGCAGCCATGTCGGCGCACCACGCGACGGCAGGTACGGGAAAGCCGCTCGGAGCGCAATAAGCGTCTACAGCAGGTCTTTTCTTTCAAAGATCAGCGCCGCGGCGGCCGCAATCAGCATGGCCGATGCAAC
>CAXTSG010000089.1:0-11313 GCA_964246825.1 uncultured Acidobacteriaceae bacterium | reverse complement strand
CAACGGGGGTGGAGGGAGCGGCCGTCGCGGGCCGGGCCGGCGGCGGTGCCGCAATCGCGGACTTCTGCGGCACGGGCGGTGCCGTCGCAGCGCTCTGGCGCTCCTGGAGCGCGCGAAGCACGTCCCCGGGCTTGGACACACGCGAAAGATCGATGCTGGGCCGTTCCGGCTGCTCCCGGCGCGGAGCCGCACCGCTGCCGCGGCTGCTGCCGCGCGTCAGCGCCCCGCGCACGCGTTCCGCCTCGTCGGCCTCAAGCGAACTGGAGTGCGTCTTCTTTTCGGTCACACCGACCGCCAGCAGCACATCCAGAATGGCCTTGCTTTTTACTTCCAGTTCCCGAGCTAGATCGTTAATCCGTACCTTACTCATTCGCCCCTTTGTGTGTTCCAAACCTGCCGCTTACATGCTCATTCCGACCTCGGCACAGCGGGAGTCAACGCATCTTCCATTATTGCGCGAAAACGCCGGATTTGCGCCGAGCGCTTCCATCCTGATAAAAGCCGATCCCAATACCCCGCAAACAACCGGGGTACCGGGCAAAGGCCGGCCGCTCACGACCCGGTCCCCTCATCCACCTTCGCATCCACCTTGCGCTCATCGCGGGCCTCATCCACGTTGCCCTCAATCACGGCTTCCGACCGCGCAATTACCGTGTTCGGGTGGTGCTCGGCCAGGGTCGCGCTTGTGTCGTCGCGGCCCGGCGTGTACACATCCGCGCCCTCGCCGTCCAGCATTGGCCCTGTTTCCGTAATCTCGGCCAGGCGCTCTTCCGCTGTATCGTCCGCAATCCGGCCTGAGCCGTCGCGCGCGTTCGGCTGGTTGTCGTCCTGCATCAGGTTCAATTGCAGAGCGTCAATCTCCTCATCGAAGCCTACGCCTGCCTTATCAATTTCATGGTCCAGGCCCGAACGATCGTCCTCGCCGAAGGTCGCCGGCTCGTCAGAGCCGCCGGCTGCCGCTTCTTCCCCGCCCGTAATAGCTTCCAAACGGTCCAGGGTCGCGGCGCTTGCCACGTCGGCACCGCCCACCGCGGGCGTCGGCTCATCCTTGCCGTACACCGAGCTTTCGCTCAGGTCGACCTTTGTGTGCGGCGTCTCGTCCTCATCTTGTTCCGCTTTATTTACCAAGTCCTGCCCTTCCCCTCCGGCCTTTATGCCGTCCTCAAACTGCCCGAAGTAGTGCCGAACGGCCGTGCTGATCTTTTCAAGCGTCCGCTCGCCGATGCCCGGTACTTCCTCCAGCTGCTCCGGCGTCATATCCGCCAGGGCTTCCACTGTTGTGATGCCGGCCGCCACCAGCTTCTCGATGATCTGCTCGCCCAGCTCGGTAACCTGCTCAATGGGCGTAGAACCGCCGCCGGAGAAAGCCTGCATCTGCTGCTCGACTTCCTGTCGCTTTTCTTCCTCGCTCTTGATGTCGATTTTCCAGCCCAGCAGCTTCGCCGCCAGCCGCACGTTCTGGCCTTTTTTGCCGATCGCGAGCGAAAGCTGCGTGTCGTCCACAATCACTTCCAGCTGCTTCTCGGTCAGGTCCGCAATCGTGACGCGGCTCACCTTCGCGGGCTGGAGCGCTTTCTCGGCAAAGGTCGTCACTTCTTCCGAGAACTCGATAATGTCAATCTTCTCCCCGCGCAGTTCGCGGATGATCGACTGTACCCGCATGCCCTTCATGCCGACGCAGGCACCGACCGGGTCCACATCCTTGTCGCGCGACTGCACCGCGATCTTGGTCCGCTCGCCCGCCTCCCGCGCGATCGCACGCACCTGTACCGTGCCGTCATAAATCTCCGGCACCTCGCTCTGGAACAGGCTCTGCACCAGGTCCGGCGCGGCGCGGCTTACGATTACCTGCGGCCCCTTGGCGGCGCGGTCTACCCGCAGCAGCACCACGCGCACCCGCTCGCCTACCGCGAACTGCTCTAAACGCGACTGCTCCCGGCGCGGCATGCGCGCTTCGGCCTTGCCCAGCTCAAAGATCACGTCCTGCGGCTCCAGGCGCTTTACCGTCGCCGTAATAATCTCGCCGACGCGGTTGCCGTACTCCTGGAACACAGTGTCGCGTTCGGCCTCGCGCACCTTTTGGAAAATCACCTGCTTGGCCATCTGCGCCGCGATCCGTCCCAGCACCTCTGTCGGTTTGTAGTAGCGAATCTCACCGCCCACCTCGACCTCGGGCGCGAGCTCGCGCGCTGCTTCCAGCGTCAACTGGTTGACCTCGTCCTCTACCTCTTCCGGCGTTTCCACTACTGTTTTGTAAGCGTAGGCGCGAATTTCGCCTGTTTCCTTATCGAGCTCCGCGCGCATGTTTTCCTGCGTCTTGTAATACTTGCGCGTCGCCAGCGCAATGGCATCTTCCACGGCCGCGACCACAATCTCCGGCTGGATGCCCTTGTCCCGGCTTAAAATCTCAATGCTTTGGTAGAGCTGACTTGCTGCCATGGTCCCTTAGTCCTTCCCCGCAATGCTATTCACTCTTGCCCTGCTGCTAGAACTCCGGCAGGAGCTGTGCCTTCTCAATATTGCTCCACTCCAGGGCAACCGCCGGCGGCTCAGCCGCGGCTTTTGCCTTTTTCCCCGTCTTCGGCGCAATAGGCAGCAGGGTCACGCGCCCGTCGCCGACTTCCCCGATATGCCCCTGCCAGTGCCGGTTTCCGTCCATCGCCTGAAATAGCTGTACCTTGCATAGCTGCCCGGCAAACCGGGCGAACTCTTCGGGGGTCCTCAGCTTTCGGTCCAGACCGGGCGAGCTTGCTTCCAGCAGGTACTCCGCCCCGGGCACCAGGTCTTCCACATCCAGCGCCGTCCCGAAGTCCCGGGAGAACCGCTCGCAGTCTCCATGCGTGATGCCGGAAAGCTGCGCCACCGGCACCCCGCTCGGCAGCTCCCTCAGGTAGGCGAGCTCGTCCTCTTCCGCGCTCAAGCCGGCTGCTTCGCCGGCCTCTACCATATCCAGAACAATGGCACCCGCGCCGCCGTCCGGCTCCGGTGTTGCGATGTCTTCTTGCGCTCGCAGCGACCGCAGCCGCTGCTCCAGCGCGGCCCTGCCCTCGGCATTGCGCTCCAGAAAAATGCGCAGCGTCCGGTGCTTTCCGCCGCCGCCCTGGAACTCCAGGTCCACCACCTCAAGCCCATGGCTTGCTGCAACACGCTCCGCAAGCACCCGAATCTGTTCGTTGACTAAACTCATTGCCGCCCTGCCTCGCCGTACTCGCCAGCAGCCGCCTTCACCCGCTTGCAGCTTATAAACTGCACTCGCCCGCGCGGGGAACTCTTCGCCCAAAGAAAAAGTGGGCTTTCGCCCACTGCCCAGCCGCCGCCCGTAAGCCGCGGCCGGAACTTTCCCGACAAGCCTCAGCATACTCCCGGCGCACGGAGCGAAGCAAGCCGCCCGGCTCCTCGGCACGGCTTTGCTACGGAAGCACCCATCGGGGAATGAGTTCAGCGGGCCGGTTCGCCGCCCAGGCTCACTGCGTCTAAGCGGCCTCGCAGGATTTCCGCTAGCGCATGGATCGACTCCGCCGATCGGCGCAGGGAAAATCGCTGCTGAAAAACTTCCTCCGCGACGGAAGCCATCGCCTGCCGCTGCTCCGGCGCAAGGTGGAGCCAGCGATGGAGCAGCTGCTTGGTCCCTTCCAGAGTATCCGGCTCGACCAGGCCCACGCCGCTGTCCCGGATTTCCCGCCAGATATTGACCTGGTTGGAAATCAGGACCGGCGTGCCGCATGCCAGGGCCTCAGCAACTACAATGCCGAAGTTCTCCTGGTGCGAAGGCAGCACAAAAGCTTCCGCCGCGCGAAACGCTCCATACTTCGCCGCCCCTTGCAGCATGCCCGGCCAAAACACCCGGCGGGCAATGCCCAGCCGCGCTGCCCGTGCCTGCAAGCGGGCCTGAAGCTGCATCTGGTCCGGCCCGGCAATCACCAAGTCGACCTCGGGAAACTGCTCCGCGGCTTCGGCAAAGGCGTCCAGGAGCAGGTCGCAGCCTTTTTTCTCGTGGATGCGCGAAAGAAACAGCAAAAACCGCCGTCCGCGCAGCTCCGGCACCGCCGCGAAAAAGGCCTCCTGCTGGGTTTCGGGTTCGCCTTCCGGCCGATTTGTCCCGTAAGGCACCACCACGCTGGTCCAGCGATTGGGGCGAAAGCTCGCCAGCGCCAGCTCGCGCTCCAGCTCGCTTGTAAACAGCACCGCCGAAGCCCTGCGCAGGATTTGGTACTGCAACGGCCAGTACAGGAGCTTCTTCATGTGCTTGAGCGGGTAGCGCTTCTTGAAAAATACATCGAGCGCGCCGTGGGTAAATACGGCATAAGGGATGTTTGCTTCCCTCGCCGCCATGGAGGCGGCCACCGCCGGGAAAAGCCAAACATTGTTAATCACCAGAAGGTCGAACCGGGAAGCGTTCGTCCGCAGCCAGCGGAGCAGCCCGCGTGAAAGCCCGTATTTCGACCGTGCCGGGCCGAAGGCATGGACCGGGAAGCCGCACTGCGCCAGGTACGGCGCCGCCGGGTCATCCAGCGTGGCCACCTCCAGCGTGTCGCCGATGGCCGTGTAATTGGCCGCCAGCTGCCGCAGCATCTCCGGCGGGCCGCCGTCGCTCGGCAGCAGCCTGGCGATGACATGGAGCACATGCAGCGGTTTGCCGGGCTCGCGCTCCAGCGTTCCATTTTGCGTAAGCTGCTCCATCATGGCAGCCTGAAGAGCGCCGGACGGAAGCGAGCTTTTGCTTAGGGAAGGATCGACGGCGCGGCGGCGTAGGCTAAGACGCAAGCAGGTACCTCACCTGATAAACACCCGGAATCAGTTACCGGTTTTCTCCACAGACCGGAAAACCACATCGGAGGGCCGGCTGTAAGCTCCATCCTTCATTTCTTCGCCGGTACGCGCAATCCGAAAGATACCGCAGTGTTTCAAGGTCCAACACCTTGTTTCAAGGTGACGCATGCCCTGCCGGGTTCACGGTGCGCCTGCTTGTTGTAAAAGTCTAGACGTAGGAAGCGGCTAGGAAGATGCAGCGGGCACCCACGAGTGAACCGTATGTGGAGGATAGCCTGAAAGGCTATCCTTATCCGCGTGAAATGTTACTGGAGAGTGTTACTCAAGAGAGTTTGTTCCGTAATGGGAAGCAAACCGGCAGATACTTCTGTGCGGAGGTTTGTCTAGGGAACAACTTCCTCTGCCGCCGCATAACTCAACTGATGAATCGCCAGCCAGGTCGCCGAGTAGGCTTGCAGCGCGTCCGAGGTCGTCTGCCGTGAGTCGCGCAGGGCATCGAGGTAGTCGATTAAAGCGATGCCGCCGTGCTCGTAAGCAAACTGCGCGATCGCCAGCACATCGGCGGCTTCGTCCAGGTAGTGCCCGCTGTAGCGATCGGAGAGGATCTTCGATTGGGTATAGCCAATCCACGCTTGGTCCACGTCGGAAAGCACCTGGTTCTTCACCGCCACCACGGCAAAGCGCGCTCCCTGCGCCGCATATTCGCTTGTTTTCTTGTTGCCCTGGTTGCGGTCAAAGATGCGCAAGGGGATGCTCACGTTAAATCCGGCGGAGTTTGAGGTTCCGGAGCGGTCGTACTCGCCTTCAACCGTCGGGTCCGTTGTGCCGTTAGCGTAGGCCAGCTTGATCCCGGCGTCCGCGACGGAAACACCCGCGACGGCGGCTTGATAATCCGGCCGCGCCGCCAAGGCGCGTGTATCCAGCGCAAGGAGGTCGAGCGGCACTGCCGGCGGCACAATCGTGCCTTCGATGTCGAAGTTTGTCTTCGGGCTTTCCACTCCTACCAATGTTTGCAGCTGATCGCCGGCCTGCCGCAGGTTGATAATCGCGGCGGATTGATCGCTTTCAAACTGCGCCAGCTGTAGATCGAGCCGCTCGAAGTCCAGCTTTCCGATATCGCCTGCCTTGAAGCGGTCGTTGTTGATTTCGACCTCCCGGCGAAAGTCGGCAAGGTTGCTGTCAGCCAGCGTCACCGCCGCCTTTGCAATCAGCATAGTGGTAAAGGCTGTTTTTACCGCAAGCACAACGCCGCGTTCCTGGTCCCGGACCTGCGCGTCGGTTTGGGCGGTAGTGGCACGGGCACTGTCCAGCCGCCACCGGCGCTTCTGCCCCCGCTCAAACAGCCGGGAGATTTGACCGCTATAAAGATACGGCCCGTCGCCGTTGCCCTCCGGCAGCGTAACGTCCTGACCCACGGCAGTGAAATAAGGATTGGCACGTACACCGGCCTGGATTTCCTGCGCTCGGGTCGCCTGGAGGTTTTGCCGTGCCGCCAGCAGCGTCGGGTTCTGTGCCCGCGCCAGCGTGAGCACCTGCTCCAGCGTCAGCGCCCCAGGCTGCGACGGAGGGTTCCTGCGCGGGTCGGGCGGCGCGGGCGGTACGGCTCCTATCTGCGTCAGCCCGCCCGGATTCGGCCCCATCTGCCCGTTTCGTGCGCCCGGCTGGTCGGCCGGCACCCGGCTTTGCGGCGTTCCGGAAGCAGGCACCTGCCCCCGGGCCGAGCTTGCCGCAAACGCCGACAGCAGAAGCATGGCGCTGAAAGCGCCCGCGCGCATCCGCAAGGAAACGAAGCGCGCCATCAAACCTCCATCTCCGGCCGCTTCGCCGGCAGTTTGTCGCCGGGCCGCGCCACCCATACATATAAGGTCGGCAGCAGAAACACGCTCAAGAGCAGCGCCCCGATCAGCCCGCCCACAATCACGATCGCAAACGGCCGCTGCGAGTCCGAGCCGATGCCGTGCGAGGTTGCCGCCGGCAGGAGGCCCAGCGTCGCCACCAGCATCGTCATCATGATCGGCCGCAGCCGCAGCACCGCGCCCTCGATCGCCGCTTCCTCCACCGAGTGCCCGTTGACCCGCAGCTGGTTGATGTACTCAAGCATGATCACGCCGGTCTGCACGGAAACCCCGAATAACGCCAGAAAACCGACGCCCGAGGACACCGAGAAGTGGGTGCCCGTCAGCAAGAGCGCCAGCATGCCGCCCAGCGGTGCCATGGCCACGTTGCCCATGATTAGCAGCGCCCACTTGAACGAGCCGAACATGGCATACAGGATGATAAGGATGGCAAAAATAGTGACTGGCACTACCAGCGACAGCCGTGCCATGGCGCGCTTCTCGCTCTGGTACTCGCCCGCCCACTCGACCTTGTAGCCCTGGGGCAGCTTCACTTGGCGGTCTACGGTCTGGATCGCCTCCTGCACGGTTGAGCCCAGGTCGCGGCCGCGCACGCTGTACTTGATCGGCACAAAGCGGATGCCGCCCTCGCGGTAAATTTCCTCCGCGCCGTCGGTTGTCGCGACCGTGCTCAACTGCGCCAGCGACACGCGCTCGCCGGTTGAGGCCGCCAGCCGCACCCGGTCCAGCGCCTGCTCCGTCTCACGGTAGGGTGCCTGGTAGCGCGCGGTCAGGTCGTAGCGTGCTTCGCCGCGCAGCACCTGCGTCAGCGGGGCCGCGCCGATGGCATTGGTCAGCGCATCCTGCACGTCGCTCACATTGATGCCGTAGCGCGCCGCGGCCTCACGGTTCACCGTGTAGGTCAGGTTCGGCTGACCGATGACGCGAAAAACGCCAAGGTCGCTGACCCCGCGGACATGGCTCATCACATTTGCAATCTCGTCGGCCTTTTTCTCCAGCGTTTGAAGATCTTCTCCGTAAATCTTCACGGAAAGCTCGCCCTTGACGCCGCTCACCGCTTCCTCCACGTTGTCGGAGATAGGCTGCGAGAAGTTCCAGATGACCCCGGGCATCTCTTCCAGCTGCCGGTCCATCGCGCCGATCAGCTCATCCTTATCCTGGCCGAAGACCGGCCGCCACTTCTCCTTGGGCTTGAGATCGACGAAGTACTCCGTATCGAAGAAGCCCGTCACATCGCTCGCGTCATCGGGCCGCCCTACCTGGCTTACCACGTCCGTGACTTCCGGAAAGCTGGCTAGAATGACCCGGGCGCGGTTCATGATATTGACCCCTTCATCCGGCCCGGTCGAGGGCGCGAGCGTGCCGCGGGCCCAGATCGCGCCTTCATCCAGGTGCGGCAGGAACTCCGAGCCGATCAAGCCGCTCACGCCCAAAAACACCGTCAAAAAGAATGCTCCCGCGGCAATGCCCACCGTCACGTACCGATGCCGGATCGCCGCGTTCGCCACCCGGCGATAGCGCGCGATGATCCACACGAGCACAGGATTTTCCCACTCGGCAGTGCCGCGCGGGAACAGAAAACTTGACAGCACGGGGGCCAGCAGCATGGAAAAGATCAGCGCGCCCAGCAGCGCAAAGGCCACGGTGAACGCCATCGGCCGAAAAAGCCTGCCTTCCACCGACTGTAGGGTAAAGATCGGCAGGTACGCCGTGATGATGATGCCGATGGCATAGAACACGGGCCGCTGCACCTCGTGCGCCGCTTCACGAATCTGGTCGATCGGCCTCAGAGCGGGCTCCGAGGCGTCCCGGCGGCGGTGCCCCAGATGGCGGACGATGTTCTCCACCATCACCCCCGCGCCATCGACCACCATCCCGAAGTCGAGCGCGCCCAGGCTCAGCAGGTTGGCCGGGATGTGCGCTTGATCGAGCAGGATCGAGGCAAACAGGAGCGCGAACGGAATCGTCAGCGACACGATCAGCGCGCCGCGCGCATTGCCGAGAAACAGAAACAGGATAATGATGACGAGGACAATGCCTTCGGTCAGATTGTGCAGCACGGTATGCGTGGTGAAGTGCAGCAGGTCGGACCGATCCAGAAACGGAACAACCTTGACCCCGGGCGGCAGGATGCGGGTGTTCAGCTCGTTCGTTTTCGCGTGAATCCCCTCAAGCGTCGTGTCGGAATCGGCACCCTTTTGCAGCAGTGCTACCCCTTCCACCGCGTCCGGGTTGTCCACCAGCGTGCCGTCCGGCCTGTGCAGCGTCTTGCCGATCTGGCCCAGCCGAATCTTTGATCCCTGGTCGACCGCGGCGATGTCCTTGACGCGCAGTGCCGTGCCTGCCTTGGTCAGCAGCAGCGTGTTCTCAATGTCGTGCACGGTTTTATACAGGCCGAGACCGACCACATTGATCTGCTGCGCGCCCTCCTGGATAAAGGAGCCGCCCGCATCCGTGTTGTTGTTCTGGAGCTGCTGCTCCACCTGCCCGATCGTCAGCCCGTAGGCCACCAGCTTGTCCGGATCAAGGTGAACCTGGTACTCGCGTGTTTGCCCGCCGAAGCTTGAGTCGTCCACCACCCCCGTGACGGCCTTGTACTGCTTGACCAGCGTCCAGTCCTGAATTGATTTCAGGTCCATGCTGTCATAGGCGGGATTGGTGCTCTCAACCGTATACCAGTAGATTTGCCCGACCGGGCTCCAGTCGGTCCCGATCTGCGGCTGCAAGCCGTTCGGCAGCGTCACCTGCGACAAGCGCTCCAGTACCTTTTCACGGTTCCAGTCGTTGACCGAAGCATCGTCGAAGACCATATTGAGCGCCGACAGGCCGGCGAGCGAAGTGGAGCGCAGCGCCGATAGGTGCGGGATGCCGGCCATGGAAATCTCCAGCGGCACCGTCACCTGCTGCTCCACCTCTTCGGCGGCGCGCCCCGGCCACTGCGTCAGGATCGTGACATAGTTGTTCGCAACATCCGGGTAAGCCTCCACCGGGAGATTGTGGAACGACACCATGCCCCAGGCAAACAGCAGGATGGCCAGGATCAGCACGATAAAGCGATTGTTGAGCGCGAAATCAACGATGCCGCGGATCATGGGCGCAGCCGCCCGTCAGTGCCGTTCTGAGAACGGAAGCGGGCGTAGGGGAGCGCGGCACGGCGGAAGGAACGAAGCCGCATGCTCACTCCGCCGCCGTGTTTTGCAGCTCAAGCGCGTTGCGCACCACCTGCTGCCCCGGCAGAAGGCCGGCGGTTACTTCCTGCAAGCCGCCCGGCAGCATATCGCCGGCCGCCACACCGACGCGCCGAAACTGGCTGTCGCCGGCCGGCACGTAGACCCAATCCCGGTCGTGGAGGTGCAGCACCGCCGTTGCCGGAACCGAAGCATGGCTCTGCTGCGAGCGGCCGTAAAAGGTAGCTGTCGCAAACATGCCGACCCGCATGAAGGAGCCGGGATTCTGCACCTGGACGCGCACCTGTGCGGTCCGCAGCGTCGGGTCCAGGATGGCTCCAACGTCGCCGATCGTGCCGGAAAGCTTGCGGTCCGGGTAAGCGCTTAACCGGATATCGGCCGTTTGCCCCGTGCGTACCTTTGCGAGATCGTTCTCATAGACGTTGCAGACAATCCACACATGCGACAGGTCCGCGATCAAAAAAGCATTGGGCGTTCCGGCAAGCCCATTGCCCGCTCCGGAGGCTTCCGTCACATTCTGCTGCACAACAAAGCCGGACACCGGCGCATACACCTTGACCGTTTCGCCCGGGCGCTTCGGGTCGACTCCAAGGATGCGGAGCTGCTGCTCCGCCGCGCGAACATCGGCCGCCGCATCGTCTTCCGCGTCCTGCGCGATGTCGACCTGGCTTTTGGCAATAGCCCCTTTGCTGTAAAGAAGGTTGTCGCGGTCAAGCACCACCCGCGCCAGCCTTTCATCATTCACTGCCTTCAGGTACTGATCAAAGGCGCCGGTTACGTCCGTGCTCTGCACTTCCAGCACCAGCTGCCCTTTGCGGACGTAGTCGCCCAAACGCACATGCGTCGCCGCCACGCGCCCGGTCGCAAGCGTAATGACCGGAACTTCCCGGGAAGGATCGGGATTGACCTGCCCTGTCACGTTTAGGGTCGAAACGGCCTGGTAGGCGCTCGCCGCCACCAAGGGAAACCGGTCCGGGCGATCCAGGTGGACCAGCGAAGGGTCGCCCGCGGGAACAATCCCTTTCGGTGCCGGAGGAGCTTCCGCGCCGGGGTCGGCGGCCTTGTGCCCGCAGCCCGCGCACACCAGCGCGGCGGCAAGTACGGGCGCGGCTGCGGCGGCAAACGCATGCCGAGGGAGGTGGTTCTCTTTCTTCAAGCCGAGCAGGTCCATACTCCTTGCTGGTGCCGCGCTTGGTTCCGTTGCACTTCTGCCTTGCCTCACAGGGCGGGAAGCACCCGCGTCCCGCCCTGCCTCAGTTTATCGCCGGCGCACGGTCCTGCAAGGTGTTATGCACGGCGCGGCCGTTGCCCGCGCCGTAACTTTGACGAAGGCACGGGTCGATCGGTTTCATTCCAGACGGAGCAAAGCCCCCCTGCTCTTCCCATTCCGGCATGACCATCGGCATTTCCCGCTGCCGCGTGCGGAGAACACCCCGGAAGTTAACACAGTCGGAGACGCTGCCGGCAACTTGAGGGTAAAATCAGGGTTTGCCATGAAG
>CAXTSG010000088.1:0-11320 GCA_964246825.1 uncultured Acidobacteriaceae bacterium | reverse complement strand
GTGCACGTACAGCCTGTGCACATGATGAATGAAATGCAGGCACCGACCAAGATTCCAAAAGTCATCAAGACGACCCCAGACACAGCTCCGCCGCCGAGTGCCGTGACCGGTATTGAGGGAAGCAGCGGGGACGCTTCCGGTGCGGGCATCCTGGGCGGACTCGGCACAGGCTCCGCGCCGGTGGTAAAAGCGGCTCCGCAGAAGCCGGCCAGGATTTCGGGCGGCGTGATGGCCGGTAACAAGCTGTCTGGCTCGGATCCAACCTACCCCGCGATTGCAAAGGCTGCCCGGATTCAGGGCACCGTGGTGTTGTCGGCCACGATCTCAAAGAGCGGCACGATCGAGAATCTGACCTTGGTCAGCGGCCCAGCCATGCTGGCGCAGGCGGCCGAGGATGCCGTGAAGCAGTGGCGCTACAAGCCGTACCTGCTGAACGGCGAGCCGGTTGAGGTGCAAACGCAGGTGAACGTAACGTTTAGCCTGGGCGGGTAACCCTCCGGGGTTGCAAACTGTCCCAGAATGGGCCGGGGATGCAATTTCGGCACCGGCCTTTCCCTCTTCGCTATCGGGCGGCACAGCCAAAACTTTCGGCTTGCTGTATAACAATCCGCAGCAGCAGTAAATCAGCGGTACCCCCGCACCAATCCCCAGGAGGGATGATTCTAGTGATTCTCGCTCACCTTTCGCACGCGGCCACCCCGGCGGTACTCGGTTTTTGGTTTCAGGATCAGGCAGCTCCCGCGGTCGGCTTTTCGCCCCTTGAGCTTGCGCATAACATGGGGCCGGTCGCCCTTGCCGTTGTCGGCGTGCTTTTCATCATGTCGATCTGGTCGCTGGCCGTGATGATTGACCGCGCGCTTTACTTCTCGGCGGCCAGGAAGCAGTCGCGCGAGTTCGCGCCCCGCGTTGCCGGGGCCCTGCGCGAGAACAAGCTGGATGAAGCGATCAAGGTCGCGGACCGCAATAAGAAGTCGCACCTGGCCGAAGTGGTCACGGCCGGCCTCCAGGAGTTCCGCACCTACGGCGGCGGGCAGGTTACGGTCGAGCAGGTCGAGTCGTCGAAGCGGGCGCTGGAGCGCTCGGAGGCGATTGTGCATGCCAAGCTGAAGCGCGGCTTGGGCGGGCTGGCAACGATCGGCTCCACGGCACCCTTTGTCGGGCTGTTCGGTACGGTTGCCGGTATCTTGAAGGCGTTTCAGGAGATCGCGGTGCAGAAGACGCCGGGTATCGGCGCGGTCGCCAGTGGTATTTCGGAAGCGCTGGTCACAACCGCATTCGGTCTTCTGGTCGCCATCCCCGCCGTGATGACATTCAATTACTTCACCAACAAGGTGGAAGCATTTGACGTCGAAATGGATAATTCGGCCAGCGAGCTGGTCGACTACTTCCTCAAGCAGAACCGCCGTTAACACGCGGCGGCGCACGGCTTCGCCGGGGGGGGCTAAGCCGTCGGAGAATGGATAGACATGGCACTGGTAAGCCGGGACGAAGGACGCAAGGTTAACTCCAACATCAACGTCACCCCCATGGTGGACGTCATGCTGGTGCTGCTGATTATCTTCATGGTGATCACGCCGATGCTGACCAACAAGGTCAATGTCACGCTCGTGAACTCCAGAAACGCCATCACCATGGATGATGCCAGCAAAGAAGATGCCGTGGTGATTGCCGTAACGCGTGATGCGAAGGTATATCTAGGGCAGAACCAGATTTCACTCGACCAGCTGGGCGGTGCCGTGCGCGACCGCCTCCAGGACAAGACAAGCAAAGTTGTTTACTTCCGCGCGGACCAGCGTTCGCACTACGGCAGCGTGGAAGATGCAATTGATGCTGTCCGCACGGCGGGCGTGGAAGAGGTCGGCCTGCTGACTGATCAGCACGGCGGCCCTATCGCGGGCGGCCAGTAAACCTTTAACGAACAAAGACCAAACCGGGTAGAGGAACAACACAATGGCTATGGGAAGCGGCAGCGGTCCGGGAGGACTGAGCGCCGATATCAATGTAACGCCCCTGATCGATGTACTGCTGGTGCTTTTGATTATCTTCATGGTGATCGTGCCGGTGACGCCGCACGGCCTGGATGCCATGGTTCCGCAGCCGCCGAAGACTCACAATGAGCAGCCGAATGATAAAACCATTGTGGTGCAGGTGCTCGGCAATGGAGTGGGGCAGCCCAGCTATAAAATTAACGAAGATTCTGTTGCAATCCAGGACCTGCAAAACCGTTTGAACCAAATCTACAGCGTACGCGCGCAGAAGATCATGTTTGTGAAAGGCGATCCTAACCTGAACTTCCAAAGCGTTGCGCAGGTCGTGGACATCGGCAAGGCAGTCGGCGTGGACCACATCGGGCTGATTACTCCGAAGATCGAGGCCGGACAGTAGCCCGAATGCCTGTTCGCGGTGCCGTTAGGTACTGCGGCGTTTTCCCGTTGCGGGCGGTTTGGAGAACTTGCGCCGAAGTCGAAACAAATTACAATCACCCCGCAGACCTTCGCGGATTCTGTTCAGTTGCACGGAACTCAGGGCCGGCCCTGCTGATTGAAGGAGAGAAGAATCAGAATGAATCGAATCGCACGTGTTCCGGTGCTGGCCGCGGCTGCCTTGATGCTGCTGGTCTCCTCAACCGGGTGCAATCGCCTGAAAGCCCGTGATCAGCTGAACAAGGGCGTCCAGGCATACAAGTCAGCCAAGTATGAGGACGCAATCAATCACTTTCAGAATGCGGTCAACCTGGACCCGACCTATCCGATGACTCGCATCTATCTGGCAACTGCCTACGCGCAGCAGGTTGTTCCTGACTTGTCGACTCCGGACAACCTCAAGAAAGCGGATCTCGCCATCGCGAGCTACAAAAAGGTGCTCGACGAGCACCCGAATGACGTGACCAGCTTGAAGGGCATCGCCGGTTTGTACTTCAGTACGGACAAGATGGACTTGGCAAAGGAGTGGCAGGAGAAGGTGATCCAGGCGGATCCGAAGGATCCGGAAGCTCCTTATACCATCGGTGCGATCGATTGGAAGGCAGCCTATAAAAACACGGCAACCGACCTTTCCAAGAACGGCCTGCAAAACGATAACAAGGGCAATCCAAATATGCCCAAGCAGGTATGCGCTCTGATTAAAAAGGACAATACCGGGCTGGTCAGCGAGGGCTTAACTAATCTTGAGAAGGCTATTGACATCCGGCCTTCCTATGATGAAGCCATGACTTACCTAAATCTGACATACCGCCTGAAAGCAGATACCGACTGCGGCAATCCCGCGGCGCAGTCTGCCGACCTGGCGCAGGCACAGCAGTGGGTAGACAAGGCCATGGGCGCGCGCAAGGCAAACGAGATTCAAAAAGAAAAGTCGGAAGCCGGCGGCGTGGTTCTCGATAACACCAAGTAAGCTGCTGTTCGAGCATATAAAAGCCCCGGCGAACCGGGGCTTTTCTTTTTCCGGGGAACTTACAGTGTTTGCAGCTGTCCGGTGCGCCACGACCGATATGCCGCATCCAGAATGCGCTGATTTACCAGGCCTTCTTCGCCGGGTGCTCGATACGGAACAGCCCCGCCCCGGGCTGCCTCGGCAAATCCGTCCAGCATGCGAGAAAACGCATCCGCGTTCGAGACCGGCTGCTCCAGCACCACGGCGCCCCTTTCACGCTGTACCAGCGACACCGTATGATCCACGGTCATTGCGTCTTCGCAGCTTAAGGAACCGCGCTCGCCCACAACTTCCAGCAGCGAGCGATAGGCCGCGCGCGTTGTCGTTGTAACCGTACCGACCGCGCCCGATTGAAACTTAAGGCTGACCACGGCATGCGACTCGACCTCGCCTGAGCCCGCATCGCGATGGGCCAGCGTACTGACCGCACTCACGGCATCGCCCAGCACGTAGCACAGCGCATCAATGCAGTGAATGCCGACGTCGCCGATAGGGCCGCCCAGGGCGAGCGTCGGATCGTTGATCCAGGTGCGCGGACTTTGGCTTGTCTCGTAGCAAAACTGCGCATGCGCCAGCTGCGGTTTGCCGATACGGCCTTCGGCAATCCAGCGCCGCATCAGATCGATCGCCAGGTTGTAGCGCATGTTCTGCGCAACCCCGAACAGGACGCCGGCGGTCCGGGCCGCAGCCAGCATCTCCTCGACCTCGCCGCTGTTCATCGCAAGCGGCTTTTCGCACAATACCGGCTTGCCCGCCCCCAGCGCGAGCAGCACATGCTCCCGGTGCAGCGCGTCCGGAGAAACCACGAAAACCGTGTCGATCTCGGGCGAAGCACACAGCTCCGCCGCGTTTGCAAATATTCTTGGAATCGCAAACCGCGCGGCGTCGCTCGCCGCCTTGGCCGGATCGCGCCGCCACAGTCCACCCAGTCTGGCAACGCGGGCACCGCGGAAGGCAGGCATGAGCCGTTTTGCCGCATGATGCCCGAAACCGAGTATTCCAAAGTTCATACCAGCCCTCTTCACTTGTGTTTCTATAGTGTACGTACTTGATAGGGGGAAACATGGATGACATTCGCGGTGAAGCTACCATCAATCGTCGTGGGCAGCTTACCATTTCGAAAAAGCTCCGCGACGCCCTTTTTTTGACTGAGGGTTCCCGGGTGATGTTCCAAATGAAAGACGATGAAATAATTATCGCAGCGGCATGTGCTCCATCCGATTCGCTTGACAAGTGGTTTGGAAGGTACCCGCTCCACTCCGCTGCCGGCGATATCATGGACTATGTACGGGACATGCGTGGATGGGAAAATGAGGAGATCGACTTATGATTGTGACTGTTGACAGAGCCATCATCAGTATCTGAGTTTAATATGCATCCGCAGGAGTATGTCTCAGTCATTCAACATATGGTGTTGCGCCGACGATTCACCATTGGAGCACATGCAGTCATCGGGGCCTCCGCGCTTGTGACACTCGATGCGATATCTTTCGAGCGCAACTTCCCGGAACTGCGGCTAACTTAAGTTACTACTTCGCGCCGTGCTTGAAGGTATCTTCCGCGTAGTAATTTTCCACGCGGGCCTGGTCGCGCAGCACTTCAAGATAGGCATTTTTCAAAAGCTGCGAACGGGTTTCGCGCAGCTGCTGCCGGATCGCCTGCTGCACCCGAGGGTCGTTCAAGTCGCGCTGCCCGGCGGCTTCCCGGTCAATCAAGCGATAAATGGCATAGCCGATCGGCTTGTGCGTCGCGGGGTCGAGCAGCGGCAGCGGCTCCGTGATCTGCCCGGCGGTCAGCTTGGAAACCGCGTCAAACACCGTCATATCGCCTTTCAGCTGCGACTCCTGAAAGAAGCCCATGTCGCCGCCGCTGGAAGCATTGTCCGGCCGCTCGGAAAAGTTTGCCGCGAGCGTGCCGAAATCCTCGCCGCTTTCCAGGCGGTTGTGCAGCATTTCAATCTTCTTTTTAGCCTCGGCATCGTCGGCGGCCTTGCTGTTTTGCAGATTGCCGACCGCGCCGTTCTGCCCCCCGGGCGCGGGCTGCGCGGTTACCACGATCTGCGCGACGTGATACTCCGGCTCCAGGAGGTTGTACTCGCTTTTATGTGCCAGGTAGTAGGCTGAGATATCTCCATCCGTGATGTTAATTTTGGAATTAATTTCCTTATTGAACAGCTTTTCAGTTGTTTTATTCCGGCGAACATCGCGGCGCAGGTCTTCCAACGTCAGGTGCTTTTCACCCAGGCGTTTGTTGAACTCCTCCTGCGTAAACGGTGCCTTCATCTCGCCGATCTGACTGTCTACTTCTTCATCGGTCGCGGCGAGGTTCAGCTTGCCGGCGCGCTGAGCCAGGATTTCCTCATCAATCAGCTGCCGCACGATATTGAGCCGGACGATACTTTCCTGCTCCGCCGACGGGTGCTGCTGGTTCTCGCCCAAGGAGTTTCCATACAGCGCATTGACTTCTTTCAGGTAGATCGGCTTACCGTTTACCTTGGCCAGCACGTCGGTACCGTGCGTATGGGCGCAGCCGAGGAGGCCGCATAGGGCAAGGCTCGCTCCCAGGAGAAGCGTCCGCGGCAAGCGGCGGCCGGGTATAGCAGCGGGAAAGTGTAACAAATGGTCTCCTTGGCTCGGGTACGGCTGCTTCAATGGGTGCCGCCCGCGGCAGCCGGGGGCTCGGGCGGCGGGGTCAGGCCCTGGGCACGCAGCGCGCGGTCGATCGCGGCCCACACGTAAGGGAGCGGCTGCGCTCCGGAAACCCGCTCCCCATCGATAAACAGGGCCGGCGTGCCGTCGATCTTGAGCGCTTCCGCTTCCTTCATGGAAGCGCGTACCGCGGTATCATCCTGGCGGCTCAGGCAGCTGTCCAGGGCGGCTTTGTTCAAGCTGCCGCGCGCGCCTTCTTCTCGCGCCAGCTTATCCAGCGCCGCGTTTGCCTTGGCAAGGTCGTGCTCGGGGCCGCTCACATCCTCGCCGTGGGTATGGACGTAGTCCACATAGTTCCAGTAGCTTCTGCCGTTCTGCGCCGCCAGGCAGTTCGCGTCCACCGCGGCCCGGAGCGCCCAGGGATGGATTTCAGTCAGCGGAAAATCCTTGTAAACCACCTTGACGAGATCTTTGTAGTGGTCCAGCGTTTGGGGAAACAGCTCGGCATGCATTTTGGCGCAGTAAGGACATTCCAAATCGTCGTAGTTCACGATTTGTACTTTGGCATCGGCGCTGCCGCGCACCGGGCGGCCTGCCGTAGCGATGTCCGTGCCTGGAATCTTTGTCAGATCATACTTCGCCAAACGCGCCAGGGTGCCGCCGTCCTTTGAGAGAAGGAAATCGGCCGACTCCCGGTGCGTCGGTTCGGCGGTTGGATAGAAGCTGATTTCCAGCGTGTCGAAATCCGGCACATTGCTTGGGCCGCGCGCACCCAGGGCGATCTCCCAGTTTGCCGGTACGCTTAGCTGCGCACGCACCATCAGGCTGATGCGGCGGGTTTCCTGCGGGTTGAGCGCGGAAGCAGCAGCGGCCTGCGCCCGGCATCCCGTCGCGCCGGCACAGCACAGCAGCAGGGAAAAGAAGCATGGAAGCAACAGGCGAAGTTGTCGCGATAGAACAAGATTAGATCGGAGCACCCTTTATTATCGCATCGCTCGGATGTTGAACAAATTCGTCTTTTCGGCCCTGCTATTGCGTTCGCCGATGACGTCACCTGAACGGCAGCCGACGCCGTGTTCCCGCACAATCCGCATGGATGCAGGTACAAGTTGCCCCAGATCGTCAAGCACATCAGCCGGTACCGGCGTCATGCGGTTACGGTGGGCTGAGTGGCTTTATCCAGCCGTTCCAGAGCGGCCGGGGGCAGCGTCAAGCTTATGGACCCGAGCAGGTCTTCCAGTTGGGCGAGGCCGGTGGCGCTGGCAATCGGCGCGGTGATGCTTTTCTGCGCCATCAGCCAAGCCAGCGCGACCTGCGTCGGGGTGCCGCCGACCTCGCGGGCAACTTCCTCCAGGATCTGAATCACGCTAAAGCCGTGCCCATTTGCATACTTGCCGACGGCTTTGGCGCGCGGCTTGCCTTCCACGTCGACAGCTGAGCGATACTTGCCGGTCAGGAAGCCGGCGGCCAGCGAGAAGTAAGGGATGCAACCGATGCCGAACTCCAGGACTACCGGCTTCAGGGTGTTTTCATATTCCGCGCGCTCCAGGAGGTTATAGTGCGGCTGGAGGCACTCATAGCGAGGCAAGCCCTCCGTGTCGGCCAGCTCCAGGGCCGCGCGCAGCCGATCGGCCTTGTAGTTGGAAGCGCCGATAGCCCGCACCTTGCCCGCGGCGATCAGATCGCCGAAAGCGCCGAGTGTTTCCGTCAAGGGCGTGTCCGGGTCGTCCTTGTGCGATTGGTAGAGGTCAATGCGGTCGGTTTGCAGACGCTGGAGCGAGGCATCCACGGCTTCCCGGATGTAGGAAGCCCGCAGGCCCTCCTTGCCGCCGCCCATATCCATGCCGAGCTTGGTTGCAAGCACAACCCGGTCGCGCTTGCCGCTTTGCCGAAACCACTTGCCCAGGATCGTCTCGGATTCGCCGCCGACATGGCCTTCGCCCCAGCGCGAGTACACGTCAGCTGTATCAATGAAGTTGCCGCCCGCTTCGACAAAGCGGTCCAGCAGGCGAAACGAGGTCTGCTCGTCGGCAGTCCATCCGAATACATTGCCGCCCAGCATAAGCGGACTTACCTGTAACTCCGAGCGGCCCAGGGTACGCATTTCCATTCTTTTAGGATGCGAGTGCAGGCTCAGAAGACGCGCAGCCCCGGGCTCAGGGAGCCGGCAGAGCCGACGCCCGCGAGCGTGAACGAGAAGAGGTATTGCGTGTCATTGCGGATTTGGCTGGCCCCGGAACCGAGGGCATATTGCCGCACCTCAAAGGCGACGCCGCAGCAGTCGCGGTTGTAGCCGCCCTGCGCTCCCAGGAACTGCCTTTGGCTTTGCACGAAGTCGTACCCCAGGTTCATGCCGCCGGAAAAGCCGTGCTTGGTGGGCGAGCCGTAGATTGCGGCAAGGTGTATCTGGTTGAAAGCCGACTCCGTGCTGGTGTTGTTCGGGTTGGGCGCGTTCGGCAGCGCGGCGACCTGCGGCAGCAAATTAAATAAACGTGCGTCTCCGACTGAAAAAAAGTAGCTCCGCAGCCGATAAGAAGCAAACACGTTGCTGGCGGAGAGCCGGCCGCTGTGGACATCGTAGTCCAGATCCCAATCGAGGTCGGTCGCGCTTGTGGTGCGCAGGCGCAGCCGGGAGATCACCGGTGAGCTCGAACGGGGTCCGGAAAGAAAAGCAACACCCGTCAGGTCCAGTGTGGAGGTGAATACATTGCGCTGCCCCGCAACGGCGGCGCCGCCGAAGGTCGGATTGAAGTAGTAGCGCTGCGCCACGGTCCAGCTAAGCCAGTCGACGGTGCTGCCCCCGCACGTCGCGGCGGGGCCGAGCGCGTCGTCGCCCTTGCACGGCTGCGGGTGGAGGTGCCGCAGGAAGAGCCGCTGCGTCAGTCCGTACTCCAGCTCGTTGGTGTCGGTCAGTGCGTCCGTCAGGTCGAAGCGCAGGGTATCGGCGAAGTGGTGGACGCCTGTGACGTAGCGGTAGCTCAACTCCGGCTCAATGGTATGGCGCAGCTCGGTGCTCCCGAAAAGGCGGCCGGCCGCGGGAAGGGTGAAGTCGCGCTCCAGCGTCGGCGGGTGAAGCGAAACCGTAGATAAAAAGGCGGCGCGGTTCAGCGTCGCTCCCAGTTCGGCAACCGGCACGCTTCCGGGGACCCCCGGCTGCTGCGTTTTGCCGTAGAAGGTATCGCGCACGCCAGCTTCGGCGCGCACGGTCCAGCTGTCGGCGCTCAGGGGCAGAGCCAGGTGCGGGTAGATATCGAGCCGGGGCACAAACTCACTGGTCTGAAACCCCGGCTCCGACCGGGAAAGCGCGTCGGCGGAAGCCTCGCCGCCCCACAGTAGGGGCAGCTTGCCGAGCGGCTGATCCAGGGCATCCAGGTGCAGTTCCGGCACATGGAGCACCTTGATCTCGTCCCCTTTCGTATCGCTGCGGAAGTTCTGGTAGCGCTCGAAGCGTCCTGTCGCGGCCAGCCCGTTGTTTTCGCTGGTGAGGTAGGCGGAAGATTTTACTTCGGAGTTGATAGCGGAGGTAAAGTTCTCCTCAAATACCTGCCGATATATGTAGGAGGAAAGGTACTCGACATCCTCCACGGCGCGGGTGTGCGGACCGAGCTCGCGGCGTCCGTTGGTGATGATGTCCACGCCGCCCTCATTGCCGCCCTTGTCCGGATTGCTTACGCGGTCGAGCAGCGCGCGGAAGCGCACCCCGGCAAAGTTGTCGTCCAGGCCTCGATACCGCACCTGTCCGAAAGGCGAAAACCCGCGCTGCGAGAAATACTCGGCTCCGATGGTGGCGTCGGCGCTGCGGCCCATCACGATGTAGGCTGAGTCGCCGACGATGACGCCTTTTTGCGTATCGTCGCCGAAGATGGGAAGCAGGATGCCGGTTTGCCGGTGATCCTGCGCGACCGGATGCGAGATGTACGGCATGTAAAAGAGCGGTGCGTGAAACAAAGTAAAAGTGCTGCTGCCGGCATGCGCGACGTTGTTCTCGATCAGGATGCGCTTGGCCAGGATGCGCCAGTCCGGGTTCGGCAGGCGGCAGCTTGTCATGGAGCCTTCGAGCACCTGGTAGCGCCCCGGGCCCAGCTCCAGCACTTCGCGCCCGGTGAGCGCGAACGGATTGGGCGCGGTAAACACAAAGCGATCGTGCGTGACGGAGCGTACCCCGAGTGTGCCGGTCGCGTCGTAGAAGTGGGCCGTGTGCCGGTCGAGGTTCATCGTGCCGCGGTCGGCAACGATGTGCTCGTCGGACGGGCCGCCGTCGATAGTGACCCGGCCGCGCGCGTTCACATCCTCCGTCACGGTGTTGTACACGGCGTGGTCGGCCCGGATGCGATAGGTCCTGTATAGGATGAGGATGTCGCCGTCGAGCGTGTAGGCGTCGCCGATCTTACCCTGGTGCGCCGCTTCGATATGGACGGGCGTGCCGGGCGGCGGCGCTTCGATCGGAATGGCGGTGCCGGTGGAGACGATGTCGGAAACCGGGGTGATGTGGAGCTCCGTCGGTGCTGTCGGTTCGTCCTCTTCCAAAGGCGGCAGGGGCGCGGGGGGAAGCGCCGGCTCGGGAGGAGGCGCAAAGGCCGGGTCGGGCGCGGGCGTCAGCGGGGAATAGCCGGAGGGGTTCGGGTCGGACTGCGGCACCGGCGAGGGTTTGCTGCCGCCCTGCTGCTGCCCGGCGGGCGCTGCCTGCGGTGGGGCATCCCCCTCGGCGAACCCGGGTAGCTCCTTCGTCAACCCCCAGAGCGAGGAGGCAGGATGACAGAGCAAAATCAGCGTGATACACCAGGTTGTGCGGAGTCTCATTGCGGCGGGCATCCTCAGCATAGCAAAGGCTAGGGACGCCCGAGCGCAGCGAGAAGCCGCAATTGCCCCGGCTCCAACGGCTGCCGGCCCGGTTTTCGGCGCTTCCGCAAGGCCGCGAGCACGGCGGCTACCCCTTCCTCGCAAACTTCAGCCCTGCCTCAAACAGCCGCCCGGCGCTTGCCGGGGGCTTCAGAGGAAGAAGGACAAACGTTGAGCACATCCGCTTCGCTGCCGCATCTCCGCTCCGCCGCGAATCACAATCTTGACCACGGGTTTGGGGACGGCTCCACGGGGCGGTCTCCGGAATGGAAGTCCGAGCTCAACGCCCGTCTGCGCGAGCATCGAAGCCGCCGCGCCGGGCTCGCGGCCCCGGTGGCGCAGGCGCTGCCGCAGGGCTACAGCCGCGGTCGAGCATCCACCGCCGGCATCGCGGAACGGGT
>CAXTSG010000087.1:0-11333 GCA_964246825.1 uncultured Acidobacteriaceae bacterium | reverse complement strand
CGCTGCAAGCCCTCCCCGGCCTCCTCCGGGAGCGCAGGCTGCGCTTCCCGCCCCGGCAGGCGCTCACCTTTACGCTGGCCTGCGTTGCTTTTGTCTTCCCCATTTTGATCGCCGACAAATCCACGGTCAGCAGTGCCGCTTCGCACCTCCATCCCCATCTGCATTACCTCCTGCCCATGCTGGAAGGCTTCTATATCAGCGGCTTTCAGGTCAGGAATCTTCTCGGCGGCTTTTACCAAGGCCTCCTGATGGCCACCCTGCCACTTAGCCTGTTCCTGTTCTTTCGCGCAAGACTAAGAACACGGCTGCGCGGCGGCCTCACCGCCGGGGACCGCCTGCTGCTTTGCACGCTTCTATACCTTGCGGCCGCTTTTTGCCTCCCGGAAGATATGAACGGCTCCTCCCTTTTCGCCGTGCGCATGTGGTATGTCGTCTGGTTTCTGGCTTCGGCCTGCGTCGCCCCCCTTGTGGAAACATCGCTCCCGCGCAGGGGTGTCGCCGCGCTCGGCGGCGGCCTTGGCCTCCTCGCCCTGTTCTTCGGCCTTCTGTACCTGCGGCCTGTCGCGCGGCAGCAGGCCGAATTTGAACAGGCGCCCCTGCCCCCGCACGCGCGGGGGATCTTTATACAGCCGATGAATACAACGCACGGCGTCGGCACCCACACTTGGTGGGGCCTCAACTGGTGGGGCGGCATGCGCGCCTTTTCCGCGCATGACGACGTGCTCGTCAATACCCCCTGGATGCAGCTCACCATCGTTCCCGTGGGAGAAAACGGCCGCGCCGGTCTCCTGCGCGACATCACACCCAATCTTGTCTCCGAAAGCCCTGCTTTAACGCTGGAGCTGCTCGGCAAAACCCCGGAAAAGAAACCGGCGGCCCTGGCCCTTGCCGACTTCCTCCTGTTCGCCGACCCGAACAGCCCCGCCCCCAACCCGCTCGGCCTGGCTTCCGGCTTTCTCGGGCCTTACGGCACCGGGTGGGGCTGCGCCGCCCACGGCTTCTATGCCATTTGCACCAGAAAGCCCTCATGAGCCGCCGCCCATGCTGAGTGTCATCGTGCCCTGCTACAACGAAGAAGCCGGCATCGAGGAGTGTCACCGCCGGCTTTCGGCCGTGCTCGCCGGTCTCGGCGCGCCTTATGAAATCGTCTATGTCAACGACGGCTCGCGCGACCAAACCCCCGCCCTGCTTGCCGAGCTGCACCGCCGCGATCCCCACACGGTCGTCGTGCAGTTGGCGCGCAACTTCGGCCACCAGCTTGCCGTCTCCGCCGGCCTTGAAACCGCCCGCGGCAATGCGATCGTCATCATCGACGCCGACCTCCAGGACCCGCCTGAAGTAATCGGAGAAATGCATGCATTGTGGCAGCAGGGCTTCCACGTCATCTACGGGGTACGCGCCGACCGCGCCGGAGAAACCGGCCTGAAGCTGTGGACCGCTAAAACCTTTTACCGGCTCATCAACCGGCTTTCCGATGTACCGATCCCGCTCGACACCGGCGACTTTCGCCTTCTGGATCGCCGCGTCGTCGATGTCCTGCTCGGGATGCCGGAGCGCCACCGCCTGCTGCGGGCCATGTGCTCGTGGGTCGGCTTCCGGCAGACCGGACTGCCCTACCGCCGCGCCGCGCGCTTCGCCGGAACCACGAAGTACCCGCTCGGCAAAATGATCAATCTCGCCCTGGACGGCATCTTCTCCTTTTCCATCATCCCGCTGCGCATGCTTTCTTTTCTGGGCTTCAGCGCTGCCCTGCTTTCCGTCGCGGGCATTGTGTACGCGCTCGGGGTGCGCATCCTCACCAGCCACTGGGTGGCGGGTTGGGCGACTCTGTTCATCGGGGTATTGTTCCTGAGCGGGCTTCAGATGATCTCGCTCGGCATCATGGGCGAGTACCTGGGCCGCATCTACACCGAAGCCAAGCAGCGCCCGCTGTTTGTTATTGCCGAGGTGCTTCGCGCCGGCGAGCCTTCAGCCGTACCCGGGCACTCCTTCCGGGCTGTAGCCGCGCGGGAAACGGTATAGCTCACTGCAAACGCTTTTGTGCGTCCTGCCCGCCGGGGCTCCCGCGGTCCACGCGCACAGCCGCGGTGTAAGCCTTGCGGGCGGCCGCGGCTTGGTTCCGCTCCTCCAGTACCTGGCCCCAGTAGTCCAGCGCCGCCGCTGCCAACTGCGGCGGCAGCGCGCCGGTTTGCGCCGCCTGCTCCGAGCGCGGCCCCAGAAACAGCAGATCCGCCTCCGCCTGGTCCTTGCGATGGAAAAAGAACGGCAGGTGCCAGGTCGTGAGCGCGCGCACAAAGCGCGCTTCCAGGTTGTTGGGGTCGGCGTTCACGGCGGAGTCCATCTCCGCCAGCCCGTCCATACTGAGCGTGTGCTTGCGCCACAAGGCCCAGGTGCGCCCTGCCTCCAGCAGCCGAAGACTGCCCTCATAGGCTTCAAGCGTCGGGTCGTGCGGGTGGTCGTGCACCAGCGCGGCAAAGCGCTGCCGCGCTTCCGAGTCCGCCGCGTGGTCCCCGCTCAGGTCGGCGTAGTAGGAGCTGCGCGCCGCCGCCAGCTGCTGCTGCCAGGCAGCCGCGTTTCGGTCCTGATCCAGGGCCTGGCCGGGTACCGCCCCGGCGCACATAAGTCCCGCAACGGCAAGCCGCAGCGCTTTCCCAAGGCTCCGCTTATCCAACGTCATACGACCTCTGCTTCCATACGGCCTGCCGCCCCGTGAGCTTGCGGCCCAGCGACCACCACTGCAAGATAAGCAGCACGGCAACATCCACGGGATGCATGACAGCCCCCAACCAGCTTTGACGGTAGCGCCAGGCCGACAGAAAGCGAATTCCGTAGCCCGCCGCCAACGCCGTCGCGGGCCCCGCGAGCGGCTCCCGCTTCAGGCAGGCGCGCAAAAACCACGGCAGCGGCGCTACCTGCCCGAAGAACAGCATCATGCTGAAAGGCACAATGCGCGTCGGCGCGGCCAGGCCCTCGGTGGCGTTTTTCTCCAGCCCGCGCCACACCTCGCCCGCGTTGCGGTACATGCGGCACCGCGCCAGCGCGGTAAGGTCGAAAAGATCGGTCGCAAAGCCTTTTTCCCGAAACAGCCTCGGCAGCAGAAGCCCGTCGTGCATGGTTTCCCGGATCGCGGCATGGCCGCCGCTGCCCCGGTAAGCCTCCCGGCGCGCCACCATGATCTGGCCGCAGCCCGCCGCCAGGGCAGGTACGCGCGGATGGAGGCGCAGCAGCGGCACCGGGCAGTAGCAGAGCAGCACAAAGTGGATCAGCGGAATCAGCAGCTTTTCCAGAAAAGTCCCGGTTTGCTCCCGGGGAAAGCCGCTGACCAGGTCAAGCCCTCGCGCCTCCAATTCACCGATCAAAGCGGAAAGAGCTTCCGGGGCAAGCCGCACATCCGCGTCCAGAAAGCACAAGAGGTCGTACCGGGCCAGCCCGCCGAGCACAAAGCAGGCATGCTGCTTGCCGTTCCAGCCGGCGGGCAGCGGCGGCGCGGTTTCCACGCGGGCGCGTCCGTCGCGGGCCGCGATGCGCTGCACCAGCTCCGCCGTGCGGTCCGTGGAAGCGTCGTCCAAAACCAGCACTTCAAGATCCACCCCGGTCGAGCCGAGCGCGCTTTCCACCGCCGCCTCAATGCCGGCTTCCTCATTGCGCGCCGGGATCAGCACGGAAACAAACCGCCCGGCCCCGGCCCGGCGGCGCGGCGGTCGGTACGAAACAAAGTTGACGCAGAAGGCCGCGAGCGAGCCCAGCGAACAGCTCAAAATCAGAGCCGGCAGAAGGCGGGAGCGAAGGCTCATACTCTTAAACCTACAGCAGAGGAGTGGATGCGTCACCGCTGCCGGCGCGCGTATGGAGGCTGCCGTGCTCGCCGCTGAAGCGCTCGCGGCGCACCGCGGCCCGAATACGCTGCCAGCCGCCGTAGATGCCGCTGGTACCGGTGGCCCCGGCCAGCACCGGGGTAAAAAGAGAAGGGTCGCGTTTGGCTGAAAGCGCCGCCAGGGCGTCCTGCGCGCGCCCAAGCGCCCCGGCTACCTGTTCCCCGGGGGTTTCCGAAACCGCGCCGCATCTGCCCTTGGAAAACAAAAGCGGCTTGCCCAGCAGGGCAAGGGCTTCCGGCAGGCGCTCGTCCCAAAAGGTGTACTCGATCGCCAAGGGCAGTACCGTGACCTCCGGGGCGCGGCGCAGCAGCGCGTCCAGCCCCGGCCGAAAAGTAACAGGGCGGCTGCGGGCGTCGGTAAAGCCGCCCTGCGGTGTCACCCAAAGCACGGCGTTCTTGTCGGTAAAAAGCTGGGCCGCGGTGCGGAGAAACTGCGCCGCGCCGCGCGGCGTCCCTTGCTCCACCGGGAACAGCCCCAGCTTGTCAAACACGCCGTACCGGCTGAACGCCAGCGCATCCATGGGCGCATAGTGGTCCGCGCCGCGCTCCAAAAAACGGCTGAGCAGGATCGCCGTCAAGGGGTCCCACCAGGACGGATGGTTGAGGCACACCACCAGCGGCCGCTTGCCGTGCGGCCACTGCTCGGCCCCTGCCAAACGGAGAGCGTGGAAGTGCCTCCGCACAAAGAAATACAGGTACATATCAAAGAAGCGAAGCAGCGCGCGCGAGGGCTTTCGGGGCACCGGCGCGTTGTACCCCGAGCGCGGCCGAGGAGGGCGCGTCGCAGGCGCCCCCTCGTCGGCCTCCACCCGTCCCTCGTTCATCGCGAGTGCGCCAGCAGTGTTTCCGCCTCGGTGCGCGAGTGCAGCGCCGGAGCCACTCCCCGAAAGCTCTGATCCACGGCATCGGCGGCGATCCAGCCAGACATCATCACCATCGGCATCCCGGGGCCGGGGTGCGCGGCGCCGCCCGCGAGAAACAATCCGTCAATCTCGCTGGAGGTATTCGACGGCTTGAACGCGCCGTTGAAGCGTCCATGGCTGGAAAGGCCATAGATCGCGCCGTTAAGCACCTTGTAGCGGTTGTGGATGTCCACCGGCGTCAGGTGGTGCTCGAAAACAATCCGGTCCTCGATATCCGTCAAACCGGCGGTGCGCTTCAGCTTATCCAGAATGACCTGCCGGTAGCGCGGGAACATCTGCGACCAGTCGTGGTTGGGCCGCAGGTAGGGCGTATGGACCAGCACATAGAAAGCATCCCCGCCCGCGGGTGCCGTCGCGGGCTCCGTGCCGCTGGTCGAGGCGATATAGCAGGTCCGGTCCGGCGCGGGCTCGCCGAGATCGTAGATGTGGTGAAACTCCTCATGCGGATCGCGTGAAAACACAAAATCATGGTGCGCGATGTGGTCGTAGCGCTTGTTCAAACCAAGATAAAGCACAACGCCCGAGCACGCGGGCTCATACTTGCCTTCGCTTGCAAACTTGCCCCCTACCGTGCCGCCCACCAGTTCGCGATAGGTGCGCACCGCATCCTCGTTGGAAACAACCGCGTCAAACTCAAACCGCTGCCCGGCCGTGGTCATCAGGCCCGTAACCTTGTCGCGCTTCCCTTCCCGCACGGTCAAGAGGCGCTCAATCTCGGTTGAGGTGTGATATTCAACGCCCAGCTCGCGGCCCAGCTTTACCAGCGCTTCCGGCACGGCGCGCGTGCCGCCCATCGGATACCAGATGCCTTCTTCCGCCTGCATATTGCCGATCGAGCACAGGATCGCGGGCGAAGCATCGGGCGACGAGCCGACATACTGCACGTAGTGATCGAGCATCTGCGCCACATCCGGGTCATCGATGTACTTCCGGATTGTGGCCGCAACCGTGGAGCCGATGCGCATCTGAAGCAAATCCTTCAGGACGCGCTTGTCAAAGGCACCATTGACGTCAAAAGTGTCCTTAATAGAACCGACCGACTTCCAGAAAAAGAAGCGATCGGAGATGCCGTGCAAATCCTGCGAGTAGTGCATGAACTGCACATACTTGTCGCCCATGCCGGGCTTGCGCGCGTTCAGGTCTACGGCCATCTCGCTGATGTCGTGCTTCAGGTCGAGCACGGAGCCGTTGTCGAAGAAGCAGCGCCACTGCGGGTCGAGCCGCACCATGTGCACATAGTCGTCCAGGTTGCGGCCGGCCTCGCAGAACACGCGCCGCAGCACGGAAGGCTGAATCAGGATCGTCGGGCCCATGTCGAAGCGAAAGCCCTGCTCCTGGAGCACGGCGGCCTTGCCGCCCAGCCACGGATTTTTCTCAAACACTGAAACCTGGTAGCCGCGGGCGGCCAGCGTGCAGGCTGCCGATAAACCGCCGAGTCCTGAACCGATTACTGCAATGCGCATACTGTCTCCTTCAAAATGCTTGTTAAACTCGGGCGGCTTTGCTCCTTCCGCAAAGTGCCGCTGCGGTATCCATTTCTAGGGACGCCGGTGCGCGTCTTCGCGAGGAAAGAAAGTGGTGCCGGCTCGCAGCCCGGGCAGCGCCCGGCCCATCGCGCGGAGGCCGTCCAGGCGCGCGCGCCAGCCCTGGGCATGCGCGGCCTGCAAATACCCCGCGAAGAAACCGGCGTGCGCGGGGCCGGTCGGCTGAAACGGCACCCGGCTTCTGCTGTGCTGCCGCACCACGGCGCGCGGCGCTGTCATCTCCAGCAGCCCTTCGCGGCCGCGCGTGGCACCGAAGCCCGAGCGCTTGCGCCCGCTGAAAGGAACGCGCGGGTCGGCCGTGGCCACAATCAAATCATTGAGCAGAATAGTCCCCGCCGTAAGAAGGCCGGCAAGCCGACGCGCCGTCTCCCGCGGTCCCAAGATAGCCGCGGTCAGCGCGTAAGGGCATTGCTCGTACTGCGCCGCCGCATCGGCGAGGCCGGCAAACGGCATCAGCGACAGCACGGGCGCGAACAGGTCGGTCCGCGCGATGCGCATCTCCGGCGTGACACCGGCCACAAGCGTCGCGCCCGCGCCGCCCTCCAAAGCCGACTCCAACCCGTCCAAAAGGATCTGCGCGCCCCCGAAGCTCGCCTCCGCCAGCACCTCGCGCAGCAGCTCGCAGGTACGCTCCGGCAAGAGGACGGGCCCAAGCTCCACAAGCGCGGTCCGGAGCAGGCGGCGCAGTTCCGGCTCCAGCGCGGCGTCCACAAACACGCGCCGCGGTGCCATGCAGGTCGCCGAGCCGTTGAAGCGAAGACCGAAGCAAAGCGCATCCACCGCGCGCCGGAGGTCAGCCCCCCGGAGCACAAACACGGCATCGCAGCCGGAAAGCTCCATTACCGCCGGGGTCGCGGAAGCGGCAAGCGTGTGCAGCACCGCCTCGCCGGTCGCCGCCGAGCCCGTCAGGAAAACCTTGTCGACTCCGGCCTCGATGGCCGCTGTTGCCGCGGCGGGTGAAGCGTCCAGCACCGTAAGCAGCTCGGGCGGCAAGCCGCTCGCCAGCAGCATCGCGCGCATGGCGTGGGCGCAGTCCACGCCCGAGGGCGCGGGCTTCCACAGCACCGCGTTGCCCGCGGCAAGCGCCTGTAGTGCCTGCACACCGGGCAGAAATAAAGGGTAGTTACCCGGCCCGATCACCAGCACCACGCCGAGCGGCGCGCGCTCTACTTCCACCTCTACCGAACGCAGCCAAAACGGACGCGAGCCCGCGCCTTCGCGGCGGGTGTGCAGCAAAAACTCCGCTTCCCGCTCCAGAAAGCGGCAGGCTTCGGCCAGCGGCAGCACCTCGGCAATCAGGGTATCGGCTTCCCGCCGGTGGAGACTGCCCGCATGCTCGCCCGCGACCGTTGCGGCGAGTTTTCGACCGTCCACGGCCAGCTTCGCGCGAAATGCGCGCAGCACGCGAAGGCGCTCCCGCACCGGTACCCGCGCCCACCGCCGCTGGGCCGCGCGCGCGCCCTCCAGCGGCGTTTCCGTCGCGGGGGCGGCTGCTGCCCGTGTCTGCGGCATGGTCGTCAGCTGACTGCCTCAAAGATCGAGTCAGGCGGCGGCGTACCGGGCATCACCGGCTCGGTGTTCCATTGCGGTTCCATCCGGAGATCTTCCAGCAGCAGCCGCGCGGTAATACGCGCCGACTCGAAAATCACCGGCAAGCCGCTGCCCGGGTGCGTGCCGCCGCCCACCAGGTACACGCTGTCGAGATCCTCAAAGCGGTTATGCGGCCGCATGTGGAGCATCTGCCGCAGCGAGTGCGCCATGGCAAAGGTCGCGCCGCGGTACAGGCCGTAGTCCTCGCTCCAGTTCTGCGGCGTCAGCACTTTTTCGGTGCGGATGCGGCGCTCCACATCCGTAATGCCGATCTTCTCCATCTGCTCGATCGCCAGGCCGCGAAAACGCTTTTCTTCCTTCGCCCAGTCAACCGAACCGGTATCGTGCGTTACCGGCAGCAGCATATACAGCGTGCTCATGCCTTTGGGCGCGAGCGTCCGGTCCGTCACGCAGGCGTTCTGCACATAAAAGGACGGATCGTCCGAAAGGCGGTGATCTTCCTCAATATCGCGCAGATTCTCGCGATAATTTTTCGCGAGATATATCGTATGGTGCGAAACATCCTCGTAGGTGCCTTCAATCCCCATGTACATCATGAAGGTCGAGCAGGAAAATCGCTTCTTCTGAATCTTCTTGTCGGTCCACTTCCGGCGCAGCGAGTCAGGCACCATGCGCCGCATTGCATCCGCGAAGTCGGCGTTGATCACAACCGAATCCGCCGCGATCCTGCGATGGCTTGTGCGGACCCCAACCGCCTTGCGTCCTTCAAACAGCAGCTCTTCTACCGGCTCATCCAGCAGGATGCGCACGCCGAGCGAGCGCGCCACGCGCGCCATCGCCTCCGACACCGAACCGCAGCCGCCGATTGGGTGAAAGACGCCGTGCTCATACTCCAGAAACGAAAGAATCGAGAACAGTGAAGGGCACGAAAACGGGCTCATGCCGAGATACTTCGACTGAAAAGAGAAGCCGAGGCGGATGCGCTCGTCATTGAAGTACGAGCGGAGGTCGGCATCGAGCGAGCGCCACGGCCGCAGCAGCGGCAGCAGCTTCAGCATGTCCGGGTGCACCAGGTCGCGCCACGACTCGAACGGCGTCTCCAGAAACGGCACAAACTTTTCCAGCTTGGTGCGGTTTTCCGCCAGAAAGCGATGAAAGCCTTCCGCGTCGTGCGGGCACAGCTTAGCGATCTCGCCCGCCATCTTTTCCACGTTGGGCGTGGCCATCAGCTCGCCGCCCGAGCCGTACACCAGGCGATACTGCGGGTCGAGCCGCACCATGGGAATTTCCGCTTCCAGGTCAAAGCCGGCCGCAAGAAAAATCTCGCGCAGCACGCGCGGATACAGAAAAAAAGTCGGCCCTGTATCGAACTTGAAGCCGTCACGCTTGATGGTGGATGTGCGCCCTCCTACCTGGGAGCGCTTTTCAACAACAGTGACGTCTACTCCGGAGCATGCCAGAAGAATTGCTGCCGCCAGGCCACCGGGCCCGGCCCCCACAATTGCGACCTTCCTCATTCGACCATCCTTCAACTGATTGCCCGCGGAACGCGCCGGTCACAACCCCATCTAAACAGATCGTTCACGAGTTGGATAGACATTCTCCCGCCTGTCGAGAGATGCACTTTCGCAAGACGGCAAACGATCGGCCGCGCGATAAATTTCTCGCAAGCACTCTGAAATCGGCATCTTACAGGCGACACTTCCGTTACTCGTTACCGCGCAACCGCTCCCGGCAGCTCGCGGGCAGTCCTTCTCCCATGCTGAACCAGCGCGGGCAGCCCCACGCCGGTATAAGCATTGCCTGTCAGCGCCAGGCCGGGCAGGCGGGCCATGTGTTCGACCAGCTGGCGCATGCGTGCGGGGTGCCCGACGGTGTACTGCGGCAGGGAGCGCGGCCAGCGCCGCACCACCGCGATCTGCGGCGCGGGCAGCGGCCCCAGCAGTTTTGCAAACTGCGCGCGCGACGCTTCCGCAATGCGCCCGTCATCCCACTCCATCATGCGCGGGGCGGCATGCCCGCCGAAAAAGCCGCGTAGAAAAACACCGCCGGGCGGCGCGCGATGCCCGAACTTCTGATCCATGAACGTCCCGGCCAGCAGCTCCGGCTCGTCCGACAAGGCGCGCCCGGGCGGCACCAGAAAGCCGAAGCCGCGCGGCACCCGCAGCTTCGCCGCCGCCGCGCCGGTAAAGCACAACGCGACCACGATCGCCGAGGAGGCCTCCATGGCAAGCAGCTCGGATGCTTCGCGATCTACGGGTGCGAGCAAGCCCTGCGTCACGCGCGTCGGCGTCGCAAGAATCACGGCATCGAACATCTCCCTGCCATGCGCGCGGCTCACCGCGGCCCATCTGTTCCCTTCGCGATGGATCGCGGTCACGGCTGTGTTGCGGCGCAGGCTCCCGCTCGGCAGGGCCGCGGCCGTCCGGTCGATCAGCGTCCGGAGTCCGCCGCGCAGCGTTGTAAATACAGGCTCGGGCGCTCGGCCTTCGCGTCGGCTTTTTTCCACGCCGGCCATCGTGGGCGCGATCAGGCTGCCGTGTTCGCGCTCCAGGCGCACAAAAGGTGCCAGCACCGCGCCCGCGCTCAAACAGTCGATATCGCCGCCGAAGACCCCGGCCAGCAGCGGCCCGGCCACCGTGTCGGTCGCTTCCGGGCCGAAGTGCCGCGTCACAAACGAGCGCACCGACTCATCAAAGTCCGCCGGCTGCTCCCCGGCAAAGCGCTTCAGCTCCTCGGCCCGCTTCGGCTCCCGCAGGTAGGCCAACCGCGCCTGCCAGCTGAACAGCGGCGACTCCAGAATCGGCAGCCAGCGCGTCGGCACCATCATCCGCATGCCGTCCGGCATCGGAACCAGTTGACGCCTGCCGAAGCTCTCCCGCGCCAGATAGTTCCGGCGGATGCTGTCATTGGACTGGATGATGTCCTCGGCCAGCCCGAGCTCGGTCGCCAGCTCGCGCGCGGCGCTTTTGTCAGACACCCAGGAATCGGGGCCGGTCTCAATTATGAAGCCGTCCTCGTGCACGGTTTCCACCGTGCCGCCCAGCCGGTCGCCTGCTTCAAACAGCGTCAGCTCGCAGCCGGGGTGCTTTGCAGCCTCATACGCGGCGGCAAGCCCGGCCATGCCCGCGCCTACAACCGCGACGCGCCGGACGCTGCCGCTCACCGCAGCGCCGGAACTGCCTCTGCCGGCTTTACGGCATCGAGCCGCGCGAAACTTTGCCGCGAAAGATCCACCAAAGCCTCCGTCAGCAGCGGCGAGCTGTTCAGTGAGGGCGGCCGCTCAAAGCGCATGCCCAGGCCCTCGGCAAACTCTCGGAACGCGATGTCGATGTCATACAGGATTTCAACGTGATCGCACAGGAAGCCGATGGTTTGTAGCACCACCGCGCGCACGCCGGCTCCGTGCAGCGCGGTCAGCGAGTCCTCGACCGTGGGGCC
>CAXTSG010000086.1:6068-11491 GCA_964246825.1 uncultured Acidobacteriaceae bacterium | reverse complement strand
ACCTTAACCGAGAATCTCCAGTTATGACTGGCTGAGAAATCGGGGGCAGGTCACTCTCTACCGTCATCAAACTCAGCAGAATAGAACAAGCACCAATAAGTGCCGTTGCGGGAAGTGGACCCGCTTGCCCAAGGAGCTCAGCGTAGGATTCTGAGGTTTTGGTGTACGCCCCTGCCCGGGAGCGGCCGTCGTTCACCCGCCGGTAACTTCCTTTCTGCGGGATGGAATCCCAAAGGCATTTACAATCGTCTGATTCAGCAAGCTGCCGGCTCCACGGCGGCTGAAAGGCTGCTGCCTGACGCTCGCCATGAAGCTTACATCCTCGCCTTACCCTCGCACCCGCTCCACGACGCTGCTCGCCTTTGCATCGAGCCTTTTGCTGCTGGGGGGGCCGCGGGTCCATGCCCAAACGGCGGCACCTTCCAGGGCCGACGCCTACTACCACGCCATGCTGGCGCACTCGTATGAGGAGCAGGCCACGGCCGGCGGTCAGCCCGAGCTCGCCAACCAGGCGATTGAAGAGTACAAGGCCGCGCTGGCCGCCGACCCGAACGCGCCCGAGCTGAACAACGGCCTGGCAGAGTTGTACTTCCGCACCGGGCGCGTGAAGGAAGCGATCGGAGCGGCGCAGGCGCAGATCGCGCGCGACCCGAACTCGCTCGAAGCGCACAAGCTGCTGGGCCGCATTTATCTGCGCTCGCTGGGCGACGCGCAAAGCGCGGGGCAAAGCCAGATGCTGCAGCTGGCCATCGCCGAGTACAACAAAATCGTGGCGCTAGAGCCGGGCAGTATCGAGGATCACCTGCTGCTCGGCCAGCTGTACTCGTTTGCCAAGGACACGCCGCACGCGCAGGAGCAGTTTGCCGCGGCGCAGCGCATCAATCCCCGCTCGGAAGAAGTTGTGCTGAATATGGCGCGGATTGATACCGAGCAGGGAAACCTGCGGGGCGCGATCCAGGTCCTGAGCTCATTACCCGATGCCGACCAGACGGCAAAAACCGAGTATGCGCTGGGCGCAAGCTATGACCAGGCTAAGGAGACCAAGCACGCCATCGCGGCCTATCAGAAGTCGCTGTCGCTGGAAGCCGACAACCTGGACGTAGAGCGAGCGCTGGCCGATGCCCTGCACCGCGACGGGCAGGACAAGCAGGCGCTCGCGGCTTATGACGATGTCATCCAGGGCGACCCGACCGATGCTTCCGCGTACCTCCATGCCGCGGAGATCGAGCGGAGCGAAGGCCGCCTGGACGAAGCGCTGGCGCACCTGAAGAAGGCCGCGCCGCTCGCGTCAGACTCACTGGAAATCCGCTACAACGAGGCGCTGGTGTATGAACAGCTGGGCCAGTACCCGGATGCCGAGCGCCTGCTGACCAAGATGGTCGCCGACGCCGAGCACACGACGGGCGACTATTCCGCCGCGGAGAAGAACAACTACGCCTTGTTTGTGGAGCACCTGGCAAGCGTATATGGAGATGAAGGCCGCACCGATGAGGCAATTGCCGCCTACAACAAGCTGGTGCCGCTCGGCGGCGATTACCCGCTGAATGCGTATGGAGCCGAGGTGGACGTCTATCGCGAGGCTCACCAGTACGACAAAGCCACGGAGACTCTGCAACAGGCCGTCGCGAAATACCCGAAGAACCGCAACCTGAAGCTGGCGCTGGCCACCCAGCTTGCCGCCTCCGGCAAGTATGACGAAGGCACCGCCATGGCCAAGGCGCAGGTGAATAACACGCCGCAGGACCGCGATGTGTACCTGGCGCTGTCGCAGATGGACATGCATGCCAAGAAGTGGAAGGACGCGGGGGAAGCGCTCGACAAGGCCGAGCAGCAAAGCAGCAGCAACGAGGAAAAGCTGACCGTGCTGCTGCAGCGGGCCGTACTGGAAGACCGGCAGAAGCACTTTGACGCAGCCGATGAGGAGTATAGAAAAGCCCTCGCAATTGACCCGAATAACAGCACCGTCTTGAACGATTACGGCTACATGCTGGCCGACCGCGGCACCCGCTTGAACGAAGCGCTCGGCATGATCCAGAAGGCCGTGAAGCTGGACCCGCAAAACTATGCCAATCTCGACTCGCTGGGCTGGACTTATTTCAAGATGGGCCAGTATGTGCTGGCCGAAAACAACCTGCTGAAGGCAAGCCAGCGCAGCGCGCAGGATGCCACCGTACACGAGCACCTGGGCGACCTTTACGAGAAGACCGACAGGCTGAAGCTGGCGGCCTCGCAGTGGGAGGAGTCGCTGCGGCTGTTTGCCCGGACCGACCCGGCCGACGCCGAGCCTGGTGAAGGGCCGCGGCTGCAAAAGAAGCTGGATACGGCGCGCGTGAAGCTGGCCAAGGAGATGCCCGCGCAGAGCTCGGGGGATAAGGCGGAAAAGCAGCACCCGTAGTGCATACTGACTGGAAGAGGAATTTATGGTCGACCCACAGCTTATTGCGGCATTGACCGCGTTCATTGTTCCGGCCATTATTCCGACGGTGGCGGTTGTGATTTCTATTCTTCGTTCCGACAGCAAGATCGATTCCCTTCGCTCTGAGCTTCGCGGCGATATAGCCGCGCTGCGCTCCGAGATACGCACGGACATAGCTGCGGTACGCGGCGAAATCACAGCGGTACGCGGAGAGATCATCACGCTTCGCTCTGACGTGCGCGCGGACGTAGCCGGCATCCGCCGCGACATGGAAATTCTCGATAACATTGCCTACGAACATCACGGCCGCCTCAGCAAGGTAGAGGAGCGCGACAAGAAATAGCATTGTGCCGGGAAAACATCTGCCGGATGCTTTCACGAGTCTAAGTAAGCAGTGAACATGCCTCGCCCACTCACCTTTTGTGCCGTGCCGGACGACGGCGGGCCGCTGCTTGCTTCCCGCGTGTACCCGGAACCGGAGCATGCCTACCGCGCGCCGTTTGAGCGGGACCGCGCCCGCATCATCCATGCCCGCGCGTTTCGCCGCCTGGCCGGCAAAACACAGGTGTTTTCAGCGGGAAGCGCGGCCGGCGAGCCTTCCGACCATTTTCGCTCGCGCCTGACCCACACCATGGAGGTCGCGCAGATCGCGCGCACCGCTGCTTCCGCCCTAGGCCTGAACCAGACGCTTACCGAGGCGCTGGCGCTGGTCCACGACATCGGCCATCCGCCCTTCGGCCATGCCGGGGAGCGGGCGCTGGACCAGGCACTTCGGAAGCATGGGCTTCGCTTCGACCATAACCTTCATGCACTGCGCATTGTGGAGCACTTCGAGCAGCGCTATGCCGCATTTCCCGGCCTCAATCTCACGCTGGCCGTGCGCGAAGGCATCATCAAGCACTCGCATGACTACGGCGCGGACGAGCAGCCGCAGCTGGCCGCGTACCTGCTCGACCGGCAGCCGCCGCTGGAAGCGCAGTTGATCGACCTGGCGGATGAAATTGCCTACCTGACCGCGGACCTGGACGACGGCATGGAAGCAGGACTGCTTCGGCTCTCTCATCTGCGCGAGCACCTTGAACTATTCGAGCGCTTCCATGCTCCGATGGCGCAGGAGTACGCGGCGGCAAGCCGAAGCCTGGTCTTTAACGAGGCCGTGAAACGCATGCTGAACGCACTGGTCGGCGACCTGCTGGAGGCCACGACCCGGCGCGTGGAGGCGGCCGGGGTGCGAACTCTGGCGGATGTGCGCGATGCCGGTACGCGCCTGGTCGGTTTTTCGCCCGAGATGGAAGGGGCGCGCAGGAGCGCGAAGCAGTACCTTTACACCCATCTGTACGGCTCGGAAGCGCTGCGGCGCGACCACGCTCTAGCCGAGTCCGTTGTCGGCGATCTTTTTGAAGCCTGGGTCCAGGACCCAGGCCTGCTGCCGCAAGGCTACCTCGCGCGTATCGCGGGCTTCGGCGGCATGGAGCGCGCGCCGCGCGTCGTCGCGGACTACATCGCGGGCATGACCGACCACTTCATCCTGCAACAGCACGCGGCCTGGCTCCATGCCAAGGAGCACGTCCCCGCGTAGAGCGCCGTTATTGCACCTTGCCGCGCGGACGAAGGCGGCTCAGTTCCCCGGCGCAGGCAATGGCATGGAACGCGGCGAACTTGAGATTGTCGAAGGCAGCCCAAATCCAAAAGCGGGTGGACAGCGCCTCGTTTGCATCCGCCTGGCGAATGCGCAGCAGGATGTCCTCCTGCCCGGCGCTGCTCAGGTTGCTCGGCGGGTCGCTGTCACCCATCACCACGTCGACATGGTCGCCGGCCAGCGCGGCTTCCAGGTGTTCCAACGCCACGGCGCGCTCCAGCTCCACGCCCAGCGAGATGCCATAGCTGTGGAAGGCCGGAACCTGCAGCAGCTGCACGCTTACGGGCGGCAGCCTTCCGCCGGAAAGCAGGGCGTAGTGCCGGCGGATGCGGGCTTCTGTCGCGACGAGGTCGATTTTCGCGGTCTCGCCCAGAACCGGCGTCAAGTTGAAGGCAACCTGCATGTCGAAGACTTCCTTCGGCATGCTTTGAAAATTCAGCAGCGCGACCGTTTGCCGGTGGAGCTCGTCCACGGCCGCGCGCCCATGCTCCGAGGCAGGCTCGTGAACCGTGGCCCAGCCGCCGCGCACCGCGCCTACGTCCCCCAGCCGCGCCATAAGCAAAGCCAGCACCGTTGCGGCGATATGCGCCGGCACCAGGGCCGGGGTATGGAGGTCCGGTCCCGGTGTTGCCGGATGATCCATGGCCTGTCGGACCCAGGGCGAGGCGACCAGGACGCCGGGCTCTCCTTCCAGCGCGCTTGACAGATCAATCACGCTGCTATGCGCCTTGACCGCGGACAGCCAGTGCGCGCCCGTTTGCGCGGGGGTGCCCGTGAAGAAAGCATAGTCCACGCGCAAAAACGAATCGGCGTCCATCGCCTGAATGACCGTAACCTCATCGCCGACGGCTTCAAGCTGGCCGAGGCCGTCCTCCTCGTCCATCAGCAGCACTTCAGAGGAAGCAAAGGCGCTTTCTTCCAGCGACTCCGTCAACTCTTTTCCACTCAGCGTGGCTGCACCCACGACGGCAACGCGAACTTTATCCGGCATAGTTTCCTTGTTTAGATGTGGCCCAACCGCGCGGACCGGCGCTGGGAGGCATAAAGCAGGCGCGCAAGCACCCCGGAGAACAGATAGATCAGCGCGATCGCGGCCAGAACGTACTGTGAAAAGAAAACAAGCGCGTACAGAAAAGCCGCCAGCAGCACGATCCACCGGAAGGGGTGGGCATTGGCCAGGTTGATTTCCTTGCCGCTCCAAAAGCGCCAGGTACTCACCATCAACAGGCCGATGGCGACCACGTAAGCGCCCCACAAGAGGGCGATCCAGCTGATAGCCACCGGGATGCCGCCGAAGAAATGCACCACCGCGGCCAGGGCTCCGGCGGCCGCGGGGATCGGCATGCCGACGAAGTACTTGCGGCCCGG
>CAXTSG010000086.1:0-6058 GCA_964246825.1 uncultured Acidobacteriaceae bacterium | reverse complement strand
AATGTATAAATGCTGATGCAGTCCAATCAGCAGGGGCCAGCCGCGCCGCGCCGCAGATAAGAAACAGAAAGCAGAGCAGCGCGCCGAATTCGATCAGCTTGGAGCGCAAGCCGCCCAGCGAGAGCGGCAGCGCCTGGAAGCCCCAGCAGTATGCCAGCAGCGAAGGGGCGACGCCGAAGGTGATGATGTCGGCCAGCGAGTCAAGCTCCTTGCCGAACTCGCTTGTGGTGTTCGTCATGCGCGCGATGCGGCCGTCAATGGTGTCGAAGGGAATGGCGAAGCCGATTGCCAGCGCGGCGTAGTCGAAATGCTGCGGCTCAATCGCCGAGCCCTGGAGGCTTTGCGTGATGGCGAAGTAGCCCGCGGCGATATTGCCCGCGGTAAACAGGGACGGCAGCAGATACATGCCGCGCGAGCGGCGGCGCGCGAGCGGCGCGGCGCCGTCCTCCAGCACCACGGCGGAAGGCGGAAGCCCGGCGGCGGAAAGCCGGGGCTGCTCGCTCACCGCATCTGCTCCAACACCTCAACCGGGGCGTCCGCCGGCCGAGCCCGCCCGACCGGGGCAAGGTAAGCCAGAACAGTGCTTCCGCCCTTCACGACGGCACCCACCTCCACCCGCACCTGGGACCGCGAGGGCAGCAGAAGGTCGGTGCGTGAGCCGAACTTGATCAACCCTACGCGCTGCCCGCGCAGGAGCCACTCCCCTGCCGCGGGGCGGAAGACGATGCGCCGCGCCAGGAGGCCGGCGATTTGCTTGAACACAATCTCGGAGCCGTCTTCGCCTTCCATGACGCAGATATTCTGTTCATTGCGGTCGGCCGAAGCCGCGTCCATCGCGTTGACAAAGGCACCCTTCTGATAGCGCACCTCGCGCACGGTGCCGGCCACCGGTGCCCGGTTGACATGGACGTTGAAGACGCTCAGGAAAATGGAAATGCGGGTACGCTCGCCGGCGGGCGTCATCACGGTTTCCACGCTGGTCACCTTGCCGTCAGCCGGGGAGACTACAAGGCCCTCGCCCGCGGGGACAGTGCGCCGCGGATCGCGGAAGAACCAAAGGAAGAACGCGGCAAAGCCGAGCGGCAAGATAGCCCACCACCAGGTATGCGTCAGCGCCGCGACCGCAACCGCGACCAGAAGAAGAGAAACACCGTAGGCATACCCATCGCGAACCATTGCCCCGATTATAAAGGCCGCTCGGCAAGGGCGGCAGCCTGAACACATTCTCTCCACGCGGGCGTCGCTTATGGAGAAGGAAACAACCCTAGGCTGAGCAGCACGGCGTCTTCTTCCGGATTGCGATAGTACTTCAGTCGTACCCCGTCATGGACAAAACCGTGCCGCCGGTAAAGCCGCAGCGCCTCGTGATTGGAGGCGCGCGCTTCCAGAAGGAGCCGCTCCGCGCCTATCTCGCGGCCCCACTCCGCAACGGCCTCCAGCAGCGCCGACCCTACCCCCATGCGCCGAAACGCGGGCGCGGTTACCACGGCTTCCAGCTCTGCCGCGCCTTCGGCATGGGCGGCGATGGCAAAGCCCTGTACGCCTTCCCGCCCGGCCACCCAAGCGCCCCGCCGCCGCGGCTCTTCGGCAATAACGGCGAGCATGCGCGCAAACTCGCTGGGGGGCCAGTGCGGCGCGGTCGGCACGGCAGCGGCAATGGCGAGGACAGCATCAAGATCGCGCGAAGCCATGGCTCTTACGAGCGGTACCGGCATGCGGATCACCCCTGCCCGGGCCGGGTGAGCATCTGCTCCGCTCGCCACAGGTAAAGCGCATCCAGCGCCGCCGTGTCGTCGCGGTCGCCCGCGCGCAGCCGGTCCTCCACGCAGCAGATGGCGTCAAAGGCTCGCGGCGGCGGGGTAAACTTCGCTTCCGGGAACAACAGCCGCAGCCTGCCTTCGCATACGGCAAGGAAGCTCTCGGCCGAGCGTGCCTGGTCGACCGTCAAGAGGCGCTCTTCCCATGCAGAGTGCGTCGCAGGGCCGCCAAGATACACACTGCCCCTGCCGGCGTCGAGCGCCGCCGCCGCCGTACTCCCGATCCGGGCCAGCACAGGCAGCCTCGACACGGCAAATAGCGGCGTGGAACAGGCTTCCGCCATCGCCTTGGCCGCGCTGAGGCCGATGCGCATGCCGGTAAAGCTGCCCGGGCCGCGCACCACTACGATCGCCGCAAGCTCGCACGGAGCAAGCGGGTGGAGCAGGCCGCGAAGAGCACCGGTCAGCAGCGACCCGGCTGTTCGGGCGGCAAGCACTGCATCCCGAACGAGCCGGGGGGGGGCCCCCCCCCCCCCCGGGCCCCCCACGGGGGGCCGCCCGCCCCCAGCTCTGCCAGAGCAAGGGTCGACTCCGCGCCGCAGGTGTCGAGGCCCAGGACAAAGCCGGACACAGAAGCCGGGGCAGGCTCAGGTGCCGCCATAGGCGCCTTTATCCAGTCCGTCCAGATGGCGCAGCACCTTGGCCAGCTGCGCGTCGTTGCTGTAGCCCGAGCGCTCGGCCCGGGCGCGGCCCGCGGCGGCAATCCGCGCTCGCTCCTCTGGGTGCGCGAGGTACCAGCGGGCTTTTTCGGCGCACTCCTCTTCCGAGCCGTAGAAAACAGCCTCGCGGTCTTCCTCAAAAGCTTCCCGGTGCCCGGCCGAGCGCTCGGCCAGCAGGAACTGCGCGCAGGCCGTGATCTCGAACGATTTATGCGCCACGTCCTCCTCATTCATTTTGGTTACAAACGCCATGTTGATCCTGGAGCGCCACATGGCTTCGCGATACGCCGCGCCGTTCATCATGCCGCCGAACAGGAAGCGCCGGCGCAGCTCCTCGGGCCAGGCTTTTTCCCAGCGCGGGCCGGCGACCGAAACCGGCAGGCCGTGCTTTTCGGCGAGCGCCCGAAGAAACTCCGGCCGGTGCTCCAGCGGCGAGCCGGTATAGGCCAGCTCGCGGTCACGGTCGCCGTCGCCCCAGCCCGAGGGCGGCGGATAGTGCTGCAAAGGGTCGTAAGAAAGTGCAATTTTGAGCGCGGGCAGCCCCCACTCCGCGTAGCGGGCGATGTCGATGCCGCGGAAAAGGCAGTGGAGGTCAAATAGCCGGTACACCTTCAGGAACTGCATCCAGCAGCCGTCGTTGCGCGGCCCGAACGGATTGTCCTGGTTGTAGCAAACGGTAAGCGCGCCCAATTTCTTGACCAGCTCGATAGTTTCCGCATGGAAGTGGACAGGCTTGTCAAACCACACCATGTCGGGCCGGTGCTCGCGTGCCGCCTGCTGTAGAGCCCTGTTTTCGCGCGCGACGAAAGGACCTACCGGGTAGCGATAGCGTAGGGCGGCCAGGTAGCGGGAGCGCGGCTCATACGGGTCGACGGCGAAAGGAACCATCTCCTGCCCCAGCCGCCGAAACGCTTCCAGCCGGTACAACGAGGTATTGCCGGGTGCCAGCGGCCCGACATAAAGGATTTTGCGCCGCCTCGGTTGTTCGCTCGGTGCCATCAGCTTATCCTAAGCGGGCGTGCGTTCCAGCGAGTCCAGCGCGCCGCGCAGGTCTTCTTCGAGATCGGCCAGATCCTCAATGCCCACTGAAATCCGAACCATGCCATCGGTGATGCCGAGCCGCGCCCGCGCCTCGGGGCCGATGGCCGCGTGGGTCATGGTGGCCGGGTGCGAGATCAGGGTTTCGACGCCGCCGAGCGACTCGGCTACCGTGCAGACACGCAGGTGCTTCAGCATCCGATTGGCGCGCTCCAGTGAACCGAGCTCAAAAGCAATCATGCCGCCGAAGCCGGTCTGCTGCCGCAGGGCAAGCGCGTGCTGCGGGTGCGAGGCGAGGCCCGGGTACCAGACCCGGGCGACCGCCGGATGCCCGGCAAGCAGCGCGGCGACGGCCCGGCCGTTTCGGTCGTGCTCGCGCATGCGCACGGCCAGGGTCTTGACCCCGCGCAGCACAAGCCAGGCCTCAAACGGGCTCAGGATGCCGCCGGTACACTTCTGAATAAAGCTGAACTGCTCCCGGTGCTTCGCGGTGGTGCCCACAAGCACGCCGCCCAGGCCGTCGGAGTGGCCGTTGAGGTACTTGGTGGTTGAGTGCATCACCAGGTCGGCCCCGTGCGCAATCGGCTGCTGGAAGTAGGGCGAGAGAAAGGTATTGTCGACCGAAAGCTCGCAGCCATGCCGGTGGCAGATTTCCGCCGTGGCGCGGATGTCGGTCAGCGTCATCAGCGGGTTGGTCGGCGTTTCAATGTGGACGAGCTTTGTGTTGGGCCGGAGCGCGCGGCGCAGCGCTTCCGGGTCCGAAGTGTCCACATAGGAGAACTCGATGCCATAGCCTGTAACGATCTGATTGAAGAGCCGCGGTGTGCCGCCGTAGACATTCTCGCTGCAAACCACATGGTCGCCTGTTTTCAGCAATGTGACCAGCGCCGAGATCGCAGCCATGCCGCTCGCGAAAACATGGGCGCTGGTGCCGCCTTCGAGCGATTGGAGGCTGGTTTCCAAGGCATCGCGCGTGGGGTTGGAAACGCGGGAATATTCCCAGCCCTTGTGCCTGCCGATTTCTTCCTGGGCGTAAGTGGAGGAAAGGTAAAGCGGAACGTTGACCGCGCCGGTCAGCGGATCGGGCGGCTGCCCGTCGTGAATTGCCCTGGTGGAGAAGCCTGCCATAGCTTCAAGGTATCAGCGTTGTGGGCGGCGACCAAGGGCGGAGTTAACACTTTTCCAGCGACTCGATCTTGCCCTTGTGCTCGCCGAGAATCATGTAGAACTGCTTCTGATCGTCGGAAACGCGGTCGATGCGGGCGGTCAGATCGGAGCGAAGACCGGTGAGCTTGGCATCTGTTTCAATGCGTAGAGAGTCGATCTTGTCGCTCATCTCAGTGCGTAGAGCATTCATTTCGGAGCGTAGAGCATTGATCTCGGCACATAGGGCCTGAAAACCAGCCTCCATCCTTTCATTGAGAATAATAACGATGGCGATTGTCACCAAGCCGGTCGCCGTCGGAAGACCCGCCGAGACATAAAGCTGTCAGTTCGTCATGTGTGGGATTTTACTCCTTATTCGACCGCCCGGCGGATGGTGCGGCAGCAACGCCTAACCCCATCGTCATCTCCGCCCCAAAGATATCTTTCGATAGATACCGCTCTGCCGAATCGGGCACAACCGTCGCAACCCGCTTGCCCGGGCCCAGCCGCCGCGCAACCGCAAGCGCCGCATGCACCGCCGCGCCTCCGCTGGAGCCCGCCAGCACCCCTTCTTCGCGCGCCAATCGGCTCACCATGTAGAACGCATCGTCGTCGCTCACGCGCACAATCTCATCGGCTGCTTCACCGTCAAAAGTTGCAGGCACAAACGATACGCCGATGCCTTCTACCCGATGCCGCCCCGGCGTACCGCCTTGCAATACGGAACCCTCGGTTTCCACCGCGACCGTGAGCGTTCCCGGATGGCGCTCCTTGAGAAAACGGGCGATCCCGGAAAAGGTACCGCCCGTGCCGATGCCCGCGACAAACGCATCGATACGGCCTTCCATCTGCTCCCACAGCTCGAGTGCGGTGGTGTCGTGGTGGAAGCGCGGGTTTGCCTGATTTTCAAACTGCCCCGCTAGAAAGTAGCCGTCCTTGCCCTCGATCAACGTGTGCGCCGCGCGGATGGCTCCGCGAATTCCTTCATGTTCAGCCGTGCGGATCACGGTCGCGCCGAAGGCCCGCATCAGGATGCACTTTTCTTCGGCGAAGCCCTCGGGAACAAACAGCACCACCCGGTAGCCGCGATGGATGCCGGCCAGCGCCAGGCCCACGCCGGTGTTGCCGGCGGTCGCTTCCACAATGGTCATGCCGGCGCGCAGTCTGCCCCGGCGCTCACCGTCCAGCACAATGCCGAGCGCGGCGCGGTCTTTCACGCTGCCGCCCGGGTTCAGGTACTCAAGCTTGGCAAAGAGCGATGCGCGGTCGACCGGCGCGCCGCCCGCCCCCTCGTAGCCGGCCCACAGATCCTCGCGCGCGCCGAAGCCGCCCACGGGCTTGTCCGCCACGCCGAAGCGCCAGGAGTTGACGCAGATCCAGCCCAGGTCAGCCATGGGA
>CAXTSG010000085.1:295-11584 GCA_964246825.1 uncultured Acidobacteriaceae bacterium | reverse complement strand
GCACTGGGGCCGGGTTCATCTTTTCAGCATACGCAGACTGTTCCGCGAGTTCCCCGGCGGTCCCTCCTGAAACTACTGCCCGCTTCTCCCGTGCACCGATGCGCTGCTGCCGTTCCGCTGCCGGTTCTGAAGTTTGGTGCCCAAAGTCACCCCGATTCTGTTTCCTTTGCTTGACAAGGAGAAGTCCGGGGCGCATGGTGAGAATGGTTTTACGCAAGGGGAGAGCCGGCGAGCTTATCCCTGCGGTGTGTCTGCTCTGGCGCTCCGTGCACAATTTATGGCAACTACTCTAGCAACCGTTGAGTCGCGTGAGGTCCTGCGCTGCGAACGTTGTCAGCTCGTGCAGTTCCGCACTGTCCATGGGAACTGCCGCCGCTGCCTGAAGCCGCTGGAGCCGGAAGAGCCGGTTGCCGCGCCGATCCATCTCCACAACAGGGAAGCGAACGGCTCCCCCGAGCTGGATGTTGCGCGTTCGGTGCGCACACTGCGGCACGCCCGCGACCTGAGCCAGCGGCAGCTTGCCGCGCGCATGCAGGTGCCGCGCACGTATATCTCGAAAATCGAAAACGGCAAGGCGATGCCGACGCTTTCCTCGCTGGAGCGGCTGGCGGCGGCCCTGGACGCGCCCATCGGTGACTTGCTGTATGACGCCCGCTCCGAGCGCGACAGCCATGCCGTCAGCATGGCCGAGGACCCGTTTTTGAGCGAGATGCTGCCGTTTGTCGGGCACTTGAACAGCTTTCAACAGCAGGTTCTGTTAAGCCACGCGCGCGACATGGCGCGGGAAGCCACCTCAGGCCGATACGCGCTCGCACGAGCGTAACGTAGCGGCGCGCGTACTGCTTTGCGGCGCGCGCCGCGCTATGCTACGGTCCTAACTGAGGTCGATCCGTGTCACTCGAGCAGCCCAGCCGCGTTCATGAATTATCCGCGCAAGAGGCGACAATTTATCGGCGTCTCGACCCGGCGCGGCTGCCTGAGCACGTTGCCATCATCATGGACGGGAACGGACGCTGGGCCGGCAAGCGCGCCATGCAGCGCTTTGTCGGGCACAAGCAGGGCGCGGAGTCCGTACAGTATGTGGTGGAAACGGCATCGCGCATCAACCTGCCCTGGCTGACGCTGTACGCTTTTTCGCTCGAAAACAACCTGCGCCGGCCGCGGCTGGAAGTTTCCTTTCTGATGCGGCTCCTGTCGAGCTATCTCAGCAGCAACGTGCAGCGCATGAACGACAACAATGTGCGCATCCAGTACATCGGGCGCATCCACGAGCTGCCGCCCGAGGTGCGCGAGCGCATGGAGTGGGCGGCCGAGGAAACCTGCCGCAATACCGGCACCACCCTGACGCTGGCCCTGAACTACGGCGCGCGTACCGAGCTGGTGGACGCCGTGCGCGGCCTGGTGCGGGAGATCGAGCAGGGAGTGCTGCGCCCGGAGCACCTGACCGAGCAGGATATTCAGCGGCACCTGTATACGCGCGACATGCCCGACCCGGACCTCCTGGTGCGTACCTCGGGCGAAATGCGCATTTCGAACTACCTGCTATGGCAGATCGCCTACACGGAAATCTGGGTCACGGACAGGCTGTGGCCGGATTTTCGGGGAACGCACCTGCTGGAAGCGCTGGAGGCTTACGGAAGCCGCAATCGGCGCTACGGCGGGCTGAGCGAGCCGGAGGACAGCGCGGGCGCGTATGCCGGCGGTGTTCTGGTGCCGCGCTAAACTCTAATCCTCTTCTACCCCGTCCCATAGGTCCTGCTCGCCGGCAACCGGACGGCGCGCGGCCGCGAGAAGGTAATCTTCGGTTCCGAAGACGTCCGGGAACTCCTTTTGAACGCGCTCGATCACTCCGCGCTGGGAAGCATGCTGCGCGAAAGCGGCGAACTTCTGCTCGGACAGCGGGCCGAGCGCAAAGGAAAGCGAGGGAAAGGTTCGCGCCGCGGTGTGCTTGAGCTGTTCGTCCCGGGTGGAAAGAAACGCGGTTGCGGCGTAATACAGTTTTTGCGGAGCCCAGGGCCCGTCAGCCTCCACGGGAACCAGGTCGGGCCGGGCGGACCAGTGAAACGCGGCGGTCGCGGCAAGCGAAACAACGGTGTGGTCCCGATGGAGGTTCACGCCGCCCTCGGCACCGAAGGTGAGAACGACATGCGGCCGGAAACGCCGGAGAGCCGCCGTCAGGAGGCTGACCAGATCCCAAAAGGGCACCTGCGCGAGACCGCCGTCGGGGTACTGGAGCAGTGCGGCTTGTGTGACGCCTAAAGCCTTGCAGGCACGGTGGAACTCACCCCGGCGGAGCGCGGCAAGCTCCTCGTCAGACTGCCCGGGGTCGCGGTAGGAGCCGGCCGCGCCTTCCGTCAGGCACAGAACGGCGGTTTCCGCGCCGCGCGCCGCGGCGCGCAGCAGGGCCGCTCCAAAGGCTCCTGCCTCATCGTCAGGGTGGGCTGTCAGGCACATCAGGCGCAGGGGCAAGGGAGCTTCCTTTCAGGTGTTTTTAGAGGGTGGTATCGCGTGTCAATCCCAGGGCAGCGCGGCCTCCCATACCGGGCGAAAGCTGCGGCGATGGAGGGTGCTGGGCCCGTAGCGCAGCAGGGCGCGGCTATGCTCCGGGGTTGCGTAGCCTTTGTGCTCGTGGAGCCCGTACTGCGGGAAAGCAAGGTGCAGGGCCCGCATGCGGGCGTCCCGATGGACTTTCGCGATCACGGAAGCAGCGGCAATGGAAAGCGAGCGGGCATCACCGTAAACGATGCCGGTTTGCGCGCAGGAAACGGGCAGCCTCATAGCATCGATCAGAAGGTGGTCGGCGGCGGGGCAGAGAGCTTCGGCCGCCTGCTGCATGGCGAGCCGGGTCGCCCGGTAGATATTGATGCGGTCGATGACGGCGGCATCCACTTCCGCGACGGCCGCGGCAAGGGCGCAGCCGTGGATCAGGGCGGCAAGCCGCTCGCGCTCCTCCGAAGTCAGCTGTTTGGAGTCGCGCAGGCCGGGGATGCGGCAGCCCGATGGGAGGATGACCGCCGCGGCCACGACGGGACCGAACAGGGCTCCGCGGCCGACTTCATCGATGCCCGCGACGCGCTCGGCACCGGCTTCGCGCGCAAGGCGCTCAAAGCTGTCGTCGCAGGGGAGCGAGCGCAGCATGCGAACCTTGCGGGTCGCCTTGGAAACTTCGGCATCGGGACGCCGCGCGCGCGGGCTGCCGAGGGAGAGCGAACGAGGCATCGTTGTTGAGTCCGCCGACGCAAGGGAAGGCAGCTAGGAGCGCTCCACTTCCTTGAGGCGCGCCGCCTTGCCGCGCAGGGCACGGAGGTAGAACAGCTTGGAGCGGCGAATCTTAGCCGAGCGGAGCTTTTCCACTTTATCGACGACCTTGGAGTTGAACGGGAAGATACGCTCGACACCCTGGCCGAAGCTGATCTTACGCACGGTGAAGGAGCCCTGCGGTCCGCGCTTGTATGCAATTACCAAGCCCTCGAACGCTTGAAGCCGCTCCTTATCGCCTTCCTTGATCTTGACCTGCACACGAACAGTATCGCCGGTGGCAAAAGGGGGAAGGTCGGTGCGCTTCAGCTTTTCGGCAAGGCGCTGCATTACTGGATGGATAGACATTACACAATCCTGAATCTTGATTTTCAACCGTGCCGCACGGCTAAACGATGCCGGGCGCGAGGCGAAGCCCTAGTATACAGAAGCCGGAACGAAAAGAAGCAGGCGCATGGCCCTGCCAGTCATGGATAATAGCTGCCGACGCAATCCCGAAAACCGCCGCGGAGGAACCAAACCTCATGATGACTCGCAAAACGATACTTCCTCTTGCCCTGCTGCTCTGCACGCTGGGCGGCTCCAGCCCGGCCCGCGCCCAGGATGCGGCCCGCGAGCAGCAGGTGCAGCGGCTTTTTGCCGTGATGCACATTGAGCAGACATTCAACCAGATGATGCAGCAGGTCATGGAGCAGAACCGGTCCATGGTCGCGGGGCTTTTTCCTGAGGTTGACCAGAACCCGAAACAAAAGGCGGAGTACGACGCTTTTATGGGCAAGGTGATGGACACGGTGCAGTCTTCATTCTCCTGGAACGCCTTGGAGCCGGAGTACGCCAAGATTTATCTTGCCAACTACAGCGATGCAGAAATCAGCGGCATGCTTGCCTTTTACGATTCGCCGGTCGGGCGCTCGGTGCTGGCAAAAACGCCGCAGGTGCTTCAGGCTTCTTCCGCGCTTGCCATGGAGCGCATGGGGGAGCTGACCCCGAAGCTGCGGGAGATGATGAACGCGGAAATGGAAAAGATGAAGGCAGGGCAGGGGGCGGCGCGCCGCTAAAACAACTCCCCAAGGGCGGCCAGAAACAGCTGATCCTGCTCGGAAAGCTCCGCCGCCCGGAGCAGATCGGGCCGATGGCGGGCTGTTTTCACGAGCGCCTGCTCGCGCCGCCAGCGGCGCACTTCCAGGTGGTTTCCCTCAAGGAGCACGGGCGGCACTTCCATGCCGTCCCAGGCCGCGGGCCGGGTATATTGCGGGTAGTCTAGAAGGCCGCCCGCGCCGTGGGTGGCGCGCGGACCTCCCTCAGCAGGGAGCAGGCGGTCCGCCGCGCCAAAGCTCTCGCAGGCACCGGAAGCCGCGTTGCCGAGCACCCCGGGTACCAGGCGGGTGACCGCATCCACAATGACGGCGGCGGGGAGCTCGCCGCCCGTGAGCACATAGTCGCCGATAGAAAGCTCCCGGTCGGCCATGCTCAGAGCCACGCGCTCGTCCACGCCCTCGTAGCGGCCGCATAGCAGCACCACGCGGTCTAAACGGGCCAGGGCATGCGCGGTTGCCTGGGTAAACGGCACCCCCTGCGCGGAAAGCAGCACCACGGTTTCCCGCGCGGGATCGCGCTCCCCCTTCGGCGCGACCCCGAGTGAGCCGAGCGCGGCGGCAAAGGGCTCCGGCTTGAGCACCATGCCCTCGCCCCCGCCGAAGGGCCGGTCATCGACGGTGCGGTGCCTGTCAAAGGTAAAGGTACGCAAATCGTGGACCCGCGCGGCGACCTGCCCCGAGGCGAGCGCCCGGCGCAGCATGCCGGAGCCGAAGATGCCGGTGCCTCCGGCGCTTTTCTCCGCAGGCTCGCCGAAAAAGAGGGGAAAGATGGTGAGGATGTCGAAGCGCACTTTATTCTTCCCGGGCCGGGCGGCTGTCCAAATCCAGCAATCCTTCCGGCAGGTCCATGGTGAGCGTCCGCGCTTCGGCATCCCAGCGCGGCCGGTAGCCCTGCACAAATGGAACCAGCAGCTCGCGGTCTCCTGCTTCCACAACCAGCAAAACCCCTTCCGTTGTGTCGCGGTCCACATCCGTGATGGTGCCGAGAGAAACGGCTCCGGCGCTGTCGATCAGGGTAGCGCCGGCAAGCTCGGCGATATAGATTTCACCCTCCGGCAAAACGGTACGCTGCGCCCAGGGGACCACGAGCTCCCACCCGCGCAGGGCTTCAGCCTCGTTCATAGTGGCGCAGCCGGCAAGCCGCAGCACCATCCGGCCGTTGTGGGGCCGCGCTTCCTCGACCAGAACATCGCGGGCGGGCACTGCCCCGTCCGGGGCGCGCAGCCCAAGCGTCGGCCGCTGCCGAAAGCGTTCAGGAAAGTCTGTAAGGATGTCGGCAATCACTTCGCCGCGGTGCCCCTGCGGGCGCACGATGCGCGCGACGCGCAGCCACTCGGGAGCCGCCTGCGGCATGGCGGCTGCTACTCGCCGGCCTTCGCGGTTCCCGCGCCGCGGTTTTCGGCTGTTTCCACGATGTCCAGGGTGTAGCGGTGATGGTATTTCATGCTGACGGCGCTTAAGATTGTTCGCAGCGAGTGCGCGGTGCGCCCCTGTTTGCCGATGACTTTGCCGATGTCCGAGTCGAGGACATGCAGCCGAAGCACGGTGCTTTCTTCGCGCTGGAGAGCCTGCACCTCTACCGCCTCCGGGTGGTCGACCAGTGCGCGGGCAAGCTGCTCGATCAATGCCCGGGTCGGGTCGGGGTCCTCGTGAACATGGCCTGGTTCATCCTGCATATGGGCTGCTCCCGCTGCTCGGCTGGCGCTCATACTAGCAGTTCGCGGATGCAACGCAACAGGGCTGCGTGCAGCCCCCAATCAGAAAAGAGCGCGGTGAACTAGGCTGTGGCTTCCGCGGGTAAGGCAGCCTGCGCCGGAACGTTCTTGAGGAGCTTGGCAACGCGGTCCGAGACCTGCGCGCCCTTGCCCGTCCAGTAGTCGATGCGCTCGCGCTTGAACTCAACCGTAGCCGGGCTGGTGCGGGGATTGTAGGTGCCGACCAGCTCCACGGAGCGGCCGTTGCGCGCACGATCCTTTTCAATCACAACCACACGGTAAAACGGCTTTTTGCGGGCGCCGAAGCGCGCCAGACGAATCATCAGCACAGAGTATTTCCTTTCAACGGGCGGAACCGGTTTGAGCGGGCGATGCCTCCATACTTGCGGCACCCCTACTCCAGCCCCTTATTCTAGCAAAGGTCATGCATCTTACCGAGGATGACCGAAGCAGCGCAGGGCGGGCCGCGTCCGCTGATTCTTACGCTTGGCCTCCACCCGCGGGACCAGGCGTATTTTGAAGGGGAGCGCAGGCGCTACTTTCCGATGCGCTTGAATCGCATTCCGGCGCATCTTTCGCTGTTTCACGCGCTGCCCGGGGAGCAGCTCGCCGCCGTCCGGGAGCTGCTGGAGCAGACGGCATCGGCTTTTGCGCCGTTTCCGCTGGAAGTCCATGACCTGATGCGGATGGGGCGCGGTGTTGCTTATTCGGTTCGCGCGCCGGAGCTCGACCGCATCCATGCTTCGCTTCGCGCGGCGTGGCTCGCTGATCTGAGCCGGCAGGATCTTCAGCCGTTTCGTCCTCATGTGGTGGTTCAGAATAAAGTCGATCCGGAAGAAGCCCGCACGCTGTACACGCGGCTCTCGCAGGGCTTTCGCCCGTGGACGGTGCAGGCCGCGAACCTCCTGCTGTGGCACTACGAGGGCGGGCCTTGGGCGGCGGCGGGTGAGTTTCCGTTTTGCGGGTAAGCGGATGCTTTATCTGCCCGCGAACATAGTTGAGATTGCTGCCGTCGGCTCGGTAAGCGGTAGATTTATTGTGAAAGGTCGCCGGGATGACCAACGTTGACACCCTGCCTTCGGCAACTGGACGCTTGATTCGCGTGGAGGAGTACCTTCGTACCTCTTACCGCCCGGACCGGGAGCTGATTGACGGAGAACTCAGGGAGAAGCCTATGCCCACCGTGCTCCACGGCTTTGTGCAGATGGTGATCGGTTCCTGGTTCGCCATGCGCATGACCGAGTGGGGAGTTGCGCCGCAGCTGGAGGTACGCACGCGCATCCGGCCGACTGACTTTCGCCTGCCGGATGTGTCTGTCGTGCCTTTTCCCGCTCCGTTCACTAAAACGCAGGATACGCCGCCTCTTCTGGCTATCGAGATTCTTTCCGAGGACGATAAGGTTCACGATCTTCAAAAGCGGGCGGGCGATCTCCATGCCATGGGAGTGCGGCACATCTGGCTGATTGACTCTGAGCAGCGTTCCGCAATGGTATGGACGGACGGTACCTATTGGCACCCGGAAAGCCGACTCACGATTGCGGGCACGGCGATTTACCTGGATCTCGACTGGCTCTGGTCGCAGATAGATCTGCGGGCGGGCATTGTGGAGGCTCCCGGTCCAGCCGGAACGTAGCAGCTACGGTATGGCCGACGGTTTCTATTCCGGCCCTGAGCTTTGCATAGATCAACAAAATCTTTGAAAAGCCCCCGCACCGATGTTTTCCATCAAACTTTTTAGGAAGTTTGATATCTGCCTTCTCCGGAAGTGGTAGGGTTTCGGCAAACCGGCTCATGCTGTTTTCGGCGTTCTCGGCGTAAGCGGGCATGCTCCGTGCCGCCGAGGCAGGGCCGACTTCCCCCGTAGGAGTTTTTCGATGACATCCTTTCGCACCCTTACAGTCCTTGCCGCAGTCGCGCTGGCTCCGGCCGCTCTCCACGCACAAACCGACTCTATCGTCTACGGACGCGCGACGATCACCCTGGCGCCGGCCTTTGTGCAGCAGCTTGGCTCCATCGGTGCCACAGTAACCGATCTTTCACAGGCTCCCTTGGTGAACGGTGCTGAAGTTTTTACCGCGCTTGAGGGTGCCATCGATCTTCAGACTTCCTTCAACGAGGTGATTTACCAGGGCGGCTACCTTGTTTCCATTAACGGAAGCACGATCCGCGTTCAGGATTTAGCGCTGGAGCTTACCGCCACCGGTGCCGTGTTTTCCGGGTTGTTTATTGAAAACGGCACCTTTGTCGGACGGCAAAATATCTTCAATATCAGCCAGCAGGGCGGTCCCGCGCCGAGCCTGCCGCTTGTGCCCGAAAACGGGACCATCAGCCACAACGGCCTGAGCCTCAGCCTTGCGCCCGCCTTTATCAGCGCGATCAACAGTGCCGTCGGCCAGTCCGCGCTGAATGCCAATACGGTGATCGGCGGACTTGATCTTTACTCGGTGCTGCTGCCCACGGCCGCTGCTGCCGGGCAGAGCACGACCAGTGTGAAAGGCCGGTAGCGGCGCGACTTCCGAGGGGCGCGTCCAGCGGGATACGCCCCTTGAAATCGTATTTTCCCGGCGAGAAAGCTGTGTCCGGTCCGTAGGGGAAGGAGTACCCGCGGTTCTATTTTTCGCGGTTCACGACGAAGTCGGGCACCCAGAGCAGAGCTCGCTTGTACTCGGATTCGGGCAGCTCGTCGAGGGACCGGCGCGCTTTCTCCGCATGCCGCTGGGCGGCGGCCATGGCGTATTCAATGGATCGATGGCGGTCGAGCACGGCCAAAACATCTTCGTAGCGCACCTGGGTAAACGCGCCGTCGGCTAAAACCTGCAGGATCGCTTCCCCTTCGGCCGCCGTGCTGTGCTCCAGCGCATGAACCACGGCAAGGGTAGCCTTGCCTTCGCGCAGGTCGCTGGCGACCGGCTTGCCGAGAACCGCCTCCGCTGAGGTGAGGTCCAGCACGTCATCGACAACCTGGAACGCGAGGCCGAGCGAGTGGCCGTACTCGGCAAGAGCCTCCTCGGTGCGGGCATCGGCACCCGAAAGCACAGCGCCGAGACGCATGGAAACCTCAAACAGGCAGGCTGTTTTGCGGTAGATGAGCTCGTCGTACTCGGCTTCCGTGACCGGACGGCCCAACTTTTCTGTTTGCAGCAGTTCGCCCTCGACCATGACCTGCGTCAGGCCGATCAGCAACTCCAGCACGCGAAAGTTGCGCTCGTCGAGCGCGATGCGGAACGCCTGCATGTAGAGCCAATCGCCGGCCAGCACGCAGCGCGAATTACCCCAGGTGGTGTTCGGCGAAGGGCGGCCGCGGCGCAGCTCGGCTCCGTCGATAATGTCGTCGTGGACCAGCGTGGCGGTGTGCACCATCTCGATCACGGCACCGAGGCGGTGCATGGCGGAGCCGGAATAGCCGAGGCTGCGGCAGGCCAGCAGCAGCAGCGACGGGCGGATGCGCTTGCCGCCGCCTTCGCGCAGGTAGTCGGTAATCTCGGTGATGGCGGCAACGGAAGAAACAGCATCGCGGCCGAACTCCTGCTCGATGAGGAGGAGATCGTCCTGGAGGAGATCGAATACCTCCTTGGCCGTTGCTATCGCTGCTGTGCCCACGTCCGCTCCTGGGTTACTGATGCGCGCGGCCTCCCGGAGGCGTCCAAACCCGCTTCCGCCGCGCAAAACTTCCCTTAGTTGGAGCGGAAGTTCGTAAACTGCATGTCGATGCCGAAATCCTGTCCCTTCAGCATGGCGATGGTCTCCTGTAGAGTATCGCGATCCTTGCCCGTAATGCGGACTGTATCCCCTTGAATCGTCGCCTGCACCTTACTCTTGGCATCCTTGACGCGCTTGACAATTTCCTTTGCTTTCTCGGTTGCGATGCCCTGCTTGAGCGTGACCTTCTGCCGCACGCTTGCGTTGGCGGCCGGCTCGACCTTGCCGTACTCGAGCGATTTGATGGAGATGCCGCGCTTGATCAACTTCTGCTCCAGGATCTGCGTCACGGCTTCCAGCTTGTAGGCATCGGCCGAGGCAAGCTCCAGACCTTTTTCGTCGCCGTCCAGCTTGATGGATGATTTCGAGTCCTTCAGGTCGAAGCGGGCGTTGACCTCCTTGGTGGCCTGATCGATCGCGTTCTTCACCTCCTGCACCTCAACCTTGGACACGATATCGAATGAATTCTCGGCAGCCATGTATGTACCCCTATCTTTCTATTATGGGCGTGAATCGCTCACACACCCGCGGTTGGCTTTTCCGCAAACGGACTTGGCAGTGAAGTGCCATGGAAAAGCCGGTGGAAGTTTTCGCTCGTCTGCTCGGCCAGCGCCGGGAGCGAGACTCCGCGCACCTGGGCCAGCAGCTCGGCCGTGCGGCGCACCAGCGCGGGCTCATTGCGTTTGCCGCGCTCGGGCGCGGGGGCCAAGAACGGGCAGTCGGTTTCCACCAGGTACCGGTCGGCCGGGAGGGAAGCCGCGACCTCCCGCAGCGCCGCCGCGCCGGGATAGGTGAGATTGCCCGCGAACGAGAGCAGGAAGCCGAGCTCAAGCGCCCGCCGGGCCTGCGCCCCATCGCCTGAAAAGCAGTGAAGCACGCCGGAGAGCCCGGACGGCCGCCAGTGCTCTTCCAGCATGCTCAGCGTTTGCTCCCAGGCGTCGGCTTCCGTGCCGAAGGCATGGCCGGGCCGGCAGTGGATCACAATCGGTTTTCGACGGCGCGCGGCAAGCTCCATCTGCGCGCGAAATGCTTCCCGCTGCACTTCCACCGGGGGGTTGTCCTGGTGGTAGTAGTCAAGCCCGATCTCGCCGCAGGCCAGCACTTCCGGCTCCCTAAGCAGCCCGTCCAGCTTCCTAAGCGCGGCGGCGTCGCAGTCCCCGGCCTCCTGCGGGTGGACGCCCGCGGTCGCAAAGATGCGCGGCACGCCGGGCCTGTCGCGGTAGCTTCGCGCCAGATGGAGCGCCTCCTGCATGGTTGCCGGGCCGTCGCCGATGCCGATAGAAAGAATCGTGCGCACCCCCGCGTCCCAGGCGCGAGCGAGCAGCAGGTCGCGGTCGGGGGCGAAGCGTTCGTGATCGAGATGAGCGTGCGAATCGACCAGCATCGGAATCCTTGAAAGCTATCTGAGCCGAGCGCCCAACTCGACATGGTCGAGGAAGCCGGCGAGCGAAGGTTTGCCGGTCTCGCCGAGCGAGGCGGCAACCACCATGCCGTTTGATTCGTAGCCGCGCAGCTTGCGC